>DASVSA010000439.1:0-15060 GCA_036388335.1 Longimicrobium sp. | reverse complement strand
CTCTTCCTCCGCCATGGCTTCTGCGCGTGATGCACCGCATAAAAGAAGCAGAGGCTCCATAACGGGATGGTCACGAGGGGGTGTGCATCCGGCGTCCAGAATCGTGAAGCCGGTACTCACACTCCGCGTGGGCGCTGCGGAAGAAGCGCCGCTGAAATCGTATCTAAAGTGTTACCCGCGATGGAGGTGAGGCCGCCCGGGGCCGTACTTGGGAGCGGGTGCGGGCCGCCCGTCGGGTACGAAGCGTTAGGGTCCGGGGGATGTTACGTGAGATTGATGCACCACATCGACCCTCGAACCGATAGGCCCATGGCCGTCCGGGACCGTGAAGTGCCCTCCCACACCGCTCCGCGGCGCGACGACACCCACAAGCCGGGCCCATCCTCCGCGCGCGGCCTGAGCATCCGCGCGCGGCTGATCGCGCTGGTGGCGCTCACCACGCTGGCGCTGCTGGTGGTGGGGACCGCGGGGATCGTGCAGGTGCGCGCCGCGCTGGACCGCCTGGCCGGCACCGTGTTCCCGGGCTGAGGCCCTCACCGGGCAGCTTACAGCTGCCACCCTCTCCCACAAACAGCGTGGGAGAGGGGACTACTTCGCGTGCGGTGCCGCCGCGGCCGGCTCGCGGCGCATGACCTCGTAGGGGCGCGATTCATCGCGCCCGTCCTCTCGGCGTGCTGGGTCGCCGCTCGCCGCACACGACTTTGTCCCCTCTCCCAGGGCAGTTACTGGGAGAGGGTGGCAGCTGTAAACTGCCGGGTGAGGGCTCATCTGCGCGTGAGGCCAGGGAGTGGCGGGCGCACGGGATCGGTCGCGGGGAGCGGGGAGAAGCTGTTCGCCACGAACGCCTGCTCCAGCTGCCACCAGCGCGACGACGCGCCCGGCGGGTGCGGCTCGCCGTCGGGGCGGCCGGTGGCGAGGGTCACGTGGGCGACGCGCGGGATGAGGCGCAGCACCGCCAGCTCCAGCCCCGCAGCCGCGTCCGTGTCGGGGAGATAGACGTGGCCCGGGTCGTTGGAGTCCGCGCCGTAGCTCTCCAGCCCCACCTCGCGCGCGGCCTCGTGGAAGGCCGGCATCTGCGAGGCGGCCACGTCGTAGTCGGCGGCGCGGGCGGCGGCGCGCCCCAGGCGGTCCACGCGGCAGTGCCAGGAGGTGAGCGTGCTGGTGGCGAAGAAGCCAGGCCGGCTGCGCCCCTGCTGGAAGAGCCACGCCTGCCGCTGGGGCGAGCGCCACGTCTCGCGCCGGCGCACGCGCACCCCGCGCGAGCGGAGGATCTGCTCCATGCGGCGGATCTTGGAGCCCACGATGGGATCGAGCAGCTCCATCTCGCGGTACGTGCGGCGCACCTCCGGCCCGAACGCCGTGCGCAGGATCCTCCACTCCCACTGCTCGTAGCTCTCCCCGACCTGCGGGTGCGGCATCCCCGGCACGCCCACGACGTGCGTGCCGGGGAGCGGCGTCGCCGGCTGGTACACCGGGACGTCCTGGTACGAGAGGAGGCCGAAGAGCCCTGGGCCGCGCGCGCCGTAGCGGCAGCGCAGCTCGCCAGGCGTGGGGTTGCGGCCCAGCCGCTCGATGGGGC
Source organism: Longimicrobium sp. (assembly GCA_036388335.1). Lineage (GTDB taxonomy): Bacteria > Gemmatimonadota > Gemmatimonadetes > Longimicrobiales > Longimicrobiaceae > Longimicrobium. The sequence continues at coordinate 13,481 of DASVSA010000439.1, read as the reverse complement.
GGACGCTGCACGCATCCACCAGCGGAGCGGGGCGAGGTGTCGGGGCCTGGACGGTCTGCGCGGACAGCGGAGCAGCCAGCGCGCACGCGGCGAGCGCGAAGAAGTGCTTGCGAATCATCGACTGGAAACTCGGGCCATCTTCAGAGCGGACTTCCGTACGTACCCCCGATCCGCCGGATGGTTGTGCCGGCGCGCGGCAAGCTAACGCGCGCCATCCGTCGCGGCGAGGCGCCTTCGTTGCGCGACGCGGTGGTGGGATCTATCCTTGGGACAGCCCCTCAACCCCGGAGCGCACGGATGGCGAAGGCGAAGGTCAAGTTCCACGAGACCCCCAATCCCAACGCGGGGAAGTTCACGGTGGGCCGCACGCTGGTGGAAGGGCGCAGCGGCCTCACCTTCGACTCGCCGGCCGAGGCGCGGGGCGACGCAGTGGCCGCGCGGCTGATGGCGGAGCCGGGGGTGCGCTCCGTCTTCATGGTCGCCGACTTCGTGACCGTCACCAAGGACGACGCGGCGAGCTGGACGGACCTCGCCCCCCGCGTGCAGGCCGCCCTTCGCGAGACGCTGTGATGCCCGCCGACGCGACCTCCGAGATCCACCGCCTCCGACGCGAGCGGTTCCTCGGCGAGATCGGCGGCGGCGTGGCGATCCTGTGCGCCCTGCCGGAGCTGGTGAAGTCGCGCGACACCGAGATCCGGTACCGGCCGGACAGCGACCTCTTCTACCTGACCGGGTTCGCGGAGCCGGGCACCGTCGCCGTGCTGACGCCGCACGACGCGGAGCACCGCCTGACGCTCTTCGTCCGCGCGAGGAACCCGGAGCGCGAGCTGTGGGATGGGCCGCGCGCCGGGCCGGAGGGGGCGCGCGAGAAGTTCGGGGCCACGGCCGCGTACCCGCTCACCGAGCTGGACGAGCGGCTCAGGGGCCTGCTGGAGCCCGCCGACGCCATCGTCTATTCCCTGGGCTCCGACGCGGCGATGGACGGCCGCGTGACCGAGCTTCTGCGCGGCTTCCGGCGCACGCGCCCGCGCTCCGGCAAGGGCCCCGCCGACGTGCGCGACCCGGCCACCGTGCTGGACCGCATGCGCACCATCAAGGAACCGGGCGAGCTGGACCAGATCCGCGCATCCGCCGAGATCTCCGCGCGCGCGCATGCCGCGGCCATGCGCATGGCCCGTCCCGGCGTGGGCGAGTGGGAGCTGGAGGCGCGCATCGACTCCACCTTTCGCGCGGCGGGGCCCACCGCGGGCACCGCGTTCCCCACCATCGTGGGGAGCGGTACGAACGCGACGGTGCTCCACTACGTGGACAACGCCCGCCGCACCGGGGACGGCGACCTCGTGCTGATCGACGCGGGCGCCGCGCTGGGGCTTTACTGCTCGGACATCACGCGCACCTTCCCGGTCAACGGCCGCTTCACCCCCGCGCAGCGCGAGGTGTACGAGGTCGTCCTCGCCGCCGAGGAAGCCGCCATCGCCGCCATCCAGCCGGGCGCGCCCTTCACGGCGATCCACGAGGCCGCGCGGCGCATCCTGGTGCAGGGGATGATCGACTTCGGGCTGGTGACGGGCACGGTGGACGAGGTGATCGAGGCCAAGGCGCACCAGCGCTACTTCATGCACCAGACCTCCCACTTCCTGGGCCTGGACGTCCACGACGTAGGCGCCTACGCCGCCGCCGACGGCTCCCCCGTCGCCCTGGAGCCCGGCATGCTGCTCACCGTGGAGCCGGGCCTCTACATCCCCGACGCTGAAGACGTCCCGGAGCGCTACCGCGGCATCGGCGTCCGCATCGAGGACGACGTCATCGTCACCACCGACGGCCACGAGGTCATCACCCGCGCCGTCCCTGTGCATCCCGACGAGATCGAGAGCCTGGTCGGGAGCGAATAAGCCTCCTCTCCGTGGCTCCGTCTCTCTGTGTGAGCCCCTATGATCCGCAACACCGTGATGGCCCGCGAGCCGGGCGCCAAGCGGAAGCGCATCATGGCGCGCCCGTCGGCGAGGTGAACGGCGGCCTCACACAGAGGAACAGAGGAGCCGTCAGGTGGCGGCGAGGCGCGCGGCGTGTGTTACGAGCCGCGCAAAGACCCTCGACAACCGGTCGTTCGCACCCATTTCGTTGTACCACTCCCAGATTCTCGCCTCCTGCCCCGCCACGCGAATGGTGAGACCCGCGGCGCTTTCGTCGGGCACGGGCCGGCGGGGGGGAGTGCGTTGTTCCCATGCCTCCAGCTCCACAAGAAGCTGCACGATTGCACGTACCGAGTCGCTGCTCACCATGCCCGCTCGGCGGGTACGGCCATTCTGGCTGACTTGCTCGCTCTGGAGTGCACCGCTCCCGCTCAGCGAAATGGTGCTCCCGCCGTGCATGCCGTGCATGTCGCTGTAGCTTACGACCAGGTCCGCTGGGATCTCCCCGCCGGCAGCCATCGCGCGCAAAGCCTGTTCGACGGGAGTCACGGTCTTCACCGGGGCAGCGAGCGCGCCGGGTGACGGCGGGGCGGGTTTGGGGTGGCACGCGGCGAGAAGAACCAAGCCGCATACGAGGGCGTGTCGAAAACGGATCATGGTTTCCAGTTCAGCGGAAGTGGATACGTGGCGGGCCGGTGACCGGCATCGGAGTGTACTTTCCTATCGTCCTGGGCGCCAGTTCGCGCGGGGTGTGAGTGCGACCGGGCACCTCCGGCTGAACCGTCCCGTTCGAACCGACCCAGTGCCGGATTGCCCCAACGGGTTGCGCCCGAAGTGTTTCGGTGTAGATTGTGTGTTGCACGCCGATGTGCGTGCGGTGGATGAATTTGCCGCGACCGCTTGCGACCACCTTAAAAAACGCTAAAGAGTCGGGATCTCCGGTAGCCCGTTCTGGTATGCCGTGCCCCGCACTCCAAGAGAGCCGCGGGGCCTTTGTTTCTCTGGATATAACGCATGCAGCAGCCTCGTCCGCCCTATCTCGAAGCACTCGACCAGCGCGTCCTCGTATTCGACGGCGCGATGGGAACCTCCGTCCAGCGCTACAACCTCACGCCCGAGGACTTCGGCGGGGAGACGCTGGAGGGGTGCAACGACTACCTGGTGATCTCGAAGCCGAACGTGATCGAGGAGATCCACGCCTCGTTCATGGAAGCCGGCGCCGACGTGCTGGAGACGGACACCTTCCGCTCCAACCGCATCACGCTGCGCGAGTACGGGCTGCAGGAGCGCGTGCGCGAGATCAACGTGGCGGCCGCGTCGCTGGCCCGCCGCGTGGCCGACCGCTTCTCCACGCCCGAGAAGCCGCGCTTCGTGGCCGGCTCCATCGGCCCCAGCGGCTTCCTGCCGTCGGCGAGCGACCCCACGCTGGGGAACATCACCTTCGACCAGCTGGCCCCGGTCTTCCAGGAGCAGGCGGCGGCGCTGATCGAGGGTGGCGTGGACGTGCTGCTGGTGGAGACGTCGCAGGACATCCTGGAGGTGAAGGCGGCCATCTTCGGGTGCCGCGCGGCCATCCGCGAATCCGGGCGCCCGGTGGCGCTGCAGGTGCAGGTGACGCTGGACACCTCCGGCCGCATGCTGCTGGGCACCGACATCGCCGCGGCCATGGTGACGCTGGAGTCGCTGCGGGTGGACGTGGTGGGGCTCAACTGCTCCACCGGCCCCGAGCACATGAGGCAGCCCATCCGCTTCCTGGGCGAGAACGCGCGCCTCCCCGTGTCGTGCATCCCCAACGCGGGGATCCCTCACAACGACGGCGGCGTGGCCGTGTACCCGCTGGAGCCGGTGCCCTTCGCCGAGCAGCTCGCCGAGTTCGTGAACGAGCACGGCGTGCGCGTGGTGGGCGGGTGCTGCGGCACCACTCCGGAGCACATCCGCGAGCTCGTGTCGCGCGTGGGCGGCGTCAAGCCGAAGGTGAGCGAGGCTCCCTTCGTCCCCCGCCTCTCCTCCGGCATCCGCGCCACGGACCTGATCCAGGAGCCGCGGCCCACCATGATCGGCGAGCGGGTGAACGCGCAGGGGAGCCGCAAGGTCAAGCGCCTGCTGCTGAGCGACGACTACGACGGGGTGCTGGGCGTGGCCCGCGACCAGACGGAGAGCGGCGCGCACGTGCTGGACGTGTGCGTGGCCCTCACCGAGCGGCCCGACGAGGACGAGCAGATGAAGACGGTGGTCAAGCTCCTCTCGCAGGGAGTGGACGCGCCGCTCTGCATCGACAGCACGGAGGCGCCGGTGATCGAGGCGGCGCTGAAGCAGTCGCCGGGGCGCGCCATCGTCAACTCCATCAACCTGGAGAACGGGCGCGAGCGGTGCGACGCGGTCCTCCCGCTGGTGGCCGCGCACGGCGCCACGGTGATCGCGCTCACCATCGACCGCGACCTGGGCGGGATGTGCAAGACGCGCGAGACCAAGCTGGAGGCGGCCCAGAAGATCCACGCCATCGCGGTGGATGAGTACGGGCTGGCCCCGTCGGACCTGATCTTCGACGCGCTCACCTTCACGCTGGCCACGGGCGACGAGGAGTTCCGCAAGTCGGCCGAGGAGACCATCGAGGGGATCCGCGCCATCAAGGAAGGGCTCCCGGGCGTGCTTACGACGCTGGGCGTGTCGAACGTGTCGTTCGGCCTGTCGCCGGCGGCGCGGGCGGTGCTCAACTCCGTGTTCCTGCACCACTGCGTGGAGGCGGGGCTGGACACGGCCATCATCAACCCCGCGCACGTCAAGCCGTACTTCGAGATCCCGGACGACGAGCGCAAGCTTGCCAACGACCTGATCTTCGACCGGCGCACGCCCGAGTTCGACCCGCTGGCGGCGTTCATCGCCTTCTACGAGAACAGCACGCTGGAGGTGGAGTCGTCCGTCGACCCCACGTTGGCGATGGAGCCGGAGGAGGCGCTTCACTGGAAGATCCTGCACCGCAAGAAGGAAGGGGTGGAGGGGTGGATCGACCGCGCCGTGGAGAAGCTGGGCGCCGTGCCCGTGCTCAACGACGTGCTCCTTCCCGCGATGAAGGAAGTGGGCGACAAGTTCGGCGCGGGCGAGCTGATCCTCCCCTTCGTGCTGCAGAGCGCGGAGGTGATGAAGCGCGCCGTAGCGCAGCTGGAGAACTACCTGGAGAAGGCGGAGGGGCAGACCAAGGGAAAGGTGGTGCTGGCCACCGTGTACGGCGACGTGCACGACATCGGCAAGAGCCTGGTGAACACCATCCTGACCAACAACGGCTACACGGTGTATGACCTGGGCAAGCAGGTGCCCGTCAACACCATCATCGAGAAGGCGCAGGAGGTGGGCGCCGACGCCATCGGCCTCTCCGCGCTGCTGGTGTCGACTTCCAAGCAGATGCCGCTGTGCGCGCAGGAGCTCCACAAGCGCGGCCTCAGCTATCCGCTGCTGGTGGGCGGCGCGGCCATCAACCCGTCGTTCGTGCGCGGCGCGGCGCTGGTGGATGGCGGAACGCCCTTCCCGGCCGGGATGTTCTACTGCAAGGACGCCTTCGAGGGCCTGTCCACCATGGACAGCCTGATGGCCGAGAACGGCTCCGAGTTCGTGCGCGAGCACAACGAGGAGATGCTCCGCCGCTCCGCCGCGTACGCGGAGGCCAAGAGCAAGGCCAAGGGGATGCGCCCCGCCTCGCGCGAGAACCCGGCGGTGGGCCCGGCCGACGTGCCCACGCCGCCCTTCTGGGGCTGGAAGGTGCTCTCCAACCTCCCCGTCGCCGACGTGGTGGAGTGCATCGACCGCAACACGCTGTACCGGATGCAGTGGGGCGCGCGCAACCTCAAGGGCGAGGAGTGGGAGCGCCTGGTGCGCGAGGACTTCGAGCCGCGCCTTGCCCGCTACGCGCTTGAAGCCCGCACGCAGGGCTGGCTGCGCCCGCGCGCCATCTACGGCTACTTCCCGGCGGGGCGCGACGGCGACGCGGTGGTCGTCTTCGATCCCAAGGACCGCGCCACCGAGGTGGGCCGCTTCGCCTTCCCGCGCCAGGAGGACCGCGAGGAGCTGTGCCTGGCCGACTACTTCCGCCCCCTCAACGGCGAGGGCCCGCAGGACGTGCTCCCGCTGCAGGTGGTGACGAGCGGCGACCGCGCGGCGGAGTTCATCGAGCGCCGCACCAGGGGCGGCGACTACAGCGAGGGGTACTACCTGCACGGCTTCAGCGTGCAGACGGCCGAGGGCGCCGCGGAGCTGGTGAACCGCCGCGTGCGCGAGGAGCTGGGGATCGGCGAGCCGCGCGGCCTGCGCTATTCGTGGGGCTACCCGGCCTGCCCGGACGTGGAGCAGCACGAGCTGCTCTTCAAGCTCCTGCCGGTCAAGGAGTCCATCGGCGTCGGCCTCACGGCCGGCTTCCAGCTGGACCCGGAGCAGAGCACGGCCGCGCTGGTCGTGCACCATCCGGCGGCGAAGTACTTCTCGACGGGCAGGGAGTAGCAATCTCACACAGAGACACGGAGACACAGGGAGAAAACGCTCCTCCGCCCCTCTGTGCCTCTGTGTGAGCCCTGCTGTTCGAAGTTTCTGGCATCTCAAACCCCGGCGCGCCCACGCGCGAGGAGGCCGCAATCGCAAAGGCATACGACAGCGTCGATCGCGCGCTGAAGACGAACCGGGGGCGCTCGCGGATGGTGAGCGCCGCCATCATCGGGCTGGGGCTGCTGGTGGTGCTGGGGGTATACCTGTTCAGGGACCGCGGGCGCGAGCGCGCGGCGGGGAGCGTGCGCGTGGGCGACGACTCCGCGAGCGTGGCCGCGCGGATGAAGGCGGAGCCGGAGCACTGCCCGGCCAACGACCTGGGCCATCTGGCCAACACCTTCCCGGCCAACACCCCGCGCCCCACCGTGGAAGAGACCATCGGCTCGCTCTCCGGCCGCACCCGAACGCGGTGGGTGTACCCGGGCGAGTCGCGCTCCAACCCCTGCCGCCCGCGCCGCGGCGAGACGGAGGTTGGCTTCTCCGCAGACGGGCGCGTGCTGTGGGTGGTGCCGGTGCACGGGACCACGCCGATTACGATGTAGGGATAGAAGTGCGTGAGTGCGTCAGTGCGTGAGTGCGTTGAACACCGCGCTTCTTGAACGCACTCACGCACTTACGCACTAACGCACTTTTTCGCACCACCGAGCAGCCGAACTATGCCCAATTTCCGCGATCTCCTTGCCGACGGCCGTCCTCACCTCTTCGACGGGGCGATGGGGACGATGCTGTACTCCAAGGGGGTATACATCAACCGGTGCTACGACGAGCTGTGCGTCAGCCAGCCGGAGCTGGTGGCCGACGTGCACAGGGCCTACGTCAAGGCCGGCGCGGAGGTGCTGGAGACCAACACCTACGGCGCCAACCGCGTGAAGCTGGCGCGGCACGGCCTGGAAGACCGCACCGCCGAGATCAACGCCTGCGCCGCCCGGCTCGCCCGCAAGGCCGCCGGCGACTCGGTGTGCGTGGCCGGCGCCATCGGGCCACTGGGGATGAGGATCGAGCCGTTCGGGCCCACCTCGCAGGCCGAGGCGCGCTCCTTCTTCCGCGAGCAGGCCACCGGGCTGGCGGAGGGCGGGGTGGACCTCTTCGTCCTGGAGACGTTCGTGGACCTGGAGGAGATCCACCAGGCGCTGCTGGCCGTGCGCGAGGTGTGCGACCTCCCCGTCGTGGCGCACATGACCGTGCGCGAGGACGGGCGTACCGCGTACGGCACCGAGGCCGCCCTCCTCGCCGAGCGGCTTTCGGCGATGGGGGTGGAGGTGGTGGGGCTCAACTGCAGCGTGGGGCCCAGCGCCATGCTCGCCGCCACCGACGCCATGCTCACGGCCACCGACCGGCCGCTCATCATGCAGCCCAACGCCGGCCTCCCGCGCGACGTGGACGGGCGCACCATCTACATGGCGTCGCCTGAGTACATGGCCACGTACACGGCGCGTCTCATCCGGAAGGGCGTACGCTTCGTGGGCGGGTGCTGCGGCACCACGCCGGAGCACATCTCCCGCATGGCGGGCGCGCTCCGCATGCTTGCCCCCGCGCAGGCGCCGCGCATCTCCGTGCACGCGCCCGAGGCGGACGGCCGCGCCACCGACCCCGTGCCGCTGGCCGAGCGCTCCAACTGGGGCCGCAAGCTTGCCGCGGGCGAGTTCCTCACAACGGTGGAGATCGTACCGCCGCGCGGCGTGAACCCCGAGGCGATGCTGGACGGCGTGCGGCTGCTCAAGGAAGCTGGTGTGGACGGCGTGAACGTGCCCGACGGCCCGCGCGCGCAGTCGCGCATGGGCGCGCTGGCGACGGCCATCCTCATCCAGCAGCGGGTGGGGCTGGAGGCCGTGGTCCACTACTCCTGCCGCGACCGCAACCTGCTGGGGATGCTGTCGGACCTGCTGGGCGCGCAGGCGCTGGGGCTGCGCAACATGCTCTTCATCACGGGCGATCCGCCCAAGATGGGGCCGTACCCGGACGCGACCGCCGTCTTCGACATCGACGCGATCGGGCTCACCAACCTGGCCGCGCGCCTCAACCGCGGCCTCGACCCCGGCGGCAACGTCCTGGGTGACGCCACCTCGTTCGTCCTGGGCGTGGGCGTCAACCCGGGCGCGGAGGACCTGGAGCACGAGCTGAGGCGCTTCTACTGGAAGGTGGAGGCGGGTGCCGAGTACGCCATCACCCAGCCCGTGTTCGACCTGCGCCAGCTGGAATCGTTCGTGGAGCGCATCGAGCGCGAGGGGATCCGCATCCCGATCATCGCGGGGATCTGGCCGCTCGTCTCCGCGCGCAACGCCGAGTTCCTCGCCAACGAGGTCCCCGGCGTCGTCGTTCCCCCCGAGATCCTGGAGCGGATGCGCCGCGCCAGCGCCCTCGGCAAGGAGGCCGGCGTGGAGGAGGGCCTCCGCATCGCCCAGGAGATGCTGCGCGACGCCCTCCCCATCATCCAGGGCGTGCAGGTGAGTGCCCCCTTCGGCCGGGTCCCCCTCGCGCTGGAAGTCTTCGACGCGATCCAGGCGCTGAAATAGATCTCACACAGAGACACAGAGGCACGGAGAAGAACTTCTTCTCCGTGCCTCTGTGTCTCTGTGTGAGCCCAGCTTTTTACTGACGGCTGTACTGATCGACGAGCACGTCCAGGTTGTGGTTGATGCGCACGCCGTGCACGCCGTCGGTGGCCGACATCTGGGTGCGCGGGTACTGCGCCACGCGGGTGCCGTTCACGGTCAGGTCCACGGTGGTGTCGCCCACGCGCACGGCGAGCAGGTTGCTCGCTACGCCCGCGCTGTCCTGCTTGACGACGGCGGCGTGGTCGGTCCAGTCCTGCAGGGTGTGCACCTCGCTGCCCGCGCGATGCCGCACCGAGTACTTCCCGTCGCCGCGCACCAGGAAGTAGAAGTACTCCTGCGCCGGGCCCTCGATCCCACGCGCGCCGTACACGAGGCCGTACGCCTCCGGGTGCCGCGGGGCCTTACGCTGGTTGAAGCGGGCCTGCAGGGTGTACATGCCGCGCGCCTGGTCCGCGGGGCGGTAGAAGACCGCCGCCGGACCCATGATGGCGTGGTAGCCGCCGCTCATGGCCATGAAGTGGACCTTGCTCATGTCCCCGCCACTGTCCACCCGCGCCTTCCAGCCCTCGGGGAGCACGCCCATCTCGTGCGCGTGGCCCTGCTGTCCCGGCTGGGCCTGTCCGTGGTTGTGCTGCGCGGCGAGCGGTGTGGCGAACGCGAGTACGGCAACAAACGGAAGGATCTTGCGCATGGCGTGCTCCTGTCGAAGGGTGGGTGCTTCCCCTCCAAGCTAATCCGCCGCGCCCTCTGTGCAAAGGCGCGGCGGCAGACCCGTGCAGCGAAAGGGCTTCAGAACGGGAGGTGGACGAAGAGGTAGAAGCCGTTCACCATCAGCATCGTCCCCGTCATCGCCATGGTCACGGCGAACCACAGCACTTTGCGCGAGTTGGCGAGGATGGCCACCGAGCCCATCACGATGGCGATCTGCAGGAGGACGCTGGAGTAGTCGAAGTTGGCGTCCTGCTCGGCGGCGCGCTCGCGGGCCTGCTCGTAGCTGCGCGCCTGCGCCGAGAGCTGCTTCTTCCCCTCGCCGCGCAGCGGGTCGCTGGGCGCCGCGGCGTCCGGCTCGTCGTCGTAGCGGGCGATGGTCGCCCTGTAGTCGGCGATCTTCGCCTCCACCTGCGCGCGCGCCTCTCCCGAGAGCGTGGGGCTGGCGGCGAGGAGGGCCTGGAGGTCGTCCACGGCGAGCTTGTAGGAGGTCTGGCGGACGTTCTTGGCCTGGTAGAAGGCCCAGGTGTCGCTCGCCGAGATGTTGTTGTGGATCATGTCCTCGCCCACGTTCCCGCCGCCCAGCGACGCGATGGCCAGCAGCACGGCCATGATGGCGATGACCAGCGCGGTCACGTTGCGGAACCGCTCGTCCGACGCGTGCTCTGCGCGCTCCTCGCGCATCTCGTCGCGGATCTCGCTGATCAGGTCGGCGGCATCGGTCGCTTCCATGGAGTCCTCCGGGGTAAGGCCTTGGGCGGGGGGTGCTCTTGCTACGCGGGAACGTAGCACGGGAATAAAATCAATCGTGGCCCTGAGGTGCGCAAGGGCCTCCTGAAACAGATGGGCGCACGCAGAGGCAGACGCAGAGAGTTAGGGCCTGCGCGGCGGGAGGGTTTCGTTCCAGCGCAGGGCGTTGTAGCGGCGGAGGATCTCCAGGGTGCGGTCGATGGGGAGCGCTTCGACGTTGCGCACCGTGGTGGCGCGGAAGAGGGAGTTGAGGATGGCCTCCTCGGTCGCCTCGGCGGCGGCCTGGAAGAGGGGGGAGAGGGCGTCGTTGGGGAGATCGGGGATGTTGACGAGAGCCGTGCCGGGACGGCGGCGGACTCCGTCGGCGGTGGAGAAGGCGATCACGTAGTCGCCGGAGCCGTTGGTCATGGTGGCGCCGGTGCGCGACAGGCCACCCAGCGCGCGCCGGGCGATGCGGTCCAGGTTGCGCGCGTCCACCGGCGCGTCGGTGGCCAGGACGATCATGATGCTGCCGTCGGCGCGATCCTCGTTCACCGGCGGAACGGCGGCTAGCTCGCGCTGGAAGGCGAAGCGGCCCAGCTCGCGCCCCACCGGCGCCCCGTTCACCGTCAGCACCCCGCCGTAGTTGCTCTGGACGAGCACGCCCACCGTGTAGCCCCCGAAGGCGGCCGGCAGGCGGCGCGAGCTCGTCCCGATCCCGCCCTTCCAGCCGAACGCCACCGTTCCCGCGCCCGCGCCCACCGAGCCCTCCTCCACCGCCCCCGCCGACGCGCTCTCCAGGGCGCGCACCACGTGCTCGGGGCGCACGGGGCGCGCGCGGATGTCGTTGAGCGAGCCGTCGTTGGTCTCGCCCACCACGGGGTTGATGGAGCGCACGTCCTCCATCCCCGGCTGCGCCAGGAGCCACGAGGTCATGGCGTCGGCGGCGCGCCACACGCACAGGGTGCAGGTGAGGAGGATGGGCGTCTCCAGCTCGCCGAGCTCCCGCACCTGGGTGGAGCCCAGCAGCTTGCCGAAGCCGTTCCCCACGCGGATCGCCGCCGGCACCCGCTCGCGGAACAGGTTGCCCGTGTGGGGGAGGATGGCCGTGACGCCGGTGTTCACGCTGTCGCCCTCGCGCACCGTCACCTGGCCCACGCGCACGCCGGCCACGTCGGTGATCGCGTTCGCCGGTCCCGGCGCGAGGATGCCGACCACGACGCCGGCTTCGCGGGCGCGCGGGCGCTGCTGGGCGGAGGCGGGGAGGGACATCAGGAGGACGGTGAGGAGCGGGAGGGCACGGGTCACGGCGGGAACGGGGAACGGGGAACGGGGAACGGGAAGGCGGTCGCATCTTGCTCCGGCGGGCGATGCCTGTCAAGCGCCCTCCCTTTTCGCCGCGCCGCATCGTAGTTTCGACGGGCCGCGAGACCGGCGGCCGTCCAACTTCCAGGAGGCGAGCGAGTGGCCCAGCTCCCATCGTTCACAGCTACGCGATACCTCGTTCCGCTCCGCGAAGGCGGCTCGCTGCCGGCCGTGGTGGACACGGAGGGCGGAGGGATGTTCGTGGTCAAGTTCCGCGGGGCGGGGCAGGGGCCCAAGGCGCTCGTCGCGGAGCTCATCGTGGGACTGCTGGCGGGCGAGATGGGCCTGCCGGTGCCCGAGCTGGCGCGCATCGAGCTCCTCTCCGCCTTCGGGCGCAGCGAGCCCGATCCCGAGATCCAGGACCTGCTGCGCGCCAGCGAGGGGCCCAACGTGGGGCTGCGCTACCTGGAGGGCGCCCTCAACTTCGACCTCGCGGCGGCCGGCCACCTGGTGACGGCGGACTTCGCCGCGCGCGTGGTCTGGCTGGACGCGCTGGTCACCAACCCCGACCGCAGCGCCCGGAATCCCAACCTGATGGTGTGGGAGGGGCGCCCCTGGCTCATCGACCACGGCGCCGCGCTCTACGTGCATCACAACTGGGCCACGGTGGACGAGGCGCGGGCCCGTGCGCCCTTCCCCCTCATCCGCGACCACGTCCTCCTGCGCGCCGCCGAGGGGCTGGAGGAGACGGACGCCGCCATGGCCGCCCTCCTCACGGACGACGTGCTCACCGGCGTGCTGGCCCGCGTGCCCGACGAGCTCCTGGCCGGCCCGCTCAGCTCGGGCGACTTCGACACGCCGGAGGCCGCCCGCCGCCGCTACTGCGACTACCTGGGAGCGCGCCTCGCCGCCCCGCGCGCCTTCGCGGCGGAGGCTGTCGCGGCCCGCGAGCGGCTGCTCAGCGAGCCTCCCCGCCCGCTCTCCGCCCGCCGATGAGCTGGGTCTCGTACAACTACGCGGTGCTCCGGGTGGTGCCGCGCGTGCACCTCCACGCCTTCGTGAACGTGGGCGTGATCGTCCACGCGCGCACCGCCGGCTTCCTCGCCGCGCGCCTCCTGGCCGACGCCGCCGACCTCGCCGCGCGCCTCCCCGGCACCGATCCCGAGCTCCTCTCGCGCTACCTGCTCTCCTGGCGGGGCATCAGCGAGGGCCGCCCCGAGTGCGGCCCCGTCGCCCTGGCGCCCCCCTCCGAGCGCTTCCACTGGCTGACCGCCCCCCGCTCGGACATCCTGCAGAGCTCGCCCGTGCACGCGGGGATCTGCGAGGATCCGGCGCGCGTGGTGGAGGAGATGTTCGCGGCGTACGTGACGGGGGGGCCCTCACCCGGCGGCCTGAGAGCCGCCACCCTCTCCCAGTAACCGCCCTGGGAGAGGGGACTACTTCGCACGGGTCTACGGCTGAGGCCCGGCACGCCCTCACCCTTCAGACGGTGGAACACAGAGGCACAGAGACACGGAGGAGGAGTTCTCCACCCGGCTCGCGGCATCCGAAGTAGTCCCCTCCCCCGTGTTGTTTATGGGAGAGGGTGGCAGCTGTAAGCTGCCGGGTGAGCAACGGTGATGAAGGTCAGGCGGCGACGAGCCGCGGCGACCAGGGCTGCGCGTGCTTGAGGATGCTGTTGAGGATGGTCAGCAGCTTCCGCATGCACGCCACGAGGGCGACTTTGCCCAGCTTGCCGCGC
>DASVSA010000438.1:0-2159 GCA_036388335.1 Longimicrobium sp. | reverse complement strand
CGAGCCGCCGCCGCCGCCCTCCGACGAGGTTCCATTCGCCCGGGGAGCCGACGAGCCACCGCCACTGCCCGCCGAGCCGCCGCCTCTCGCCGAGCGCCGCGCGGACGCGCTTCGGGAGGACGGATGAGCGCGTTCTGGGGGATCCTTGGGTTCGAGATCCGCCACCACCTGCGGCGCATCTCGGCATGGGTGTACTTCGGCATCCTGTTCCTGATCGCGTGGACGGTGACTTCCTCGCGCGCGGGGGCCTGGAACGACTTCGACCTGGGGAGCGACCTGCTCCTGGCCAACTCGCCCATCCGCATCACCACGCTGATGCTCACGCTGGGGATGCTGGGCGTGCCCGTGACCTCCGCCATCGCGGGGACGGCGGTGTTCCGCGACTTCGAGACGCGGGCGTATCCGCTCTTCTTCACCACGCCCGTGCCGAAGTGGGCGTACCTGGCCGGGCGCTACGTGGGCGCCGTCGTCGCCAACCTGGTGATCTTTCTGGGGATCCCGCTGGGGATCGCGGTGGCCAGCGCTTCGCCGTTCGTGGATGCGGCCCGGGTGGGGCCGTTCGATCCGCGCGCGTACCTGCACGCCATCGCGGTGATGACGCTCCCCAACCTGCTCTTCACCTCGGCTCTCTTCCTGGTGCTCACTGCGGTGACGCGGCGGATGCTGCCGGCGTACGTGGGTGGGTTCGGGCTGCTGGTGGGGTGGGCGATCGCGCTGCTGTTCGCGGGGGCGGTGGAGGAGGAGTGGCTGTTCTACCTGGTGGACCCGTTCGGCGTGGCGCCCACGCTGCGCTCCGCCCGCTACTGGACGGTGACGGAGCAGAACCGCGCGCTCCTCCCCCTCCCGCCGCTCCTGCTGCTCAACCGCGCGCTCTGGCTCTCGGTGGGCGCGGCGGTGTTCGCGTGGGGGGCTCACCGCTTCCGCTTCGCGCACGCGGCGGACGAGCGCGACCTCAACCGGCCCTCCGGCCGGCGCCGCGTAGCGGACGATGACGCGCCGGTGGTGATGCCGCGCGCCCGCCGCACCTTCGACGGGCGCGCGCACGCCCTTCAGCTCGCGGCCACCTTCCGCCGCTCGCTTCACGACGTGGTGGGGAACGTGTACTTCGCCATCATCGTGGGCTTCTGCCTCTTCTTCGTCCTGCTGGTGGGCGGCGACATCGGCGAGATCTACGGGACGCGCACCTTCCCGGTCACCTACAAGGTGCTGGAGACGCTGGGTGGCAGCTTCGCGCTGTTCGTGCTCATCGTCATCACCTTCTACTCCGGCGAGCTGGTGTGGATGGAGCGCGACCGGCGCACCCACCAGCTCCACGACGCGGCGCCCGTCCCCACCTGGGTGCCGCTGGTGGCCAAGACGGCGGCGCTCGCGGTGGCGGTGACACTGCTGCTGGCGGCGTGCATGGTGTGCGGGATGCTGATCCAGGCGTCGCGCGGATACTTCCGGTTCGAGATCGGCCAGTACCTCACCACCCTCTTCGTCCACCAGCTATTGGGGACGTACCTGCCGCTGATCGTGCTGGCGATGGCGGTGCAGACGCTCTCCAACCACAAGTACGTCGGCCACTTCGTGATGCTGGTCTACTACGTGGCCGGGCCCATCGCCGTGGGCATCCTGGTGAAGCACAACCTGCTGGTGTACGCCTCCACCCCCACGCTCCGGTACTCGGACATGAACGGGTGGGGCGGCGCGCAGGGGGCGTGGAGCTGGTACGCGCTCTTCTGGGGCGGCGTGGCCGTGCTGCTGGCGATCCTCTCCAACCTCTTCTGGCCACGCGGCGAAGAGCGGGGCGGCGGATGGCGGGTGCGGCTCGCGCGGATGCGCACCACGCGTCCCCTGCTGGCGGTCTCCGTGCTCGCGGGGCTCCTGGTGATGGGGACGGGCGGGTTCATCGTCTACAACACGGCCGTCCTCAACCCGTGGACGGGCGAGGACGAGTCGGAGGCGATCCAGCTTCGCTACGAGCGCCAGTACAAGCGCTTCGAGTGGGCGCCGCAGCCGCGCATCACGGGGGTGAAGCTCCTGGTGGAGATCTTCCCGAAGGCGCAGGAGCTGAGGGCGCGCGGCACCTACCGCCTCCACAACCGCACCCGGTCGCGCATCGACTCGGTGCACGTGGACATCTCCAGCGACATGCACATCGGCTCGTTCGCCTTCGA
>DASVSA010000437.1:0-3311 GCA_036388335.1 Longimicrobium sp. | reverse complement strand
TGGTGCCGTTGCCCAGGTGCATGAATGCGGAGGCGGGGGCGCTGGGGAGGCGCTTGCGGTCCGTGTTCAGGAACCAGTTCATGAAGCCGTAGCCGGGCTCCGGACGGGTGGGCGTGAGGGCCATCCGCACCCACGCTTCGGAGAGGATCTGGCGATCCCGCCACCGGCCGCGGCGCAGCGTCAGGTAGCCGAAGCGCGCCATGTCGCGCGCGCTGATGAACATCCCGCCGCCCCAGTGGCCGCCGCCGCTCACGGACTGCACCGCCTCGCCGTCCAGCAGGATCCACGAGTTCTCGTACCCCGTCCAGCGCCACGTCGGGGAGGCGCCGATGGGGTCCATCACCTCCTCGCGCAGCACCCGCGGGAGGGGGCGGCGCAGCACGTTGAGCGCGGCGAGGGCGAGCACGTTCACCCGCACGTCGTTGTACTCGTACGCGGTGCCGGGCTCCACGCGGGGGCGGGTAAGCCAGGTGGCCGGCGTCTGGCTGGGCCGGTCCGCCCAGTCCGGCTTGCCCCAGAGCGTCCCTTCCCAATCGCTCGTCTGGCGGAGGAGGTCGTCCCAGGTGATGCGCCGGTTGTGGGGCGTGTCGAAAGGGCGCAGTGGCACCCCCTCGCCCAGCCCGCCCGGGTGCCTCCCGCCGCCGCCGGGCGGAATCACCATCACCGGGCCCTGCGAGCGCCACACCGGCGCTCGCAGGTCGCGGATCAGCCCGCGGTCGAACGCGACGCCTACGACGGTGGAGAGGAAGCTCTTGGTGACGCTGAACGTCATGTCCACGCGGTACGGATCGCCCCACTCCGCCACGATGTAGCCGTTGCGGAGGATGATCCCCGTGGGGTCGCCGCGGGGCTGGAAGGGGCCGACTGCTTCCCCGAACGGCTCGCGCCCGAAAGTCTGGTAGTGGGCGAGCTCCAGGTCGCGCGGTGCCCCGGACTCGCTGGCCAGGGCGAAGCGGATCGCCTCCGCCAGGCGCGCCGAGTCGAGGCGGACCTGGGCGGGCGAGCGGCGCTGCCAGTCGTCGCCGGGGCCGGGGAAGTAGGTGCCGCGCTGGGCGAACGCCTCCGGCGCGCCCGCCAGGACGAGGAAGAGGACGAGGAGCCGGCGGATGGAAGTCACGGGTGCACGGGTGAAGGGTGAGTCACGCCAGCTGGGCCGCGGACCCGGGGCGCAGCGACCCATGCTCCCCGTCGTCCATGCGCCAGTTGTCGATGCTGTACCAGATGATGAAGCCCAGGAACAGTGCGATCAGGATGAGCGCGATCCAGGTGCTGACCCGGCCGCGGCGGGATCCGATCGGGGGATCTTCGTATTCGTTGGCCATCGCTCTGCCGCAGGTCTGGTGGGATCGTGGAATCCGCGGCGTGCGCGCAACTCCCGTGCTTGGCTGGCCCCAACGCGGGCGCATCCCTACTTTCCCGCCATCGAGCGAGTCCCGTCCCCAGCCGGAGGTCAGCCGTGGCCGTCAGCATCAACCCCACCTTCGCGCGCCCCGCGGAGGACGAGTACGCCTCCTTCTACGCCGGCTACGTGGGCCGCGCGGGGGAGGGCGGCCTGGTGGAGCAGATGGAGGCGCAGGTGGAGGAGGTCTCGCACCTCCTGCGCGGGCTTCACGAGGAGGCGGCGCTGGCGCGCTACGAGCTCGGCAAGTGGAGCGTCAAGGAGGTCGCCGGGCACCTGGCGGACACCGAGCGCGTGATGACCTACCGCGCCCTGCGCATCGCCCGCGGCGACCAGACGCCACTTCCCGGGTTCGACGAGAACGCCTTCGTGGCCAATGCCGACTTCGACGCGCGCCCGCTCGCCTCTCTGGTGGGAGAGTGGGAGGCGGTGAGGCGCTCGACCCTGGCGCTCTTCCGTGGCCTCGCCCCCGACACGCACGGCCGCACCGGGACCGCCAGCGGCCAGCCGGTGACGGTCCGCGCGCTGGCCTACATCACCGCGGGCCACGTAGCTCATCACCTGGAGATCCTGCGCACGCGCTACGGCCTGCGCTGACCGTCTCGCGCGGCCGGCGGGGCGGCTGTACCTTGGCGCTGCGCCGGCATTGCACCACGAGTCCTGCTCCCTGCTGCAAGGTGACGCGGTGATCGAGAAGCGATATCAGGTTTTCGTCAGCTCAACGTTTCTCGACCTTGTAGAGGAACGCCGAGAGGTCATGCAGGCGCTTCTGGAACTCGACTGCATCCCGGCGGGGATGGAGTTGTTCCCTGCTGCTGACGAGGATCAGTGGTCTTTGATCAAGCGCGTAATCAACGACTGCGACTATTATCTAGTGATTATAGGTGGACGTTACGGATCCATCGGTCCAGAAGGATACAGCTACACCGAGATGGAGTACCGGTACGCTCTGGAATCAAGGAAGCCGATCATCGCATTCCTACATTCCGACCCCGGATCACTCCCAGCGAAACACTCGGAACCGAGTGCGGCGCTCCGGGACAAACTGGGAGAATTCCGCGCGCTCGTGCAGAAGAAGCTCTGCAAGTTTTGGGGATCACCTGCTGAACTCGGTTCGATGGTCAGCCGCAGCATGGTTCAGCTGATTAAAACCCGGCCGGCAGTCGGGTGGGTCCGTGCCGACAAGATACCGGATGAACGTGCGGTCGAGGAGATTCTACGCCTGAGGAAACGCGTGGATGAATTGACAGGCGAGCTCACGCGTATTGCGACTGAACCACCGCAGGGGAGCAGCGATCTAGCGCAGGGCGAGGACGAGTTCCGCATTCGCCTGAAGATTCTGGTCGCTCACAAGACCGGGCGATCCTGGGTGCACGTGTCAGTTCTCGCGTCTTGGAATGAGATCTTCAATGCTATCGGGCCACTGATGCTGGATGAGTCGGGTGAGCCCGAGATGATCTCCACTATTCAATCGAACTTGGCGGTTCTAAGGCGGAAGGAGATTGCTGCGGCTGTTGCGTTGCAGGGTTTTCAAGAAGATAGCTTGCGAGATTTGGAACTTTATCCGGATGACTTCCAAACTATCCGGCTCCAATTCCGTGCTCTCGGCCTGATCGTGAAGAGCGAAAAATCCCGTAGTCTCAAGGATACGCGCACATATTGGACGCTTACGCGCTATGGCGACCGCGTTATCACAGAGTTGCGCGCCCTCAAGCGAAACCATTAGGCGGAACCAACACACGAGAAAGCGCCAATCACACTATGTCCTTACCCTCTGCACCGGGCAACGCGTGTTCAAGAAGATCCTGGTAACCAACCGCGGAGAGATCGCCCTCCGCGTAATCCGCGCCGCAAACACGCTGGTATCGTGGCCGCCTCGAATCGTTAGTAGGCGGACTCGGTCGGCCCTCGG
>DASVSA010000436.1:0-1725 GCA_036388335.1 Longimicrobium sp. | reverse complement strand
GACGGCGACGAGGCCGAAGCCGCCGCCGAGACGGCCGCCGCCCTCGCCGCCGCCGCCGCGCGCCGCGGCGACGCCTTCGGGCTGGCCACGGCGGACGCGCGCGTGTCCCCGGGCGCGGGGCCCGGCCAGCTGGAGCGCGTGCTGGACGCGCTGGCCCGCGCCCGCTTCCGCGAAGACGCGCCACCCGCCACCCCTCCCGCCCCCCGCGGCGAGTGCGTGTGGGTGACGCCCGGCCGCGCCGCCGGGCCCGGGTGGGGCGACGTGTACGCGATGGGGGCGTCGTGACGGTCGCGCTCCTTCACCGGCGCCTGACGGCCGGGATGGCGCTCGCCGCGCTCGCCGCCTTCGCTGCGGGGGCGGGGCTGGGCGCGCCCACGCTGGTGGCGGGGGCGGGGCTGCTGGTGGCCGCGCTCTGGCAGCCGCCCCCCGAGTGGAGCCGGTGGGTGGAGCACGCGTCGCGCGTGGGCGTGCTGGCGCTGTGCGCGTGGATGCTGCACGTGGCCTTCGTGCGCGCCGGCGACTTCATGCCGCAGGTGCTGGCGATGCTCCTCTTCCTGCTGGTGGCCGAGGCGCTCCGGTCGCTGGACGCGAAGAACGACATGCGGCTCTACTCGCTGAGCTTCGCCCTGATGATCGCGGCCACGGGGTACTATCCCGGGATCGGCTTCGCGGCGGCGTTCGCGGCGTACGTGGCGCTGGCGGTGCTGGCGATGATGGTGGGCTTCCTCCGCCGCCAGGCCGAGGGATACCGCGCCCCCGACATCCGCATCGGCCGCCGCTTCCTGTGGACGACGGCGGCGCTCAGCGGCGTGACGCTGCTGATGAGCGCCGCCCTCTTCGTCGTCTTCCCCCGCCTCCCCCGCCAGTGGAACGTGCACGGCCGCACGCGCGGTGGCGAGGCGATGGTGGGCTTCGGCGGCCAGGTGTCGCTGGGCGAGCACGGCTCGCGGCTCCAGCTGAGCGACGACCCGCGCGTCGCCTTCCGCGCGGAGTTCCCGGACGGCCCGCCGCCGGGGGTGCGGGGGCTCCACTGGCGGGGCCGCTCGTACGAC
The DNA here is from genome assembly GCA_036388335.1 of Longimicrobium sp. Classification (GTDB taxonomy): domain Bacteria; phylum Gemmatimonadota; class Gemmatimonadetes; order Longimicrobiales; family Longimicrobiaceae; genus Longimicrobium. The sequence continues at coordinate 673 of DASVSA010000436.1, read as the reverse complement.
CGCTTCGACGGCGTGAGGTGGATGCGCACGGCCATGCGGGCGGCGGACCTTCCGCCGGGCGCGTACCGGCGGCGCTGGGGCGGCGAGGAGGTGAGGGTGAGGATCTTCGGCGGGCCGCCGGGGGTGCAGCTCCTCTTCGGGCTTCACCCGGTGCTGCGGGTGGAGCCGCGCTCGGCCATCCGCGCCTACCGCGACAACAGCGGCGACGTGCGCTTCAGCGGCGCCGAGACGCCCGTGTACACCATCGTCTCGGGCCCCTCCTTCCCGCGCCCCGAGGCGCTGGCGGACCTCCCCGAGGCCGATCCGCCGCAGGTGGAGCCCTACCTGGCGCTCCCCCGCGTCTCTCCCGACCTGCGCCGGCTGGCCGATTCGCTGCGCTGGGGCACGGACTCGCGGTTGGAGCAGGTGCGCGCCGTGGAGCGCCACCTGCGCACCTTCACCTACACGCTGGATCTCCCCGCCTCCAGCGCGGAGACCTCGCTCGACTACTTCCTCTTCGTGCGCCGCGCCGGGCACTGCGAGTACTTCTCCACGGCCATGGCCATCCTGCTGCGCGCGCAGGGCATCCCCACGCGCAACGTCACGGGCTTCCTGGGCGGCGCGTGGAACCCGGGCGCCGGGTACCTGCGCGTCACCGAGAACGACGCGCACTCGTGGGTGGAGGTGTGGTTCC
>DASVSA010000435.1:0-2791 GCA_036388335.1 Longimicrobium sp. | reverse complement strand
TCCGTGCCTCTGTGCCTCCGTGTGAGATCATCTCCGAGCTGATCTCGCCGCCCAGCAGGATCACCAGCGACGTGACGTACATCCACAGCAGCAGCACGATGACCGTGCCCAGCAGCCCGTACGTAGCGCTGTACGAGCCGAAGTTGGTGATGTAGACGCGGAACGCCACCGTCGCCAGCAGCCAGAGCGCCGCGGCGATGGCCGAGGAGCGCAGGAGCACGCCCTTGCACCCGCGCTGGTCGCGCAGGGGGAGGACGTAGTAGATGATCCAGAACGCCCCCACGACCAGCGCGAACGCCAGCGGCCACTGTCCCAGCGTCCACAGCGTCTCTCCCAGCGCGCCGAGGCCCAGGGCACTCGAGATGGCCGGGCCCAGCAGCAGCGCCCCGCTCCCCGCCGTGAACAGCACGCCCACCGCCACCAGCGTCCCCAGCGCCACCAGGCGGCGCGGCACGAAGCCGCGCTTCTCGCGGATGCCGTAGGTGGCGTTCAGCGTGTCTTCCAGCGCCATGAACACGTTGGAGGCCGCCCACAGCGCCAGCAGCAGGCCGATGGAGAGCGGCCCCGGGTGCTCCTCGCGCACCACGTCGTCCACGAAGCCGCCCACCAGCGCGCTCGCCTCGCCCGGAAGCATCCCCTGCAGCCGCCCCGCGATCCAGTCCGCGGTCGCTTCGCCGCCAAAGATCCCCGCCATCGCGAAGATCGCCATCACCAGCGGCGGCAGCGAGAGGAAGAAGTAGTAGGCGACCTTGGCCGCCTGGTTGGGAAGGTCGTCCTCGCCGAACTGCTTCGCCACACGCTTCCACAGCGGAGCCGCTGGGGCAGGTGTTGCCGGACTGGCGGCGATCCGGACGGCGGGCGCCGGGGCCACGGGCTCGGCGCCCCCCGTGAGCGCGGCGCGCAGCCCGGCGGCTTCCACGCGCGCCCACTCGCCCGTGGCGCGCAGCTCGGTGATTGCACGCTCCGGCGCCACCTGGCGGCCCCGCGCGGCGCGGATGCCGATGAAAGCGAGCGCCCCGCCGATGGCCAGGAGGAGCGCGCCGACGATCAGCGACGAGAGCCAGTAGCGGTATCCCAGCAGCGCTCCCAGCCCGAAAATCAGCGCCTCCACCAGCACCAGTGCGCCCACGGCGGCAAGCGTCGCGCCGCCCACCACCATCCCCGCGTGCGCGGCGACCGCGCGCACGTTGGCGGCCATCTCGGCGCGGGCCAGGGCGACCTCGTGCTGGATCAGCTGGGTGGCGTCGGCGGTAAGGGAGCGGAACAGCTCGCCGAGCGTGCGGCGTTCGCCGTCCGGGCGGAGGGTGGGGTCCATGAAATCCGTGAGGCGGAGCGCGAGAATCGGCGGGTGGCGCGGCGCGCACCGGCAAGATGGGTGCCGGTTGCCTGCACGGCGTTTGCGTAACAGATTGAACGTTTGAGGCGGTGTTCGCCCCCAGGCACGGGAGGGTGGATGAGGCGGGTTTCGCAGTTGGCCGCGGGAATCGTGCTGTTCCGGGAAGAAGAGGGCGCGCGGCGGTACCTCCTCGTGCGGTCCGCGCTCACGCGCCGGCCGATCTGGGAGTTCCCCAAGGGCGGCGTGGAGGCGGGCGAGACCGACGCCGAGGCCGCCGAGCGGGAGCTCCAGGAAGAGGCGGGCGTGCGCGTGGGCGACTACCGCGTGGTGGACGGCTTCGAAGAGGAGGAGCGCTACGTCTTCACCCAGGGCAAGGGCGAAGGGCGCACCCTCATCGTCAAGCGCGTCGTCTACTACCTCGCCGAAGCGCTCACCTCCGAAGTCCGCATCTCGCACGAGGCGGAAGACTTCCGCTGGGCCACCTTCGAAGAGGCCCAGCGCCTCCTCCGCTTCCCCGGCAAGCGCATCGTGCTGGAGCGTGCCGACAGCATGATCAGCTCACACCGAGGGACGGAGGCGCAGAGATGAAGCCGGTTGAGCTTCAGAACGCCGGATAGTAAGCCCGCACCCCCAGCTCCAGCCGCGTGTCCGCCGGCGCCCCGCCCGATCCCGCTACCGTTCGCCCGTAGAGCAGCGACACCTCCACGGGGAAAGGAGCCCGCCCCTCCGCGTACGCACCCACCGTCGTGTAGCTGGCGCCGATGCCGAACCTGTGCGCCGTCTGCGCGGCGATGCTCTGCACCGGGCTCAGCGGCGCGTCGCCCGAGAACGTTTCCGCGCCCTGGCTCTGGAAGCGGTAGTGGGCGGCGAACGAGAACTCCTGCGTGAGGCGGTAGCGCGGCGTGACGCTGGCGCCCACGCGCAGCCCCGGCTCCCGCCGCACGATGAGCGTCTGCGTGGTGTCGGGGAACGCGTTCTCGGGGGTGTACGCCAGTGTCGTGATGTTGGCGCCCAGCAGGAGCTGCGCGTCGGCGGCACCCGTCACCCACCAGCGGCGCGAGAGGAACCAGTCGGCCGCCACATCGCCCGCCGCGCCGAAGTGGCCGCGCGGCGCGGGGTCCTGCAGGAGGTACAGGGTCCTGCCCAGCCGCCCCGTGGGGAGGCGTACGCGCGCCCCCGCGGTGGCGCGGAAGCCGCGCGCCGCCACGGAGTCGCGGGGGAGCGCCCAGGCGGGTGCGGCGCCCGCCAGCCGGAAGCGGGCCCCCAGCTCCAGGTCGCCCAGCTGGAACGGGGTGCCCGCCGAGCGCCGGGCGATGGCGTCGCGCTCCTGCGCGGTGAGCCGCGAGGCGCGGGTCTCCACCGCCAGCAGCTCCTGGATGGAGACCCCGCGCGTGGGGAGCGCCAGCGAGTCGGCCGCCTGCGGGCTGCGCGCGCGGACGCGCTCGATCAGCGCCT
>DASVSA010000434.1:0-3130 GCA_036388335.1 Longimicrobium sp. | reverse complement strand
TCCGTGCCTCTGTGTCTCCGTGTGAGATTGCAGTCGCGGCGCCGCCAAACGATCTTGTAGGCCGCGACTCAGGTGTTTGCCACTTCAGGGAGGAATGCGCAATGAAGCTTCTCAGGTCCGCCGTTCCCGCGCTGGCGCTTGCCGCGTGCGCGACGGCGCAGCAGGGCACCGGCGCCGCGCCGGCCACCACCGCGGCGATCGACCCCGCGCGCATGGCGGCGCACGTCCGCACGCTGGCCTCCGACGAGTTCCTGGGCCGCGGCCCCGCCACCCCCGGCGAGGAGAAGACGGTCGCCTACATCGCCGAGCAGTTCCGCGCGGCCGGGCTGCAGCCGGGCGGGCCGGACGGGCGCTGGTTCCAGGAGGTCCCGCTGCTCCAGGCGGACATCGTGGGGCAGCCGGAGATCAGCTACACCGTGGGCGGCCAGCGCCGTTCCCTGGCGCAGGGCGAGCAGGTGGCCATCCGCGCCAGCATGCTGAACCGCGACCGCGTGGCCATCGAGAACGCGCCGCTCGTCTTCCTGGGCTACGGCGTGCAGGCCAGGGAGCGCAACTGGGACGACTTCAAGGGGCAGGACCTGCGGGGCAGGGTGGGGATCGTGCTGGTCAACGATCCCGACTTCGAGACGGGGCAGGGCGACTTCGGCGGCAAGGCCATGACCTACTATGGCCGCTGGACCTACAAGTTCGAGGAGGCCGCGCGCCAGGGGCTCGCCGGGCTGCTGATCGTGCACGAGACCGCGCCGGCTTCGTACGGCTGGGCCACGGTCAAGAACTCCAACACCAACACCATGTTCGATATCGTCCGCCCCAATCCGGCGGCGGTGCACCCGGCCATGGAAGGGTGGATCCAGCGTGACGTCGCGGTGGAGCTGCTGCGCGCGGCGGGGCAGGACTTCGAGGCGCTGAAGCGCCAGGCGCAGACCCGCGAATTCCGCCCGGTGGAGCTGAACGGCGCCACGCTGAGCGCGCGCTACGGCGTGCGCAGCGCCACCATCCGCTCGCGCAACGTGCTGGGCCGCATCCCGGGGACCACCCGCCCCAACGAGACCATCCTGTACGGCGGCCACTGGGACCACCTGGGCGTAGGCGCGCCGGACGCGCGCGGCGACAGCATCTACAACGGCGCCGTGGACAATGCCACGGGCATCGCGGCCATCATCGAGCTGGCGCGCGCCTTCGCGTCGGGGCCGGCCCCGCAGCGCTCGGTGGTGTTCGCCGCGTGGACGGTGGAGGAAAAGGGGCTGCTGGGCTCGGAGTTCTACGCCTCCAACCCCGTGTACCCGCTGGAGACCACCGTCGCCGGCTTCAACATCGACGCGCTCTCGCCCACGGGCCCCGCGCGCGACGTGCTCGTGATCGGCTACGGCCAGAGCGAGCTCGAAGACCGGCTGGAGCGCGTGCTGGCCGCCGGCGGGCGCGTGGTGGCGCGCGACCCGCACCCGGAGGCGGGGTACTTCTACCGCTCGGACCACTTCCCCATGGCCAAGCGCGGCGTCCCCATGCTCTACGTGGACAGCGGCGAGGACCTGCTGGCGGGCGGCAGCGCGGCGGGCCAGGCGGCGGCGCAGGCCTACACCCGCGACCGCTACCACCAGCCCGCCGACGAGTTCGACGCCGCCACCTGGAACTTCCAGGGGATCGCGCAGGACGCGGCCGTGCTCCACCGCCTGGGCCTGGACCTGGCCAACTCGCGCGAGTGGCCCAACTACCGTCCCACCTCCGAGTTCCGGCCCACCCGGGATGTGTCGGCGGCGCGGCGGCAGTAAAAGCGGGGCTCACACAGAGACACAGAGGCACAGAGATAAGCCCATCTCTGTGCCTCTGTGTCTCTGTGTGCCCACATGTGGGTATTGACCACGCGCTGCGCGCCTGGTTATCGTGTGCCGAGAGGAAACCGTTCTCTATGGAGACTCGATGGCGGCACAGAATGATACCCTGAACAACCTCGGCTTCCAGCCGCGCAAAGGGTACGTGCATCCCGATGCGCGGGGGCGGCTGACGCTCGGCTCGGCGGCGCGGGACGCGGACTACCGTGTGTTCGTGAATGAGAAGGGGCAGATTCTCCTCGATCCGGTCGTGCCCATCCCGGCGAGTGAGGCATGGCTGTGGGAGAGCCCGGCGCTTCGCGCCTCCATGGAACGGGCGCTACGCCAGGCGGAGGAAGGCCGTTTCGAGGATCTGGGCTCCTTCGCTCGGTTCGCGGACGAGGACGAGTGAACGGTGGCCTTTGCGCTCACCTTCACCCCCGAAGCGGCTTCAGTTCTGAGGGAGCTCGAAGCCCGGAACGCCCCCAAGCTGAAGAAGGTGCGGAAGACGCTCGCCCTCCTGGAGACCAATCCTCGCCACCCCGGACTTTCCACTCACGAGTTCACATCGCTTTCCGGTCCGGCTGGGGAAAAGGTGTTCGAGGCTTACGTGGAGAACCGCACCCCCGGGGCGTGGAGGGTGTTCTGGTACTACGGCCCCCGTCCGGGGATGATCCGCATCCTCAACATCACTCCGCATCCCTGACGTGCAGGGCTCACACAGAGACACAGAGGCACAGAGACAAGTTCTTCTCTGTGCCTCTGTGCCTCTGTGTGAGCCAATCAGTTCAGCGACGGTCGGAGCGGAGATCGAGGCCGGCGTGGTCGAAGGCCGACATGTCGGCCACGCCACGGCCGCTCTCCTCGTAGCGGATCGTCACGCTGTCACCCACCTGCACGAAGGGGAGCTCGGGGGAGAGCGTCGATGCCCCCACGAAGGCCACGTTGGGCATCCGGTGCAGGAGGATGTAGTAGTACGTGTCGCCGCCGCGCTCGTCGCGGCCCAGGCGGGCCACGGTGCCGCTCACCTGGGTGCCCACGGTGCGGTCGTCGGCCGTGGCTCCCGTGCGGCTGGCCAGCACCTGGCGGTACTTCCTCATCGCGCTCCGCACGTCCTCGCCGGTCCCCACCAGCTGGTCGTTCTGCACCGACACGAAGGAGACGGCCTTCACGAAGCCCGCCGCATCGTGCAGCGGCACCAGGTACGTCCAGGTTCCCTGCACGTTGTAAGGGGTGGGGAACCCGGCCGCGTAACCCTTTTCCTGCACGCTCCCCTGCGCCGAGGCCATGGCGGCTCCTTCGGTGGCGCCGGACTGCAGGCG
>DASVSA010000433.1:0-23205 GCA_036388335.1 Longimicrobium sp. | reverse complement strand
TCGGCCAGCGCGGTCACCACGATGCGCAGGTCCACCTCGTTGAAGTCCACCAGCAGGCCGCCCACGGTGGGGCGGACCCCGCCCTGCGCGAGCACGGGAGACGCCGAGAGCGCGAGCGCCGCGGCGACCGACACGATCCAGGTACGGCGAAAGAACATCAGGGGTAGAGCGGTGTCAGGCACCGGGTTTGGGAACACTCAGTTCGAGCCGGCCGCCGGGGCCGGTCAGGAGGGCGCGGCCGGGCTCCACCCGGGCCACCGTGTAGCCGCCGATCGCCTCGCCCACGCGCACGATGCGCGCGGGCTCGGAGCCGACCTGGCACACGGCCGCCGCGCGCCCGTCGGGAAACACCATCGTCCCCACCAGGCGCACGGGCGCCACGGGGGCCGGGCTGGATGCGGGGACGGCTTCCGCCGGGGCCGCGGGGGCGGGCGGCGGCACGGAGGCCGGGCGGAACGGGTCCTCCAGCGCCGCCGCCACCACCACGTCGGCCGGGTACCCGCGCCGGGGAGCCACCGCGCGCGCGCGCTGCACGGGCGCCGCCTCGGCCGGGCCGGGGAGCGGCTCCAGCGACGCCGCGCGCGTCCACGCCCACACCACCAGGACGGCGGCCAGCAGCGTGGCGGCGCCGGCCCCGCGCGCGGCCTTTTCCCACGCGGCGGGGCTCACCGGCGGCCCCCCGCGGGCGCGCGCAGGCTGTACGCGCGCAGCGACGCGGTGAAGGAGAGCGCCGTGGCGCCGGGCGCGTCGGTGTACGACGAGCGCCGTTCCAGGGCCAGGCGCTCCACCCGCACCAGGCGGGGGCCCGTGTCCAGCGAGCGCAGGAAGCCCAGGATGCCGGCCAGGTCGCCCGTGCCCTGCACCTCCACGCCGAGCGCCAGCACCCCTTCGGCGGCGTCGCCCTCCTCGCGCCCCTGGCTCTGCTCCAGGCGCACGCGGCTCCCCTCGGCGCGGTCGGCCACGTACTCCTCGAACGCCGCCGCCGGCCCGCCGCCGCCCGCGTTGGCGAACAGGCGCGGCGCCTCGCGGCGCAGCGAAGCCTCGGCTTCCTTGAGCAGCACGGGGTAGCGGCGGACCTGCTTCGCCAGCGCCAGCTCGTCGGCCAGCAGGGCGCGCTGCACGCGCGTCTTCTCCAGCGTCTCGCCGTACGACGCGTACGCCGGGCGCAGCACCAGCGTGAAGAGGAGCACGGGAATCCCCAGCGCCGCGCCCAGCGTGAGCGCCCGCCGGTCGCGCGGGGAGAGCGTGGACGGGGTCATGCCAGCTCCGCGTAGATCCGTGATGGCGCGTGGCCGCCGCGAGTCCGGCCCATCCAGGAGCGAATGAATTCGCCGCTGGAACCACGCGAAGTCCGCCTTCGCGGACTGTTCCCGCGGCTATGTCTCAAAGAACACAGTGCCCGCAGGGGCACTTCGCGTAGTTCCAGCGGCGAATTCATTCGCTCCGGGTACGGACCCACGGCCGTCGTTCGGTTCTGGGGCACCCGGGCACGTGCCATCGATTCGATCGGAGTTCGCATCACCGGAACGATTCCTTGCGGGGGGCGGCGCGGTGGGCGCCCAGGCGCGCGGTGAGGACGAAGCGCTCCACCGGGGGCGCGCCCTCGCGGAACTCGCGGCGCACGGGGGCGGCGGCGCGCACCGCCACCACTCCGGGCACGGCGGACATGGCGTCGAACACGCGCCCGGCGCGCCGGGCCTCGCCCTCCACCAGCAGGCTGTCGCCCTCCGCGCGGAAGGCGGTGAGGCGCGCGTCGGGGGGGAGGTGCTGCGCCACCATGGTGACCACCACGGGCCACTGCGGCGCGCTCCCCTCCAGCGCTCTCAGCGTGGCGAAGCGCACGTCCAGCTCCTTCAGCGTGCCGCGCGCCTTGGACACCTCGCGCACCGCCGGCCCGATCTCGCGCCGCCGGGCGCGCACCGCCTCCAGCTCGCGGCCCGCGCCCCACGCCTCGATCCCGCCCGCCACGCCCAGCAGCACCGTGGCCGCCGACGCCAGCACCAGCGCCGCCTTCCGCGCCCGCCGCAGCGCCGACTCGGCCATGGCCGGCGTCACGAAGCGCAGCGTGGCGCGCCCCGCGTACCCCGCCGCCAGCGCGGCCGGCGACTCCGCCCACTCGGCCGGGAACGGAAGCTCGCACACCTCCACGCCCACGGACCCCAGCCGGTTGGCCACGGCCAGGCGCGGCCCTTCCTCGCCCGCGACGGCGGTGGTCACATCGTCCGCGAAGCCCTCCGCCGGCAGGCTGCGCCGCACCTCGTCCACCCGCCCCCGGCGCACGGTGACGGACTCCAGCCCCTCGGACGAAGCCAGGAGGAGTCGCGTGTCGCCCGCCCCGGCCGCCAGCGCCGCCGCGGCCCACGCGGAGTGCGCCGGGGCCAGCGCACCGACGCGCCACCCGGCCGCCGCGGCGCAGGCATGGACCGCCTCCGCCACCGCCTCGGGCATCACCGCCGCCAGCACCTTCACCCGTCCCTCGCCCGCCGGACCCAGAACCTCGGCCGCGGCCACCTGGGCGCCGCGCGCCTCCAGGAAGTAGCGCCGTGCGTCGCGCCGCAGCACGGCGGCGAGCTCGTGGGGGCGCAGCCGCGGGAACTCCAGCACGCGCGCGCCGCACCAGGGCGGAAGGAGCGCCACGTCCAGCACGGCCGGGCGCGCGCCGCTGGCAGTGCGCAGCTCGGCCAGGGCAGCCTCCAGCTCGGGCCACGCGCCGCCGCGCGGCTCGCCGGAGAGGGGCGCGTGCCACAGGAGCGGGCCGGCCCCGCGGGTGCCGGGCGCGGCGGCTACGAGGCCGCGGGGTCCGAGCGCGATTCCCACGCTCATACCGGGCTCCGTTGCGGGCGAGTGAGCTCGCCGCAACGACGGCACGAAGTCCGCCTGCGCGGACTGGTCGTCGAGCACTGGCGCCAGCCGCCCGGTCCCCGCAGGGGGACTTCGTGCGGCTGTTGGCGCGAGTTCGCTCGCCAGCCTGCGGTGCGCACGATTTCCCGTGTCACGGAGCCCTCCGGCCGATCAGGAAGGTCGAGGTGCCGCCGCGCACCAGGAGCGCTTCGACCTCGCGGCGGATGCGGCCCCGCAGGGGCCAGCCAGTGCTGCGGATTTCCACTTCGTACGTCGTGGTGGTGGTGCGGGCTGCGAGGCGGCCGTACTCCGCCTGGAACGCGTCGCGCGCGCCCGGCGAAAGCTGCGGCCCGATGTCGGCGATGGAGCCGAACGGGAGCCCGGCGCGCTGGCGCCGGAGGACGAGCGAGACGGCCTCGTTCCCCATCCCCGGAAGGGAGAGGAGCACGGGCGCCGGAGCGGAGTTCAGGTTCACGCGCCCCGTTCCCAGCACCGTGAGGTGGGGGCGCACCAGGGCGAAGATCTCGGGCGTCACCCCGCGCACGTGGCGCAGCTCGCCCAGAGTGAGAAACGGCCCGTTGCGGGGGAGCACGGCCGCGCCCTCGCGCAGGTACGCGCCGCGCTCGGCGCCGCGCCCGCGGTGGAGGTCGTCGGCGTCGCGCCAGTCCATGGCCGCCTGGGCGATGCGGTCCGCCTCGCCCGCGTCCACCCGCAGCGCCACCAGCAGGCGGCGGAGCTCGTCCTCGGTGCAGCGGTTGAGATGGAGGGCGCTCCCCGCGTCGCGAAGCCGCACCCCGTACGCAGCGCCGCCCATCACCTGCGAATCGGGAAGCACCCATTCCAGGTGCACCCAGGGGTCCAGCACGGCGTTGGGCGAGGTGCCCGCCCCCTCGCGCAGCCGCCGGTCCAGCAGCAGGCGGACGTGGGCGACTCCCGCGTCGGCGGCGGCCAGCGCCCGCGCGGACTCCTGCACGTTGGCGCTGGTGCGGCGCCCGTCGCGCGCGCGCACGGCGAGCTGCATCCCCACCACCGAGAGCGCCACCAGCAGCCAGAGCGCCACCAGGAGGGCGAAGCCCCTCTCGTCCTTTTTCACCGGTCGCTCCCCAGCGAAACGAGCACGGGGAGGCGGAGGAGCGGCGGCACCGAGTCCGCCACCGGCGCCTCCACCCGCAGCTCCACGGCGCGGGGGAGGATGCTGGACGAGATCCAGCTGGGGAGCCACACCGGCTGCGCGGAGAGGGCGGACAGGTAGCGGGCGCGCAGCCCGGTGGCGGCGGGCACCAGCTCCAGCCGCTGCTCGGGCCCGGTGCCCCGCCACTCGGTCACCGCCGCCACCAGCCCGCGCTGCGGCGTCGTGGAGTCGCGGTCCACGTACAGCCGGATCTTGGCGGAACCCTGCACCGGCGCCGCGTCCGTGCGGGTGACGAAGGTCAGCTCGTCGTCGGCGCCCCCCGCGCGGATCCCGGAGATGCCGCGGAACTCGGGCCCGCCCTCGTCGGGCGAGAGGCGGGCACCGGCGAGCCATTCCACCAGCCGGCGGCGCACCGCGGCGTCGTGCTCCACCCGGGCGGCGGCCTCGGCGGCGCGCACATGGTGGTCCGCCACCGAGCGCACCGCCGCCACCCCGGCGGCGAGCGCCATGCCGGCCACCGCGAGGCCCACCATCAGCTCCACCAGCGTCATCCCCGCGCGTCCCCACCGGCCCCGCGGCACGCGGGCTACTCCCAGCTCGTGATGTCCGCGGCGTCGCCCTCGCCGCCGGGGCGGCCGTCCTCGCCCAGGGAGAGGAGGTCGTAGCCGGAGGGGTCCATCTCGCCGGGGCTGCGGAAGAGGTAGGGGCGCTTCCACGGGTCCAGCGGCACGCGCTTCTTGAGATACGGCCCGTTCCACCCCGCCGCCGAGCCGCCGGACGGGGCCGTGTTCAGCGCATCCAGCCCCTCGGCCGCCGTCGGGTAGCGCCCCACGTCCAGCCGGAAGGCGTCCAGCGCGGCGCCGAGCATCTCCACCTGCGAGCGCGCGGTGGACCGCTTCGCCCCGCCCACGTGGCGGAAGACGTTGGGAGCCACCAGCGTGGCCAGGATGGCGATCATCACCACCACCACCAGCACTTCGATGAGGGTGAAGCCGGCCGTGCGGGCGCGCCGCCCGCGGGAGGTGTGGGAGTGCATCTACGGAGATTACGGCGGATTGGGAATACGAACGGCGCCCCGAGAGGAGCGCCGCGGCAGGGACTGCGCGCGGGGAGCCGGCGGTAGAAGCCGGCCCGACAACGATAAGCAATTTCGGCTACGTGGTGAAGACCTTGACGTGAAAGAGAACGGAGGGCTCAGGATTCCTGGCGATCGAGCCGTACCAGGCGCACGGATCCCTCGAAGTCGTGCCGGCGGACCAGGCGCTCGAGGGCCTGCGACGCTCGGCCGATGTCCCGCGGCCGTATCTCGCGCACCGAGAAACGGCTGGTCGCGCGGTCGATCTCGTCGATGTCTACCGAGCACATCTCCCGCAGTGCCCGGTACACGTCCTCTCCCAGGTTCTGGAACCGGTGAACCAGCTCCGGGTCCGGTTCCGTCAGCTCGATCGCGATGGTCGCTCGCATAACACCTGCCGAATCCGTGGAGATCTTCCGGGAGTGCTCGCGGACGGGAGCTCCCGGCTACCGGCCCTCTGGGAACCTGTAGCGCGCGCGCAGACCAGCCTCCACATCCTGCGGGAGCGGGACCCTGACCGCCAGCAGCCGCGCGAGCGACTCCTCCACCTCGCCGGTCACGCGCTCGGACTCTTCCCCGCGCATGTCCAGCAGCTCGGCGAGCGCTCGCTCGCGTACCCCCGCATCCGATCCCTCGAAGGCGAGGTGCTCAAGGCCGTGCGGCACGAACGAGCGCGGCATTTCGGGCGACAACCGGCGCAGCCGAAGGAGCGATTCCAGCGCGCGCGCGTCGGCGTACCGCTCGCCCAGCAGCTCGGAAGCGGCGAAGCACGCCCGCCATTCCCGCAGGTGCGGATACGCCTGCTCGACCGCCGGGAGCAGCCCTTCCTTCTGGGCGTCGGTGAGTGCCGGCCACTCCTGGCTCATGGCGTCGATGAGCTTGCGCGCGCCGTCCAGCGCGTGGAGCTCCGGAGTGTGGAGCTGCGCGAGGATCTCGTCGAAGACGGTGGGCGGGATCACTCCGCTCACGATCACGAGCGTCCCGAGATCGAACGCCCACGCATCCAGCCGCTCCGCGTCGCCCGCGGCGACGGCTTCGCGAAGCCGGAGCACCAGATCGTCAGGTTGGATGTCCATCGCCCCCACACCAGTCACCGGGACCTCGCTTTCACCTTTGCCAGTGAACGAAGATAGGCCACCCGCTCCGCCTAGCCCACGGCCCCGCGGGCACCTGCGCGGGTATGGACGGGGCCACCCCACCCATACCCCGCGCAGCGGCGTTACTCCCGCGCCACGGCCGCCGGCGGTGGATCAGCCGGGCACCAGGAAAGCGGCTTGGCGGAAAGCCCGCCCCTCCGACCGCCTCGCCTGGCACCGGCTCCGCATCAAATCGCGAGCAGCGGGACGAGTACGAGCCCGGTGCCGCCCGTCACCCAGATGAGCCCTCCGATGACGACCACCCCCCCACCACGATGGCACCGGTCTTCAGCGCTTCTGGACTGATCGAGAAGCGGCTGCTCGTGTTCTCCACCGGATCGGGTTCAGGAGCCTGCTGCGGCTCCTTCCCGCACAGCGCCGCATATTGTGCCAGCCGGTCCTGGAGCACCTGACGCATCTCGTCCAGCTTCCTGCGGTGCCCCTCGACGGAGTCCCTGTCCTTCCCTCCCGGGCAGTTCTCCGGGAGCGGCACGCCGCTGCCGCTCGGCCCGCTGTTGTTGGCGATGTCCCGTTCCCTGCGCGCGATGTCGTTCTCGATGTTCCGGATCTTTCTCTGGAGATCCTGGCACGTCTTGGAACTGGGATCGTGCTTCGTGAGCCCCAGGGGGTCCACGAAGTTGATCGGATCGTTGAGAACGTAGCCGTACAGGTTGGTGTCCCCACCCGTGAAGCCGATCGGGTCTTTGGTGGTCCACCGGCCCGTGGCGGCGTCGTAGTCGCGCGCGCCGAACCGGGTGAGCCCGGTGCGCCGGTCCAGCAGCCCGCCGGCGAAGCCGAACGGCTGAATCCGGGGTTGGAGTCCTGGACCACACGGCGGAAGCTGTCGTAGTCCACACGCTGGGCCACTTCGCCGCTGGCGGCATCCACCACCATGCGCACGCTCCCCAGGTGGTCGGTGACGATGCGGTAGGTCTTGCCGCCCCGCGCCATGTAATCCGGCACGTTGGGGCGGCTGCCGTAGACGAACCGGCTCACGACGTTCCCGGCGCCGTCCAACTCGGCCACCTGCGAACGGCCGGCGTACAGGAAGCCCTGCACGAGCGCCCCGTTCACCCTCGCGCCCACGCGACGGTTCTGCCCGTCGATCACGTACTCCACGCGCGAGGCATCGGGAAGCCGCACCGTGCGCAGGTTGCCCAGCACGTCGTACGCGAACCGCGTGGTGTCGTTCCCTACCACTCGGGTGGCGAGATCTCCGTTGTCCGTGTAGCCGTACGAGGTCTGGCCGTAGCTGAGCAGGCGGTCCTGATCATCGAAGACCGCCTCCACCGTCCCGGAGGCGGCGGTGGCGCGGGTGCGGTTCCCGTTGTCGTCGTACGAGTGGCTCTCCAGCGCCACCCCGTCCCGCTCCACCGATGCCAGCCGCCCCGCCGAGTCGTACGACATCGTGTAGCTGGAAGTGGCGCCGCCGACGCTCTCGGCCAGACCTACGATCCGCCCCAGAGCGTCGCGCGTGTACGAACGGGCGATCAGCAGGCCCGATCCGGCGAGAGACGTATCCGCGGCAACCGCTCCGTACATGTCGTAGCCCAGACGCGTGGTCACGCCCGCCAGCGTGCTTCCGGTAAGGAGAACGCTGGAGGGAGCACGCTCCAGCGTGAGCGCGCCGGCCCCCGTGAGCAGCCCGTCCGCATCGTAGCGGAAGTCCACGGCCGCGCCGTTCACGCTCTGCGTCGCCACCCGCAGATCGCTGTTGTAACCCACGTCCACGCTTCCCGCCACGCCGCCGGACCACGTCTCTCGGCGCGGCAGCACCCCGTCGTACTCGTAGCTGTTGGTGGTGCCGCCGGGCGCCGTCACCGACAGGAGGTTCCCGCTGGCCGGCACGTAGCGGTACACGAAGTCGCCCTCGGCCACGCGCATGGTAGCGAGGCGGCCGCTTCCGTCGTAGGCGAAACCCACCGTCCTTCCGTCGGGCTGGACCGACCGGACGAGCCGGTGGTCGCGATCGTACACGAACCGCGTGACGGTCCCCGCCACCCCAGGGGCCGCGGGCGCGGTGGCGCTGTCCAGCTCCGCTCCAAGGCCGACAGCGAATGTGGAGCCGGGGCGCCCGGGGGGCGAGATACGCACCATGTTCCCTGCTGCGTCGTACCCAAACCCGACCTCGCGCCCATCCACGAAGGTCTTTGCGACCAGCCGGTTCGCAGCGTCGTAGCGGTATCGCTCGGTGCGCCCCAGTGCGTCCGTAGTGGAAGCGAGCCGTCCCGCCGCGTCGTAGCCGAGGGTGGTGGTGCGTGCTCCCTGCGCGGTCCGCGTGATCCTCCCGGCGGCGTCATACGTGTAGCGCACCGGCGCCACGCCGGGCGTACTGGACTCGATGGGCCGGCCGAGCGAATCCGTGCGCGCGCTGCTCACCCGGCCCAGAGGCGAGACGAGGGTGTAGCTGAGAGCGGCCGCGTCGTAGGTCAGGGTGCGAGTCTGGCCGTTGACGGTGACCCGGTCGGTCATGGTGGCCAGGCTCAGTAGGTCGCCAGGCGTCGTAAAGGTCGCGCGGCGTTCCACCGACGTCCGATGCTGCAGGCCGGACGGCATGGAGACCACCACGTTCTGCGCCACCGGCGCCTGCATTCCCCAGCTCGGGTCCGCCACGACTGTGGCCGTGGTCACCGTCCCATCGGGGCTCGTCGTCGAGACGCTCCCGTCCGTTCCCACGAGGGTCGTCGAGCTCAGCCCGTCCGGACCGGTTCGCGTACGGCGCTCCGCGCCCGAGGGGAGCGTTTCTACCCGGAACCGGCTGCTGCGGCCTTCCCGGGTGGTGAGGCCCACCTCGTACCCGCCACCGGGCAGCTCCGTCCGCGCCAGCGTCTTCGTGCCACCCGAGGGATCGCCGTCCTCCACCAGCCGTCCCTGTGCATCGTACGTGAAGGTGTGCGTCCCGCCGCGCGGGTCGGTAAGCCGGGTCAGCAGGCCCCTGGCAGCGTAGCCGAGCCGGGTGGTCTCCCCGCCCGGATTGGTGACGCCCTCCAGCGTACCCGACTCATCGATCACGAGGGCGGTACGCTGCCCGGACGGTGCCACGATCGCGACCGGAGCCCCCGCCGCGTCACGCTCCACGCGTGTGGTGCGCCCTCTCGCGTCGTCCACGGAAGCCAGCCGCCCCGCGGGGTCGTAGCCGAAGGTCAGGAGGGTGGCACCCGTGCGGGAGCTCACGGTGCGCAGGTGCCGCCCCGCCGCGTCGAACACGTAAGCTTCCGCCCCGCTCGCCCCCGACACGGCGAACTCCGTTTCCGTGAGCCCCGGGAAATCGGGCGCGATGCGGCGGATGCGGCTGTTGCCGAAGTCCGCCACGTACAGCGTTCCGTCGGACCCGCGCATCACCCCGCGCGGGCGGTTGAGACGGGTGTCGGTCGCCGCCGCGCCTTCGGCCGAGTATCCCGCCGTACCGTTTCCGGCATCCGTGGTGATGACTCCGTCCGCCGCCACTTTGCGGATGCGGTTGTTGTTGCTGTCGGCGATGTAGAGGGTCCCGTCCAGCGCCACCTCCAGCCCCTGCGGGCGGTTGAGACGCGCCTGCGTTGCCTGCCCGGCGTCGCCGGCGAAGCCCAGAGTGCCCGTGCCGGCCACTGTCGTGATGAGTCCGGACGGAGCGATCCGCCGCACGCGGTGGTTCCCCTGGTCGGCCACGTACACGCTCCCATCCAGCCCCAGGGCCAGCCCGTCCGGCTGGTTCAGCTGCGCGCGCGAGGCGGCGCCGCCGTCGCCGGAGTAGCCCGCCACCCCGGTGCCCGCGGCCGTCGCGATGGTTCCGTCTGGCATGACGCGGCGCACCACGTGGCTGCTCTTCTCGGTGAAGTAGATGCTCCCGTCCGGCCCCTCCAGCACGTAGCGCGGGCCACGGAGGCGATCAGGACCGGGGCTGCCGGGACCGCCGCAACCATACGGCACGCGAGAACCCGCAGATCCGAAGGCGGAAAAGCAGTGTAAACGATGGTTGACATAAAGACGCCGATCAATTACTCTGTGGCGTGGGATGGAATCTTCAATCATGTCCAGCGCGGAGCTCTCCCGTGAAGGGATCGGACCGGAAGGAAACGGATCGCTACTACCAGGCCTACCAGCGGCTCGTGGTGCTCAGCCTGCTGTTCGTCGCGTGCGCGGGCTCACTCTTTTTGGCCGATATCCTGGGATACACGGGCGAGCGGGCCAGCACGGTCGCACTGATCCTCGGCGCGCTCTACCTCGCCGGCATTCTCGGGCTCAAGATGAATGCATCGGGTGCTCGCCGCTGGGGCCGGCACGACCCGTTCTTCCGGGCCATCTTCCGGGACGAGTGGTCGGGGGCGGCGCGGAACCGGGCGTCCAGGGCCGCTCTCACGGTCACGCTCTGGGTTCAGGTTCCGCTCGCGATCTTCATGGCGAAGGTCCCTCCGGCACCCTCCGTCGTCGGGATGGCCGCGCTGACGATCTCGCTGGGCCTCGCCGCGTTCTTTGGCGCGTACCTGTATTACGGCCGACAGCCGAGCGATGGGTGATCCAGCCGTCCGGAACACGATCCGGGTCCAGCGGGCGATCCACGACCTCACACAGGCGGACCTCGCCGAGCGCGCCGGGATCACGCGGGCGTCCGTGAACGCGATCGAAGGGGGTCGAATGGTTCCCTCGGTCTATCTAGCCCTGAGGATCGCGCGGGCTCTCGGTGTGTCGGTGGACGACCTCTTCAACCTCTCCGACGAGGCGCGGTAGCGTCCGAGGCGTCACGCGCGTCAGCGTGCCTGGACGATGACGCCAGTTGGACCCTGATCTACCGACACGTCGGCCGGGTGGCGCTCCGTTCCCTCCTCGATCGCCTTGTATCCGCTCGCAGCCGGCACGCGGCCGGCACCGTTTCGCGAACCCCCCTTTGTGCCGGCGTCCGGTACTCCGCCCTCGTATTCCTGGAGACATCCATGTTCTGCTCCCTGGTGCGTCCCTGCCAGCTCTGGCCGGTTGCCGCGCTGTCGTGCGCCCTCCTCGCGGTCCCCCCGGCTGTCCACTCGCAGGATGTGGGGAGCCCGGCGACGTCCGTAGTGTTTCCGCCGGATTCAGCGGTGCTGTCTCTCCTGAAGCAGCGTGTGGCGGACGGGCGCAGCGCCGGCATCGTCGTGGGCCTGCTACAGCCGGACGGCTCCACGCGCATCCTCGCCTGGGGCGACCCCGGTCCGGGGCAGCCCTCGCTGGACGGGAACTCGGTGTTCGAGATCGGTTCGGTCACCAAGGTGTTCACGGCCGCGCTGCTGTCCGACATGGCGCAGCGGCGGGAGGTGGCGCTCGACGACCCGGTGCAGAAGTATCTCCCCGCGGGCGTGGTGATGCCCACGCGCGGCGGCAGGCAGATCACGCTGGCCATGCTCTCCGAGCAGACCTCGGGGCTGCCACGGCTGCCCGCCAACCTCAGGCCGGCGGACGCTTCCAACCCGTACGCCGACTACACCGTGCGGCAGCTGTACGAGTTCCTTTCCGGGTACACGCTCCCTCGCGACCCGGGCGCGAGCTACGAGTACTCCAATCTCGGCGTTGGGCTGCTGGGGCACGTGCTGGCCCTGCGAGCCGGCAAGCCGTACGAGGAGCTGCTGCGTGAGCGCATCTGGAAGCCGCTCGGGATGAGCAGCACCGCCATCACCCTGACCCCGCCGCTACGGGCGCGCCTGGCGTTGGGCCACGGCCCGGGTGGCGCCGTGGTGCCCAGCTGGGACCTTCCCACCCTGGCCGGCGCGGGCGCGATCCGCTCCACCGCCGTGGACATGCTCAGGTTCCTCGCGGCCCAGCTTCACCCGGAACGCGGGCCGCTGGAGAAGGCGATGGCGCTCACCCACGCGGAGCGGGCGAGCGCGGGCAGTGCCGGGATGGGGATCGGCCTGGGATGGCACCTCCGCCACCACGAGGGTGACGACGTGGTATGGCACAACGGCGGCACGGGCGGCTACCGCTCGTTCGCCGGCTTCCGGCCCACCACGCGTGCCGCCGTGGTGGTGCTGGCCAACTCGGGTGGCGAGGGCGCGGACGACATCGGGTTCCACCTGTTGAACCCGGCACTCCCGCTCGCGCCGGCCCCCACGCCCCGGAAGGAGCACACCGCCATCCCGCTGGCGGCGCAGATCCTGGAGCGCTACGTGGGGACCTACGAGCTGGCGCCGCAGTTCCAGATCGTGGTCACGCGGGAGGGCGACGCGCTCTTTGCGCAGGCAACCGCACAGGGCAAGCTCCGGCTCTGGCCCTACGCGGAAACGGAGTTCTTCTATCGCGAGGTGGACGCCCAGATCGGCTTCGTGCGTGACCCCGACGGCACGGTGTCGGGCCTGGTGCTCCATCAGGGTGGGCGACACGTGCCAGGCAGGAAGGTGAGCCCGGAGTGATGGAGTCACTCCCCGGAACCGGCCCGCCTCCGGCAGGCGTACGGCTCCACCGCGGACGGAAGAGGTTCGGGCGGTCGTAGCCGCACGGATCCTTGTAGGGGCAGACCCGTGTGCGACACACGGATCTGCCCCTACGAGGATCCGTGCGTTTCATGGGTCACCGCGGGTATTCAACCTCAGCGGGCGACGGCTACGAAGTTGCCGGTGTAGTTGGTAGAGCCATCTACCAGGATCCAGTTGCCGGTCATGTTGCCAACCTCGCCCAGGGTGCCGCGCCAGCGGAAGGAGTTGGCGTTCAGGTCGAACTGGATGCTCCCGCTGCTGGAGATGCCCGCTTCCACCAGCGAGCCGGTGAAGCCGCCGCGCTTGGTGCCGTCGGCGCCCAGGAGGGTGAGGTTGTAGGTGCCCTCGAACGCCGAGGTGGTGCGGCTTTCGTCCACCACGGTGATGGTGCCGGTGAAGCGGGCGCCCGGCACCTCGTTGATGGGCGCGCTCACGTCGTACGTCCCCGCGACGACGGGGTACTCCTCGGTGGCCGTGAGGCCGTCGCCGCAGCCGGCGAGCAGGAGGGCGGAGGCGAGGACCGCGGGGAAGAGTCGGATGCGCATGATGATGGTTTCCTTCGGGGTGTGGCGGGAGCCCTATCGCTCCCGCAGGCTCTCGTTCTTGTGCTGCAGCAGGGGCGTGAGGAAGTACTCGATCACGCGCCGCCTCCTCATCTTCACCTCCACCGTGACCGCCATCCCCGGCGTCAGGCGGACCGTCTTGTCCTCCACCCGCATGGTGGCCCGGTCCAGCGCCACGCGTGCGGAGTAGACCAGGCCGCGCTTCTCGTCGTCGATGGCGTCGTCGGACACGTGCAGGACGCGCGCGTGGAGGGTGCCGTAGCGCGTGTAGGGGAAGGTCTCCACCTTGACCTCCGCCGCCTGCCCCGCCCGGATGAAGCCGACGTCGCGGTTCTCCACGAACGCCTCCACCTGCAGCGGGTTGTGGGCGGGCACGATCACCATCAGCGGCTGCGCGGGGGTCACCACGCCGCCCAGCGTGTGAACCGCGAGCTGCTGCACCGTGCCGTCCACCGGCGCGGTGAGGCGCATCCTGCGGCCCCGCTGCTGCGCCTTGGAGAGCTCCTGGGCCGCGGCGGCGGCGCGCTGGCGGGCTTCGCGCAGCGCGTCCATGGCCGTGCGCCGCGCCTCGGCGGCGAAGGCGGCCTTGCGGTTGCGCGCCTCCAGCAGCGCGGCCTCCAGCTCCTGCACCTTCTGGCGCTGGGCCGCGAGCTCGCCCTCCTGCTGAAGCTGCATCTGGCGCAGCTCCAGGTACTCGTGGCGCGAGGCCATGTTCTGCTCCGCCAGCCTGCGGAAGTCCTCGGCGCGGCGGCGGGCCAGGGGGACGGTGCCCTCCAGCCCCCTCACCACCTCGGTGATCGCGCGCAGCTCGGCGCCGCGCCGGGCGATGTCCGCGTCCGCCTCCTCCTGCCGCGCGCGGAACTCCAGGCGCTCGCCTTCCAGCAGGCGCTGCTCGGCCCTCATGCGCTCGCCCGGCACCCCGGCGAGCGGCGCCAGCACGGCGGGCTCACCGGCCACGGCCCGCAGGAACGCTTCGGCGCGGGCGGCGCGGAGCTGCGAGCCCTGCAGCTCGTCGTTGAGGCGGGTGGAGTCGGCGCGCTCGGCGGTGCCGTCCAGCTCCACCAGCAGCTGCCCGGCGCGCACGTGCTGGCCCTCGATCACCAGGATCGCCTTGACCGTGGCGGCCTCCATCGGCTGCACGACCTTGGTGCGGTTGTCGGGGATCAGCTTGCCGCGCGCGGTGGCCACTACGTCCACTTTCCCGAACGTCGCCCACGCGGTGGCGATCACGGCGAACAGGATCAGCGTCCACATGGCCACGCGCGGGGCGGGCGACACGGGCGTCTCCTGCAGCGCCAGCGCGGCGGGGAGGAACTGCGTCTCGTAGGGCACGCGCCCCGGCGCATCGGTCTCGCCGCGGCTGCGCCACGCCTGGCGGAAGGCCCAGCCATAGCGGTGGAGGAGGTCCAGGGCGGCGCGGGCGCGGATCAGGATCCCCATCTCACCCTCCCTGCATGCGGTGGAGACGCGCGTAGTGCCCCTGGGGGTCGCGAAGCAGCTCGGCGTGCGGGCCCACCTCCACGATCTGGCCGCGGTCCATCACCACGATGCGGTCCGCGTCGCGCACGGCCGAAAGGCGGTGGGCGATGATGAGCACCGTACGGCCGCGGCAGATCGTCTTCATGTTCTCCTGGATGATCCGCTCGCTCTCGTAGTCCAGCGCGCTGGTGGCCTCGTCGAAGATGAGGATGCGCGGGTTGGACATCAGCGCCCTCGCGATGGCGATGCGCTGCCGCTGCCCGCCGGACAGGGTGGAGCCGTGCTCGCCCACCATGGTGTCGTACGCCTCGGGAAGCTCCAGGATGAACTCGTGGGCGCCCGCCATCTTCGCCGCCTCGATCACCGCCTCCAGCGGCGCGCCCGGGTCGGCCAGCGAGATGTTCTCGCGCACGCTGCGGGCGAAAAGCACGTTCTCCTGGAACACCGTGCCGATCTGCCGGCGCAGCGACGAGGCGTCGGCCAGCGTCAGGTCCATCCCGTCGATCAGCACCTGCCCCCGCTCGGGGACGTAAAGGCGCTGCACCAGGCGGGTGAGGGTGCTCTTCCCCGAGCCGGAGCGCCCCACGATGCCGATCACCTCGCCCGGCTCGATCTCCAGGTTCACCCCGCGCAGGATCTCCGGCCCGTCCGGGCGGTAGCGGAAGACGATGTGGTCGAAGCGGATGCGCCCCTGGATGGGCGGGATGGCGGCGCGGTTGCCCGCCACCTCGGTGCGGGTGTTGAGGATGTCGCCCAGCCGCTGCACCGAGATCCCCGTCTGCTGGAAGTCGGTCCACAGCTGCGCCAGCCTCATCACCGGGCGGGCCACGTGCCCCGCCAGCATGTTGAAGGCGATGAGCTGCCCCACCGTCATCTCGCCCGAGATCACCAGGCGGGCGCCCAGCCACATGGTGGCCACCGTCACGAGCTTCCCCACCAGCGACACCCCGCTCCCCGCCATGGTGCTGATGGTGGTGGTGCGGAACGAGGCGGCCACGTACGCCGCCAGCTGGTTGTCCCAGCGGCGGGTGAGCTGCGGCTCCACCGCCATCGCCTTCACGGTGCCGATGCCGGAGACGGCCTCCACCAGGAAGGCCTGGTTCTCCGCGCCGCGCGCGAACTTCTCGTTGAGCCGCGTGCGCAGCACGGGGGTGAAGAGGGCCGAGAGGATGCCGTAGCAGGGGAGGGAGAGCGCCACCACCAGCGTGAGCCACGGGCTGTAATGGAGCATCACCGCCAGGAAGACCACCGAGAAGAGGAGGTCCAGCACCAGGGTGATGGCGTTGCCCGTGAGGAACGAGCGGATGTTCTCCAGCTCGCGCACCCGCGCCACCGAGTCGCCCACGCGGCGCGCCTGGAAGTAGGCGAGCGGAAGCCCCAGCAGGTGGCGGAAGAGGCGCGCTCCCAGCTCCACGTCGATGCGGCTGGTGGTGTGGGCGAACACGTAGCTGCGCAGCCCGGTGAGCAGCACCTCGAAGACGGATACGGCGAGCAGCCCCACCGCGATCACGTCCAGCGTGGCGAAGCCGCGGTTGACCAGCACCTTGTCCATCACCACCTGGAAGAAGAGCGGCGTCACCAGCGCGAAGAGCTGGAGGACGAAGCTCACGGCCAGCACCTCGCCCAGCAGGCCGCGGTAGCGGACGATGGCGGGGATGAACCAGGTGAAGTCGAAGCGGCTCATCTCCCCCGCGAGCGACGCGCGGGAGGTGAAGAGGAGGAGCTCCCCCGTCCAGCGCTCCTCCAGCCCGGACAGCGCCACCGTCTCCGGGCGCCCCGCCACGGGGTCGTGAACCAGGGCGTTGGCGGCATCCACGCGCGCGAGCACGAAGAAGCCGCCGTCCTTCCCCACCGCCACGGCGGGGAGGGGGAGGCGGTCCATGCGGTCCGCGCGGGCCGTGACGGCGCGCGCCTGCAGCCCCAGCTCCCGCGCCGCCAGCAGGATGTCGGCGCGGGTGAAGGGCTTCCCCTCGCTGGCGTGCTCGTGCGCCAGCTGGTCCGGGTCGGCGGCCACGCCGTGAAGGCGCGCCATGATCACCAGGCACGCCAGCCCGCTGTCGAGCGGCGGCGGAGCCTGGACCTTGGATACCTGGATCGGGATTTCCAGCTTCATCGATGGGTACCAACTGCGGGGTTCACACAGAGGCACAGAGCCACAGAGAGAAGGTTCTGATTGTTGTTCTCTCCGTGGCTCTGTGCCTCTGTGTGAGAATGTTACCTGAGGCTGGCGGCGAGCATGGCGCTGAGCGACTCGTGGTAGTTCTCGGGGAGCGCCGTGTCGGCCGCCGTGGGCGGGGAGAAGATGGCCATGGCGTTGACCAGGGCCTCCACCTGGCGGTCGGCCGAGGGGGTTTCCGCGGGGGCGCCGCCCAGCGCGCCGGCGATGGAGCCGAGCGCGTCCGGCGGTGTGCCGGCCGTGGCGGTGGCGGTGCCCTGCTGCGTCTCGGACACGTCGTGAGGAGGGGTGCTGCGGCGGGCCGGCGGCGGCGCCCGGGAGACGCCGATGCCTGGATTTGCCTGCCCCGTGGCACGTTCTGGGCGAAGGTTATCCAGAACGCGAAAACGGCGCAAGAGCGTCTGATTACGCGCTCCGCGCCATTTCCCGCACAACATCTGGCGGGGCACCTACTTACCGGAAAATGGCCCGGATAGGAAGGAGTACGGAGTGTACAGCAGGGCACTCCGCACCCGCGCCTCAGCGGCCCAAACGCGCATCCTGGCCGGGAGCATCCGGGCGATAGAGGCGGGTTTCGATGGGGAACGATCCTCCGTTCCAGCGCACCACCACCCGCGCGTCGTAGAGACCCGGCTCCCCCGGCACCTCGCGCGCGGAGGCCGTCCAGCGGTAGAGCTGCAGCGGCGGCGCGAAGGCCCCGTCCGCCAGCGAGTCGGGGACGGAGCGGAGCTCGGGGGGCGAGAGCACGCGCAGCGTCTCCAGGCGGTACTCGGCCAGCGCGGCCGCGTTGTGGGCGTGCCGGGCGCGCGCCGCGGTGCGCAGCTCGGCGCCCACCGTCTCCAGCGCGGCGACCCCGGCCAGGCCCACGATCACCACCGCGATCAGCGCCTCCAGCAGCGTGAATCCCGTGCTATCGAGCCGTCGCACGGACCTCTCCCGTCCACGGGTCCATCCCCACCGCGGCCGTCCGTCCGCCGCCCCTCATCACGACATCCGCCCCCTGCCCCGCCCCCAGCACGCCGAAGGTGAACCTCCGCGTCCCCGCGGGTGCGTCGGGGGCGACCCCTTCCGGCAGCTGGAGCACGCCCTCGGCGATCGGCTTCGCCGGGGGACCGTCGCCGGCATCGGCCTCCACGCGGTAGCGGCCGGTGCGGGGGTCCAGCTCCACCACCACGGGCGTGCCCCGGCGCACCGCCGTACGCCGCGCGCCGGCCAGCAGGTCGCGGATCTCCCCCGCCGCCGCGTCCACGGGGTGGGGCCGCGCGCCGCGAGCCAGCGCCGGCGCCACGGCCGCGGACACGATCCCGATGACGACGAGCACCACCAGGACCTCGGCCAGCGTGAACCCGGAGCGCCTCACCGGAACGCGTCCGCGTTGACGCCGTAGATGGCCTGCAGCAGCGCCAGCGCCACGAACCCCACGATCCCGCCGAAGAGGATGATCATGGCGGGTTCGGCCAGCGCCACCAGCCGGCGCAGGCTGCGCTCCGCGCCGCCCTCGAACATCTCCGCCGCCTGCACCAGGAAGGCGCCGAGCTGCCCCGACTCCTCGCCCACCGCCACCAGCTGCGCCAGCAGCGGCGGAAAGACGGTTGCCGCGGCCACCGCCTCGCGCAGCGACGTCCCCTCGCGCACCTGCGCCCGGATGCG
This sequence comes from Longimicrobium sp., assembly GCA_036388335.1. Lineage (GTDB taxonomy): Bacteria > Gemmatimonadota > Gemmatimonadetes > Longimicrobiales > Longimicrobiaceae > Longimicrobium. Next base: position 4,734 of record DASVSA010000433.1, on the reverse strand, counting down.
GGTGGCGGCGTCGCGCGCCAGCGGGTCCGCCAGGCTCTCGGACACTCCCTCCAGCGCGTGGAGCAGCGGCGTGCCGCCGGCCACCAGCACCCCCAGCAGCCGCGCGAAGCGTGCGGCAAGCACCGCCCGCCGCAGCGCGCCGATCCCCGGAACGAGCAGGAGGAGGTGAGCGCCCGCCGTGCGCCCGCGCTCCGTGCGGCTGGCCGCCACCAGCCCCAGCACCAGCGCCACGAGCCCGCCCAGCAGCCACGGCCACGACCCCGAGATGGTGGTGGACACCGCCAGGAGCATCGCCGTCGATGCCGGCAGCGCCGCGCCGGAGCCCTCCAGCAGCTCGGCGAAGCGGGGGAGGACGAAGAGGAGGAGCACGAGCACCGCCGTGCCCCCGGCGACGGCCAGGAGCAACGGGTAGATGGAGGCGGAAACGAGGCGCGACCTCAGCTCCTCCGCCTTCTCCAGGTGGTCCGCCAGGCGGGTGAAGGCGCCGCCCAGGTCGCCGGCGCGCTCGCCGGCCCGCACCACGCCCACGTACAGCGGGCTGAACAGGCGGGGATGCCGGCCCAGCGCCTCCGCCAGCGTGTCGCCCCGCTCCACCCGCGCGCGCACGTCGTCCAGCACGGGCGAGAGCGCGCCCCCGCCCACCTGCGCCGCCACCCGCAGCGCGCGCGTCAGTGGAATGCCCGCGCCCAGCAGCGCGGCGATGGCGCGCGTAGCCTCCACCACCGCGCGCCGCCGGGGAAGGGGACCGCCCGCGCCGCTCTCCGAGCCGGCCTCGCGGACCTCCAGCACGAGCAGCCCGCGCTTCTCCAGCTCACGGGTGAGGGCATCCGCGCCGGGCGCATGCTCGCGCCCACGTACGCGGCGCGAAGATGCGTCCACCGCGACGTAGGTGTACGCGTTCAAAGGAGATCTTGTCCTGCGGGGGGGTTGCTCACAAAGCGGCGCCGAACGCTATCCGACCCCCGATCCCCTGTCAACCCGATCTCCGTGCCTCTGTGTGAGCCCCGTCCTTTAAAACTCTCCGATCATCCCGATCTCCGTCTTCAGCTCGTACCCGAGCTCGCGCTTCACCGTGCTCTGCGCCAGGTCGATGAGCCCCCGCACGTCGGCGGAGGTGGCGCCGCCCAGGTTCACCATGATGTTGGCGTGCTTGTGGAAGATCTGCGCGCCCCCCAGCACGTGCCCCTTGAGCCCGCACTGGTCGATCAGCCGCCCCGCGCCCACCCCCTCGATCTTCTGGAAGACGGAGCCCGCGCTGGGATACAGCCACAGGTCGGGATGGCGGTCGTCGCGCCACATCAGGTTCTCGCGGATGACGTCGCGGAGCTGGTCGCGCGGAGTGGGGTCCAGGTTGAAGGTGACGTCCAGCACCACGTCCTTGCGGTCGTGGAGGATGCTGTAGTCGTAGCCGAAGTTGAAGTAGGCGCGGTCCACCTCCTTCACCTCCCCCTCCTCGCTGAGGATGGTGGCCGCCTCCACCACCTCCTCGATGAACACCGTGCGCTCCCGCTCCGGCGCCGGCGACAGGAAGTGGAGGTTCTGCCACACCGCCCCGCCCACCGTGCTGGGGATCCCCACGAAGTGGTGGAGGCCGCCCAGGCCCCTGGCCACCGTGGCCTGGATGAGGTCGTGGTACACCTTGGCCCCGCCGCCCGCCTTCACCCGGCGGTCGTCCAGGAACTCCACGTGCTCCACCTCGTTCTTGATCACCAGCCCGCGGAAGCCCCGGTCGCCCACCAGGATGTTGGCGCCCAGCCCCAGCAGGAAGAAGGGGATCTCCAGCTCGCGCGCGGCCGTCACCGCCCGCGCCAGCTCGTCGGGAGTGAGGGCGCGGTAAAGGAGGTCCGCCGGCCCGCCGATCTTGAAGGTCGTGAAAGGCCCCAGCAGCGCGTCCCGCTCCAGGCGGTCCGCGCCGAGGCGGGCTTCGAGTTCGCCCACCGCGGGGCCGAGGGTGTTCGCTAGGGGCATGCGCCGCGTCGGTCTTGGGTAGTCTTGGACTTCGAGCGCGCCCCGAGGTTGCAAGGGCGGTGCCCGCCCACACCCCGCCGCGAAGCCCGACGGGAGCCGCCACAAAAGGAATCGACCGGAAGGAGCGGGCCTGACGCGCCTGCGTGCGCTGCATGCACCCGACCGCAGACGCGCCAAGCGCGTCCACTTTTGCACCGGAAAGCACGCCGGAGCCGCACCGGCGCGTCCATTTTCACCGGGCCCGGCGCGCGGGTTCCGCTCCGCGCGCGGAACCGGCCAGCCCTCGCATCTGTTCACTCTGTTCAATTGTGCCGGGTAAGTCCACGCTTTATCGTTTATTTCGCGACGAAGCATGAACCATCCGTCAAGGCAGGGATCGATGGGGGAAGCGGCAACCAGGCGTTCGCGACGATCTCCCCGGCGCTGGGTAGTGCCGCCGGGGTTGCGCCAGGCGGGCGAGCCGTTCGAGGGGTTCGCGGTGGTAGACGAGCTGCGGAGCGGCCTTGGGCTGCTCCTGTGGCAATCCCTTCGCGACGTAGATTTGTGGTCGGGCACGCCGCCCGAAGAGCGCGCGGCGCTGTTCGCGGCGGGGGCGGCCGACCGGCGCCGGGTGGAGCTGGCCGCCATGCCCGAGGCGGGGCCGGTGCAGTCGCCGCTCCTTGGCATCGCCTGGCTGCTGGAGGAGGGCGAGGGGAGGATGCCGGACCTCAGCGAGTCGTGCCTGGCCGTGTCGAGGTGGGCCATCGGGCAGGGGCACCGGCGCACGGCGCTTGCCTTCGGCGAGGCGGCGGCGGTGGCGGCGCCCCAGGACGCCGGGGCCGCCTACTGGGTGGGATACCTGTCCAGGAGGGCGGCGGACTACCGGCGGGCGGAGACGTGGTACCGCCGCGCCATCGGGCTGGCGCGGCGCACCGACGACTGGAAGTCGTACGGGATGGCCTACTGCGGGTGGGCCAACCTGATGATCCAGCGCGGCGACTACGGGGCCGCGCGCGAGAAGCTGCTGGTGGCGCTGAGGGCCGCGCGCCGGCACGGGCTGTGGAGCATCAAGCCGCTGGCGCTCCACGACCTCTGCTGCATCGCCATCCACGACGGCAACACGGAGGAGGTCACCTCGTACGCGCGGCGCGCCTTCCGCGCGTACGGGCGACGGCACCCGCGCGTGGTGGCGCTGGCGCACGACGTGGCCTTCTTCTGGATGCTTCAGGGGTACTTCGCGCCGGCGCTGCGCGTGTTCCGGGCGGTGGCCGCGTACGTCACGGACCACCCCCACCGCCTGCTGGCCCAGTCCAGCGTGGCGCGCGCCGCGGGGGGCGTGGGCGACCGCTTCTCGTACAACGAGGCGTGGGCGGACACCTGGCGGCTGATCGACGCCACCCACGACACGGAGAAGGTGGCCGAGGCGCTGGTGAACCTGGCCCACGGCGCCGCCTCCATCGGCGACCGCGACCGCGCCACCATCGCCGCGGGTCAGGCGCTCACGGTCGCCCTCCAGCGCTCCGAGGCGGAGCAGCGCGACGCCGCCGAGAGGCTCCTCAACGCCCTGCGCCGCGCCGAGCCCGTGAGCCCCCACCCCCGCCCCGCCGGCGCGCCCCCCGCCCAGGCCGCCGACGCCCTCTCCAGCGAGCTCGCGGAGGTGCTCACGATGACCAACATGGAAGTCTAAGCCTCACAGGGAGACACGGAGACACGGAGAGGAGCTTTCTCTCTGTGTCTCCGTGTCTCCGTGTGAGGCCTTACGGGGTAGTATCGCGCGTGGCGGGCGGCGGTACGACCGTGCCGGAGCCCATCAGTCCGCCGCCCTCGTGCGCGGCCTGGGCCGGTGAGGGGCTCGTGGCGCTCTCGCCGCACGCGGCCGCCAGCAGCAGCATGGCGGCGGCACACCAGTGTCTCGTTCTCATGATTCCTTTCTCCCCTGGTTTGGAGGTGTGGCGCGCCCCCGCGCGCCGTGGATCCAAGCTAGCCAGGGGTGTTCACTCCGTACACTTTACGCGATGGCGCGTCCGGGACGGGGGTGAGCGCGCCGGGTGCGCCGGCGCGGCGGGAAAGGTCGGAGGGTGCGGCGGCTCGGGTAGCGGCGGCGCGCCGTTGGGCACCCGTGGCGGAGAGGGAGACGAGCCGTGGCCTCTTTCACGCCCCGGCCCGTTTCTCGCCGTCGGCGCGGCGGCCAACCCTCCGCCGAGGCACGAGATACATGATCTTTCCCGAGCGTCCCCTGGTGCTGGGCCACCGCGGCTCCCCCGCCCGCGCGCCCGAGAACACCCTGCGCGGCTTCCGCCTGGCCGCCGAGGAAGGCGCGGACGGCGTGGAGCTGGACGTCCAGCCCGCCGCCGACGGCACGCCCGTGGTGATCCACGACGCGACGCTGGACCGCACCACCGACGCGCGCGGCGCCATCGCGTCGCTCGGGTGGGAGGAGATCGGCGGGGCGCTCTCGCAGGGGGAGCCGGTGCCGCGGCTGGAGGCGGCGGCGCGGTGGGCGGCGGAGAGCGGGGCGTGGCTCAACGTGGAGATCAAGTCGCCGGGGGCGGAGGCGGCTTCGGTGGCGGCCATCGAGGCGGCGGGTGTCCTCGGGCGCACCTTCTTTTCGTCCTTTCTGCCGGACGTGGTGGCGCGCGTGGCGGAGCTGGCGCCGCACGCCGCGCGCTTCCTCCTCGCCGAGCGCTGGGACGACGAGGCGCGGGCCGCGGCGCGCCGGCTGGGGGTGAACGGCGTGTGCCTCCACCACGTGGCCGCCACCCCCGCCGCGCTGGACGAGTTGCGAGG
>DASVSA010000432.1:0-1504 GCA_036388335.1 Longimicrobium sp. | reverse complement strand
AAGACGTCCTCGATGGCGAGCGCGCACTGCGGGACGTTGGAGGCGTGCTTCAGCACCCCCACGTTCCCCGCCATCAGCGTGGGCGCGGCGAAGCGGAAGACCTGCCAGAGGGGAAAGTTCCACGGCATCACCGCCAGCACGGGCCCCATCGGGAGGTAGCGGATGAACGACCGCGCCGCGCCCGTCTCCACCGGCTCGTCGGCCAGCAGCCGTTCGGCGTTCTCCGCGTAGTAGCGGCACGCCCACGCGCACTTCTCCGCCTCCGCGACGGCAGCGGCCAGCGGCTTCCCCATCTCCGTGGTCATCAGCCGGCCGAGTTCATCCTTTTCATCCTCAAGGATCTCGGCGGCCCTCGTCATCCACCGCGCCCGCTCCGCGAACGAGGTGTGGCGGTACTCCTGGAACGTCGCCTCCGCGCGCGCGAGCCGCTCATCCACCTCCGCGTCGCTCAGCGCGTCGAACGTCCTCAGCGTTTCCCCGGTCGCGGGATTGATGGTCTCTATGGGCATTCTTCTCCGTGCCTCTGTGCCTCTGTGTGAGTCAAGCGGTTGAGAACTCGTAGCGCGCCTCCGGCCCTCTCACGGTGCGCTCCGCGAAGCTCACTGTGCCGTCGCGGCCGACGAGGAGGACGGTGGAGGCGCGGGTGCCGTAGTCGGGGAGCGCGATGAAGAGCGACGAAAGGGCGCGCTCCCACTCCACGCCCACGCCCGTGTCGGGGAGGCGCGCGTCAGGGGCGGGGTCGCGCAGGGCCAGGGTGCGGAAGAGCGACTCCTCCATCTCGTCCTCCGGCCCGGCGAGGATGCGGGCGAGGTCCTCGCGCCCGCGCTCCACCTTGTGCCAGGGGGTGTCGAGGAGGGCGTTGCTGAGGCCGTGCACGCCCGGCTCCACGCGCAGGGGGCCGGGGGCGCGGTTGGAGAGCCACCATACGCCATCGGGGCCGCCCACCAGGAGGTTGAAACCATTCCACTCCGCCCCCCGTGTTGCGATGCGGGCCGCGTATGTGCGCGCGTCCTCGGCGCCGGTCAGGAAGCCGGCCACCAGGTCGCCGCGCGAGGGGGCGTGGGGGCGCTGGGGGATGGAGGGCTCGCGCACGTTGGTGACGGCGGCCCAGCGTCCGTCGCGGGTGACACCCATCCAGGTACCGCGGCCCTGCAGGTCGCGCCCGGCAAGCACTTGCGGGGCGTCGTCCCACCACGCGGCGGGCGCGGCGGGGCGGTCGAAGCGCTCGTCGCGGTTGGCGGCGACCACCAGCGGGTACGCGGAATGCGTATGGGCGGCGAAGAGGACGAGGCACATCCGGGGTGGTGCCAAGTGGGGGATTTGCTTAGATTTGGAGTCTGCGCGGACTCCGCGGAAAGCGCAATCTAACGCGGCGCCGCCCCACCGGCAGTACCCCTTTCACGGCAACCCGAGCGGCGGGCCCAGCCCGCGACGAGGACGATGCTTCACCACCGGACGCACATCCTGGGACCCGGGCACGAGTGGGTCGTGTTCGTGCACGGGG
>DASVSA010000431.1:0-20067 GCA_036388335.1 Longimicrobium sp. | reverse complement strand
GAGGCACCCCAGGGGAAATGGTTCGAGCCCACGTGCACCGCGGGGTAGGGAGCGGTGAAGTTGAAGTGGAGCTTGTTGCCGGTGAGATCGACGACTCCACTGTTGTTGTACCCCATCTCGACGACCGTGTTGGTGAGGATATTCCGGTCCATCCACATGGACTTGGAAGACTCCTTGTATACACGACCCACACCTTCGCCGAGCGGGTGGTAGACGAAACGGTTCCCTCGCAGGATCGTCGACGTGCTGTCGGGGTCTTCCCATCGGCTGAACAGGGCGAACATCTGCTGCCACGGAGCGCGCAGGCCCGCCGCCGCGGGCTTCGGCCCGTGCTGGGTGCCGTCCTGCTCCACGTAGTTGTTCTCGAAAACGATCTTGCTCGAATAGAAGAACGAGGCGAGCACCGCCTGCCCCGCGTACTTGGCGGTGTTCCCGCCGAAGTACACGTCGTGGCTTCCTTCGGCGTCCAGGCAGACGTCCTCGCAGTTCTGCACGTCGTTGTGCCTCACTTTGATGTACGCTCCTCGACCGCCGAAAATTCCAGAAGTCGTGTTCCGAACCGTATTGCTGTCGATCACGACGTGTTGGGGTCCGTACGACCTGCCGAAGCCGCCGCGTTCCGGATCTGCCTCGCCGCCCCACCAGATAACACCGCTGCTATAGTCGGAGATCGAGTTCCTGCGCACTCGCACATTGCTCGACGCGTACGTGATATGCACGCCGTCGTGCAATGCCAAGATGACATCGCTCCCTGTGTTGCGCAGGACCTCAACATCGCTGGAGTTGTCCACCAGCATCAACCCCATGCGTTCGACGACGTTGTCCAGAAAGCGGATTCGGCCGTTCGCGAAGCGGGCGTGGAAAGCGTAGTGCGTCGCCTTCGAGGCACCCCTGAACCTGAGCCGTTCGACGGTGACGTCGCTCGAGCCGGTCGTGAAGAACATGCTCTTCCCGTCGTTCGCGAGCCCTCTGGAGACGATGAGACGTGACGCATCGCCCGCACCGCGCACCCTCGAATAGGATGGCAGGGTGATGGTGGTGTCCACGTAGAAGTCGCACGCCGGAATCACGACATCCTGCGACGCGTTCACGGCCTTCTGGATCGCCGCGGTGGCTCTAGTGCCGCAGACCGCGTCGTAACCGGGGCTCGAGATCGAAAGCGCGGCCGTGCTCCGCGTCAGAGCGGGCCCGCCTCGCGGCACGGAGATGGAGCTGGTCACGGGCTGGTCCGCGCAGGCGGCGAGCAAGAGCAGGGTGCTGACGTGTAGCGCTGTTCTTCCGCGTCGATGATACGGCCGCGGGGACCCACGGTAGGTTGGCATGCTTTACCTCATCTACGTTGGAGAGGGGCTCAGGTGCACCTCGCCGAGAGTAAGCGCGCCCACTTCGTTGCGACACACCGGGGGGGTAAGCGGCTCGGAATCGGGTTTAGCCCGTAGGACCAGAGGGTGGCGCCGCAGTCGTGTCGCGCTCGGGCGACGGTCCCCAGCGTCGCTAAGAGCCTGTGAGCATGCGGCCGGCGAGTCCCGCCCACACGTCATTGCTGGTTGCCGAGGGAGCGGCATTCAGCCGCGCCGGACGGCGGGCAGAGGAATCCCGCGGGTAGCTCTCTCCGCCGTGGATCGATCGTCGCGTCCCCCGGAGTTCGCGCTCCCGGTTAGCCGAGAGCAACAGGCCCCTCCTGCGAACGTGCAGGAGGGGCCGGCCTGGTTGCAAAGGCTCAATGTGGGCCGAGCGACTCGGCCTCGCGGATCGTATCCGCCCGCACAACGTGTGCGCGTGTGCGACTCCGAGCGTCAGCCGCTCCCGGACGTAAGCCGTCGGGTAGCGTACCTGGAGCGGCTCGGTCTGGTGAAAACGAAGCATGCGGCGAAGCGGAGCCGCCCACAGCCCAAAGGATGCGATCCCGCGCCGAGGATGGCAGGGCGAGCCCGCAGGTGGTCGAGGGCTACAGCCGCTGCCCATGGTGCGAGCCGGCCGCTCTTCACGAGTGGGCTGTCGTAAGCGCAAAGCGCGCGGCCGCGTGGCTTGGCCGGGCGCCCGTCTTCCGCGAATCGCGACGTCTTGCTCAGTTCCGTACCGTGCCGCCGCCCCGCGGAACTCCGCGTATTTCGCTACAAATGCGCGCTTCGCCACGCCACTGTCTGCACAGCGTACGGCAACGCGTACTCTAGCGTCGAAAATCCCTCACGGGTTCGGGGCCGGCGCGCCAAGCCCCCGACCCCGCACCTCCCACTCCAGTACTGGACGAGCCATGCCAAGACGGGATGGACCATCGGTCGGCGTTCTGCTGGTCACGGCGCTTCTTGCCGCCGTGTCGCCGGTCGCCGCGCAGACATGCAACCCCAGCGTAGAAACGTGCCCGGGGACCCCGCCGACTGTGCAGATAAGCCCCGGCTCCCAAGAGATCGAGGGCTCGAGCGTCGCCATGACGATCACGTGGATCGCTCCAGACGGGCTCGGCAGCACCACGCGGCGCCTTTACGTCAACGGATATCAGCGGGACCTGAGCGGCTGGACGTACACGCCCAACGCCACCAACACATCCGCCACCTCCACGGGGAACGTGGGGCTCGGCAACTACGGAAGCTCGACCACGGTGACCGCCAAGATCACCAACAACTTCGGCCAGGAGTCGGAGGTCACGGTCATCTACACGAGGCCGGCCACACGACGCGCTCCGGTTGTGTCGCTGACGGGCGTGCAGAATGAGACGGGCAGGAACGTGGCCGGGGAAGGAACGAGCCTCGCGATGAGCACGCCATCGTACGTCAGCCTCGACCAGCCGAGGAGCGTCTCGCTGGTTTACCACTCGGGCCAGGCACACCCGACGGCGTTCGTACAGGTGAACGCCAACGATCCCTCGTACGAGAAAGCCTCCAGGTTCTCGTTGCAGGTGATCGACACGCGCACGAACACCCCGGTCACCCTCCAGAATGGGCAACAGGAGATCTTCACCAGTGCGGGCTACGGCAGCACTCACCGGCTGGCCGCCGAGTGGCCGATGACCTCCAGCGCCACCGGGGACTACAAGTACCGCGTGGTGGTGCGGGCCTACTGGGCCGACGGAGCGCCGATCGAGACCAGCAAAACCGTACGAATTCTCGTGGTCAACGAGCGGGAGAGCGCGTTCGGCCTGGGCTGGTCGATGCCCGGCGCGCGGCGCATCCATCCCAGCAACTATATGCACCGGCTGTATTCGGCACGCCCCGAAGGAGTGATCCTCACCGGCGGCGACGGGACAGCCGCGTTCTACGCCCTGAAGAGCTGCACGACCGCGCAGTGCGGCTACACGAGCCCCGCGGGCGACTTCTCCACACTGGTTCTCCGCCGCTCCACCGCTGGCGACTCGTGGGAACGCACCTCCTCGGACGGCACCGTCGAGGTGTACAACGCGAGCGGGCTGCTGACCACGGTAACGGACCGGTTCGGGAACAAGGTCACCATGCACTGGGGCGCGAGTCCGGTGGCCCCGATCGCCCTCGACGACCCGGCGGGGCTGCGGACGACCATCGCCTACAACGCGGCCGGGCGCGCCGAGCGGATCGTGGATCCGGGCGGACGGGCAACGGTTCTGGAGTACAATGGAGCCGCCCTGGCGCGGGCACGCCTCGCGGACAACAGCCTCGCGTTCGAGGCAAGCTACGACGCGCGGGGTAGGGTGTCGTCGCACAGGAACACCCGGGGCACAGTAACGAATTACGCGTACACGACTGCTGGCGCCGACACCATCTGGACACCGACGACGCTCACCGCGACGGTCACGCGCAGGGTTCAGCACGTGGTGTTGTCGCAGCGCAAGCGGGCGATGACGTTCCATGCGACCTCCATGAACACACCTGCCACGACGATCTCGCTGGACAGCGTGTACGGGAGCGTCGCCGATCCGCATGGCCACACGACCCGCACGTGGCAGGACGCGTTCGGCAACTTCGAGCGTACGATGTCGCCTTCTGGCGACTGGATGACCAGCGTCTACGACGCGTCCGGGCTTCCGGTGAGCACCAGCACCAAGGAAGGCACCACCACGTTCGAGTTCAACACGCGCGGAGAGATGATCTCCCAGTCGGTGGAGGGACAGGAGGTTTTCCGCGCCTGGTACTCGCGACCGGCTTTTCCTGATTCCACCAAGTCGTACGGGGAGACGACTCACTTCCGGTACGGGACGAACAACGCCCTGCTCCGCACCTGGTCGGGTCTCCGCTCCGACTCCGCGGCGGCGATGGTGAACTTCCAGACGGACACCCGCGGGCGCGTCACCCTCGTCGTGAGCGCGGCGGACAACACGCAGAAGTCAAGGACCTTCGCTCCCAGCGGATGGCAGAACACATCCCAGAGCTGCGAGCGTCGGCAGGTGCGCGTTACGGTGGTGAACGTTTGCTCCAGCTACGAGTGGGATAGTTACGGACGGACCACGCGCGTCTCCATTCCGGACGGGGGCTCGGTCGCGACTACGTACGACGAGCTGGGAAGGGTCAGGTCGACGAACGAGAACGGGCGGGTGAGCCAGTGGACTTATCAGGGCCCCGACGTGCTCACCTTCACGGACCCGGCGCAGAAGAAGCACCAGTGGCAGTACGATGCGTTCGGCCGGGTGACGGTGGAGACGGACCCCGAGGGGCGTACCCGGACCTTCGCGTACAATGCGGAGGGCCTGCTCGTCACCCGCACGAACCGGCTCGGCGGCACCGTCTCGATGGTTTACGACGACGAGCACCGGATGACGAGACGGACCGCGTCGGCCGTGGGAACGGTTCCCGGAGACACGACTCACTTCTCGTACCTGGACGACCCTGCCACTCTGGTGGTGAGGAACGGTTTAAGCACCGACACCCTGAGATCCGACCCGCTGCACGGCGGGCTGGGGCGCCAGGTGACCGTGCGCGGAGCGTACAAGTACACGTTCCAGCACCACTACGATCCCGTGCGCGCGCGGCTCACTCGGGTCGAACTGGATGCGTCGGCGTACGGCGCCCGCGTGTGGGGGGGGAACGTCGGCTATGGGTATGACGACAACCCGCCGCAGTACGGCTTCAAGTACGCCATCACCAGCATGTCCGGAAAGTCCACGGGGTTCTCCGTGGGGCACAGCGGCTTGCTCGGGAGTGTGAGCTACCCGTCTGGCCAGTCGCAGCAGTACAGCTACGACGCGAGCCGCGGCCTCAACTTCGTGAACTTCTTCAACCGAAACGGTGAGATCGACTACGCGCTCACCAACGCCACCAGCGGGCGGTACTACTACGACGAGCTGGGCCGCCTCAGCAGCCGGCGGGAGGTCACGTCGGACGCGGTGAAGAACTTCGGCTACGACCTGGGCGGCAATCTCACCAGCGCCGGTCCGGAGACGTTCACCTACGACGCGGCGGGCAACCGTACCGACAGCGGGGCGGCGACGACTCCGGGCACCAACCGGTACAGCGCCTTCGATCGCTGGGCGTTCACGTATGATGCGGAGGGGAACCTCACGGCGAAGGTGAGAGACGGCGTCCGTTGGGAATACGCGTGGGACGCGCTCGGGAGGCTCGCGAGGGCGACATACTTCCTGAACGGCGCGCAGAGCCGCGTGATCGACTACGGGTACGACGGCTTCGGCCAGAGGGTGCGGAAGACGGACTCGGGAGCGGGCACCAACTTCTACCTCTACCACCAGGGCAACCTGTTCGCGGAGGTCAACGGGTCACAACGCACCGTGATCCGCACGTACACCTACTCGGGTACCGACAAGCCGGTGACGATGACGGTTGGAGATCCGCTCACCGGCGCTACGTACTCCTTCGTCAGCGAGCAGCCGGGACAGGTCGTGGGGCTCCTGGACGGAGCGGGACAGCTCGTGAACCAGTACCGCTACAGCGCGTTCGGCGAGGCCCAGGCGGGTACGTCCGAGCAGGTGGCTCAGCCTCTGAAGTACATGGGCCGCGAACTTGATGCGACCACGGGGCTGTACTACGTGCGCGCCCGCTGGTACGACCCGGAGATCGGCCGGTTCATCTCCGAGGACCCGATCGGGTTGGCGGGCGGAATCAACACCTACGCGTACACCGCTAACGATCCGGTGAACTTCCGCGACCCGAGCGGCTTGATGGCCGAGTCGGGACCTGGTGTCGACTGCTCAAAGTTTGCCGCAGGGACAGCAGCATGGAAGATCGTCGCGTGCTACGAAATGTACGGAAGCTGGCTGCAGCGCCGGGCGGCCCGCCGGGCCCGTTCTTGGGACGGTCACCTGGATGCCAGCGACTTCGGCCCGACGCTTTCCGGCATCGACATGATGGTGCAATCCTCACTCGGCCATCGTGATACCGACGGGCTCAAGCCCTGGCGTTACTTGCGCAACGAACGCGTCCACGCGGCGGGTGAGGAGCGTTTTGCTCAGTTTGCCAGCGAGTTCAGTGCCTGCTACGCGAAGGGGTTCGGAATGGGCGTGACGATTTCGGCCGCTCCGTTTGCGGTACAAGCAGGCGCGGAACAGGCAGCCGTCAGGATTTTCGTCTTTGAAGGTAACACCACGGCTGTCGCGGCTAAAATGGCGGGTGAAGTAACCGAAGGCATCGCAAGTGCCGGCGTCGTGCGCGCAACTGCGATCGGCGGGGCAGTGGTCGGCGCGGGGTATGCTTCGTGGTGCGGCTCAGGCGTGGTCGATCGAGTGAGTGGCCCCTGAGGAGAGCTCCCGGATGCCCGCCGGGTAGACCCGAGCTCGAGGCACGTTCCGCGTCGGCGGGCTTGAGACTGGACGGAAATTGGTCGTCCCGTATATGTGCGAGACCGACCCCAGTCTCTTCGGCTACTAAGCCGTCGGTACTGCCAATCATGCGCAACCGCTGGTAGATATGGGGCCAACAGCCCAGCGTAAGGTGTGCGCTGGGCTGTTCCACTCCTGCCCCGACCAAGCGCGGGGCAGACCGTAACTGGTCTGCCCCGTGCTGTGCGGATCATCGCTGAAGACTGTCAGAGCGCTTGCGGACCCCACACGCTAGGGGGTGGCGCGGCACGAACTCCCAGAACCCGGACCAGCGTGTTTACGAGTGACGACAAACAGCCCGGCCTCTCAGGAGCCTTCACGGTACGTGTGTTGGGGAAAACAGTCGAACTGGCGCGGGCGCCCGGTGTTTTCATGCCGTCTCGCAACGGCCTATTCTATTCACGGTCAGTTCGAGTCCACCCGGGCGAACGCGTTATCGATATCGGAACGGGGTCCGGAGTGCTCGCGATTGCGGCCGCGAAGTGCGGAGCGACGGCCTGCGCCACGGACGTCGATCCGCGCGCCGTCGCCGCCGCCCAGCGCAACGCGGACCTCAACGGCGTCGCGGTCGAGGTCAGGGCGGGCGCCCTGTTCGCCGGGTTTGCCGGGCCCTTCGACGTAATCCTCGCCAACCTTCCGAATGAGATCGTCCCGCCCGAGTATCTCGCTGGGTTACCACCCGACGACCCCCGTTCGTTCGCGGGTGGCGTCGCCGGAAACGAACACCTTCTCGCGCTGCTCGGAACCGCGGGGCCGTTTCTGGCGCCCGGCGGCCGTCTTTACTTGGGCGTCCACTCGTTGACTGACTACCATGCGACGCTCAGGGAGGCGATCCGGCGTTTCGACACCCGGCTCGTCGATCTGGAGCCCCTTCCGGTGAAGCCGTTCGTGACGGCGAACCTGGAGTTCTATGAAGCGCTGGATGCGGCGGGGGTAATAAAGGTGTTCCGTGACGACCACGGGCGCTGGTTCTCGTACGGCTACCTTTACGAACTGCGCCGACCGGGTGCCCAGGAATGAAGGGTTCACGGGAACGCCGCCCCCCCGCGATCCAACGACATGAGTCATTCCGGATTGTGGCAGGGATGGCTCGGAAGGTGAAGCGCTTTTTCCTGCGCTGGCAGAATAAGCGTACGCGCTGCACACCCCGGAGGGACGAGAGCAGAAGGCGTGGGAGATGGCTCGTGGCAAGCCGACCCGGGAGCGGCGCGACGTACCCACACGCGGCGCAAAGGTGGAGCAGCACGGAGTCCCCTGGCTCGCGGTACGACAGCCCCACTACCCATGTCCGCTCCGGCTCGTCGTCGCGGGGCCCCGCTCAGCACGCGAGCCCTGGTATCTGCTCACCAACGAGTCGGTCCACGTCGGCGCGGTTCGTCACATCAGCCTGGCCCACTACCGCCCCCGTGCGAGGCTGCGTCCACAGTACCGATGCGGTCCGCGCCCGTCCGGCGCGTGCCTAGCTCCCCGATGGCTGGTATCCACTCCGGCGCAGGAACTCCGCCGGGTCCGTGACCGTCAGGATGTCGCGGATCGCTCGTGCCTTATCGCTCGCGCGGTCGTAGTAGGCGCGTGCGATTCTGTAGCCCATCCAGTACCCCAAGTCTGCGGGCCGGTCCCGGGGGCGGGAGTCGTAAAGCCAACCCGCCATGCTGGTGCCTTCCATCCGGCCACGAAACTCCTCCCACAGTGCGCCTTCTCGCGGGTTGGCCCAGGCGTGGACGTGGGCGTTGATGTTCCGTCCCGTGACCAGTTCGGCAACCAAGTCCGCACCGCCCTCGATCAGCGACTGTCGCAGCAGCGTTCGCGGACCCGACGCGGGGGGCTGGTTGATGTGCATCAGCTCGTGGACCGCGATGGTCGTCAGGAGTGACGTGTCGCGGAGTACCGCGAGCTCCCACTCGTTCAACTCCGAAGACGGAGCCTCGCTGTCCTTCGCGTACATCTCCGCGCCGATCACGATCATCCCAGGGGTCGTGGTGCCGCCCGAATTCATGCGGCCCACGACGAAGTAGACATCAGTGAAGACCGCGTCCGGGTAGAGCTGTTCGAAGCGGCGGAAGGCGGCGAGGATGGAGGAGCGCGAAGTGCCGACCTCCCGCAGGCTGCGGGGAAGGTGAGCGTAGTACCCCGGCCGGCTCTGCATCTGGTCGAGGAGCTCGAATGGGCTCCCAACCCGGTCCCGGATGAACGAGCGGAGGCCAGGTGTGGCGGGCAGGTAGTAGCGCGTGAAGATGAGAGCCGCCGAGTCGTTGTACGTGCGTGCTCTGCGGAGGGCGGGCACCGTACCCAGGTAGCGGGTGACATCTTCCGTATGAATACGGATCTCCTCGGGAGTCGGCTTCTGCGCTCGCGCACCAGTCGTGGCGGTCAGCACGCCGAGAGCCGCCATGGCGATCCTCCAGGCAACGTTGCGCGGAAGGCTCAGGGACTTCATCAATCCGGTCAGGCCGGGGTGTGTCATCGAGCGCTCCAGTCAGGGGTAGGGACGCATGGACAGCGATGAGACGCGAGCGGATCGTGGTTGGTTTGAAGAGGTGCGCGCGGGAGCCAGAGATAGTGGATCAGAGCGGAAGCAGCGGTTGCACATGCAGCCGGGCGCTCTCCCATGAACCTGCCCTTTTATCCGCGTATTGGGCGCGGACTCGTCCTTCGGGGCGGCATACCGGAGAATCCAAAGGGTGCGCTTCGCAACGCTCTCGGCCGCTACCGGGGCGGCGCCCGAACCCGGCGCACCCGGAAGTACTCGCCGAAGCACGCCGGCCCCGAGGTCGTGGCTAGCCGCCGGGTATCAGATCCTGGGCGGGATCGTCCTCCCCGCTTCCGCGCGGGGCGCAGCGGGCTCCCGCGGAGCGTGTCACCCCGCGCGGAAGTGCGGCGGTGCGGAATGGATCGCGAATGCATGTAAGCCGGCGGCCTATGGGCTAGCTACCGGACCTGAGACCCTGCCCGTGGTAGGGCCCTGCGCGGTGAGGCGAGGAACGTTGCATGGCCCGCCCCTGGCGAGGACGAAAAGTACCTTGCTGCGAACACTGGCGCGCAGGCAAAGGCGTCGGCTCAAAGGGCTTTCCTGTTGAGCCTTGGGTATTCTGGTCGAACAGCTCGAACCAGAGCTCCCATTCGTGGCTGAGCAATCGGTGACGAATCTGCGATTGGTCCCGCGAGGTGTGCAGGAGCCGGTGCTCGCGGAGAATGCCCGCGTGGCCACTCCCATATACAACGAGGATGCGGGCTTCTTGCTCCGACTCTCCCCCCGCGAGCGCACCGTCCGTGCTCGGCGGCGGCAACGCGCACGCGTGCACCACGAGGCCGACCGCGCGGAAGCGTAGCGCCCGATCCGAGTCGCGTACGAAAAAGGAGGGGTGAAGCGGCCTCCCAGGCGCGGATTCTACTCGTAAGCCAGCGTACCGGTGAGCCTGCGATACGCCGCGCACAAACACGGTTCGCCCCACCCGACTACGTCGACCCGCTCCGAAACGCCAACCTGTATTCAACCCATGCACGACCATGTATCGAATGTCCGTTCGCCGGTCCCCAGTCGTCTGCGGAAGGCAGGCGCGTGACGGCGCACGCCGGCTGTTCACATCATACCTTCGAAGGTGCGGCAAAAAATGCCCTCCACAAGGCAGGTGCGACTGACCCTCAGCTTCGCTCCGCGCGAGCCCAGCGCGACGAGCAGCTCCGAGGCGAGATCGCTCGAGTCTGGGAGGAGAACCTCCAGGTCTACGGCGTACGCAAGGTGTGGCGCCAGCTCCACCGCGAAGGGACCGTGGTGGCCCGCTGCACGGTTACTCGCCTGATGAGCGATATTGGCTTGGCCGGCGCAGTGCGCGGCCGGCGCATCCACACCACCGTTCCGGCGGATGGGGCGGCTCGGCCAGGCGACCTGGTGAACCGGGACTTCACGGCGGAGCGACCGAACCGGCTGTGGGTTTCCGATTGCACGTACGTGGCCACCTGGCGTGGCTTCGTGTATGTGGCCTTCGTCATCGACGTCTTCTCGCGCCGGATCGTGGGCTGGCGGGTTTCCAACTCATTGCGCACCGACCTCGCGCTGGATGCGCTGGAGCAGGCCATCTGTGAGCGGGAGGACGAGAAGGTGGATCGGCTGGTGCATCATAGCGACCGCGGGGTGCAATACCTCGCTATTCGCTACACGGAGCGGCTGGCGGAGGCCGGGATCGAGCCCTCGGTGGGGAGGAAGGGAGACTCGTACGACAACGCGCTGGCCGAGTCGGTGGTTGGGGTTTTCAAGACGGAGGTGATCCGGCACCGCAAGCCGTGGCGGAGTCTGGAGGACGTAGAGTTCGCCACTTTGGAGTGGGTCTGGTGGTTCAACCACCACCGCCTCCTCGAGCCGATCCGCTATGTGTCGCCGGTCGAGTACGAGGAGGCATACTTCCGTTGCCAGAAGGCTCAAGACCTCCTGCCGGCACTCACGTAACGAACTCTCCGGAGAACCCGGCGCGGTTCAGGGTACTGTGGTACGCGAAATCCGGTGGGCAAGTGCGTTCACCCACTCCTGCCGAATGAATCGCCCCCTTTTCTCACCATTCGCCCCACTGCGCTACGTGAGCCGCCCCCACGCCGCTATCCTCTATCCCATTCCGACCCCAACCGCGACCGAGCATCGATGCCCGCTCGCCCACTCCCGGCCGTGTTGCCGGAAGCGCGCAGGCGTGACGGCGCACGCCGGCTGGTCATATTTGTACCTCAGAAGGTGCGGTAAAAAGTGCCCTCCACACTTAATCTCAGGCCACGCTGCCTGCAAGTTCGCGGTCACTTGCGATGGCTCGGGGTCGCGCTCCTCCCGCTCTCCGCATGTGCGGAACGGACGCCGACCGAATCGGACGCGCCGCCGCCTCTGGTCGTGCACGCGATGCTCGGTGCCGGATCGGCGGAGCAGACTGTCCTCGTGGAAGAAGCCCGCCGTCTGAGCGACGGCTTCTTTTTCGGCGTGACGCCGGCCAGCGGCGCCGTCGTAACGGTCTCGGGACCGGCGGAGCATCGCTTCGTTGAAGACCCGGGCCAGCCCGGGACTTACCGCGGGACGTTCACCCCACAGGCAGGCGCGCGGTATTCGCTTCAGGTGCAGGGTGCGCGGGGACAGGAGATCGCGGGGGAAGCGACCGTCCCGGAGCCGTTCGGCTTCAGGACACCTTCGCGCGATACCGCGACCGCGCCTGAGGATTCAGCGGTGCTGCGCTGGTCCAGATCCCCCTCCGCTGCGGGATACATCCTGCTTTGGCGACGGGTCGACCGCAGCGGCGCTTCCTCCGCGAACGAGATTCTCCAATCCGCTACGCCCTGGGTGAACCCTGACACGACCGTGGCGGTGAACGTACGCAACGCGGGCGTGCTGCACGGGCTTGTCGACACGCTGCGCTTCACCGTCGCCGCAGTGGATGAGAACTTCCGCAACTACGTACTCACCGAGGACCAGGTCGCGCCCGACGGCAGCCGCAGCCGCTTCCGCACCACCGTGCGGGGCGGGTACGGGCTCTTCGGCGCGTACGCGATCAGCGACTCCCGCGTGATCGGTGTGCGCAAGTGAGGGTCTCGGTTATTGCGGCGCTGACCCTGATCAGTGCCGCGGTGGAGCTCCCCGCGCAGCAGAGGGCCGAGGGAAACACTCTCCTGCACGGCTTCGTGCGCGAGGAGCAGACCGGGGAGCCGGTGTCGCTCGCGAGCGTGGCCGCGGAACGAGCTTCCGTCGTCCGCACCAGCGGCGACGGCTACTTCACCGTGCGAGTAAGCACGGCTGGTCCCACCCGGGTGACGGTTCGCGCGCTGGGATTCGCCCCGCTGGACACCTTGCTGAGTCCCGGCATCGGCCCGGTGGAGCTGCGGCTACGCGCGGCGCCGCTGTCCCTGGCCGGAGTGGTGGTGCGCGCGTCGCGCGCCCTCGAACGCCCGTTCGAAACGCCCGAGGTGTCGGTGCGTACCGTCACGCCGGCCGAGATACGGCGCGTTCCGGCGGCACTCGAGGCGGACCTGTTCCGCTCGATCCAGGCCCTGCCCGGTGTCGTTTCGCCGAGTGTGCTGTCCAGCCGCCTCCTGGTGCGGGGCGGGGCAGCGGATCAGAACCTGTTCCTGCTGGACGGCTACCCCGTGCTGCAGCCGTACCACCTCGGGGGTGGCTTCTCGGCGTTCCATACCGAGGCCGTGCGAGACGCGGAGCTGTGGACGGGTGCGCCACCCGCGCGTTTCGGAGGCGCCCTCTCTTCCGTGCTGAACGTGTCGCTGCGCGAGGGGAACCGCGAGAGAACCGCGGGGACCGCCACGCTCGGGCTGATCACGTCCTCCGCGGTCGTTGAGGGAGGGCACCCCCTGGGAGCCTGGTTTGTGGGCGCACGCCGCACGTATCTGGACGCACTGGGACGCACGGGCGAGCTCCCGTACTACTTCTACGATGGCTACGCCAAGACCCATGTGGACGTGACGCCGTCCGACCGGCTGAGCGCGCTGGTTTTCCTCGGCCGCGACGCCGTCTACGACGCCCGCTTCCGCGATGAGCGGCACTTCCAATGGTCGAACGAAGTGTACGGGGTGTCCTGGCGGCATCTTTTCGGCGGCCGCGCGGTCCTCGAGCACCGGCTTTCGCTCAGCCGCTTCGGGCAGGAACTGCGCGGCGGGCACAGCGACCTCCAGCAATCGCGGGTGGAGACTGACCATCGCGTGTCGCTGCTGCAGTTCCGTGGAGACCTGCGCTGGAGCCCCGCGGGCAAGCACGCCATCGAGACAGGGTACGGGGTGGAGCGGACCGACTCCGAGCACCGGGTGGCCTACCGGTACGGCGTCGACTACGACAAGCTCTCCGAGCGCTCGGGCCGGCCGCAGGGTACCCTCTTCTCCGCGTACCTGCAGGATGACGTGACTCTCACCGACCGCTTTCGCGTGCGCCTGGGGATAAGGGCCGAGACATGGGATGAAGACCTGTCGCTGCAGCCCCGCATGTCAGCCAAGTACCTGCTGACCGACGCCATCGCGCTCACGGCTGGAGGAGGAATCGTCCGCCAGTATGGCCAGTCGCTGCAGGACAGTGATGCCGACCTGGACGTCTACAGCGTGGATCTCGCCGCCTCCGCGTACGAGGGCGATGCGACCGCCGCGCGTTCGGCGCATATGGGGGGCGGTGTCGAGGCGCGCCTCCCGCACGACCTCGCGTTCCGCGCGGAAGCATACGCGAAGCGCTTCACCGGGCTGTGGATGCTGGAGCCGTACAACCCCGCGGCGCTGCAGTTCGCGAGCGACCGGCTCGAACTGGGGACAGGCACGGCGAGGGGGCTCGAGCTGTCGTTGGCGCGTGAAGGAGACCACCGCGTGCGCGGCTGGGTAGGGTACTCGCTTGCCGCGTCGGACCGGACCGTCGACGGGGCCCGGTTTGCGGCCGATCTCCTGCCCCGACACCGCATTGTGGCGGTGGGCGAGACGCAGGCGCGGCGCGGATGGACGTTGACGGGGCGGTTCGAAGCGATGGAGGGGGTTCCATTCACCCCGTCGGTGTGGGCTGTGCCCGACCGGCCGTTCGACTTCGCGACCGGCGGCTTCAGCGGCCACTGTTCTGCCACCGTGGTTCAGTTCGTACCGGGGGCGCGCAGTTCCGCGCGCACCGGTGTCAGCAAGCGCCTGGATGTGGGCGCGGGGAAGCGTTGGACGGACCGCCGCGGGTGGAAGTGGGAGCTCTCGCTTTCGCTCCTCAACGCGCTGCTCGATCCGACCGGTCTGCGCCGTCCCTCGCCATCTCACGAGCAAACCGGATGCAACGCCCCGGCTGATGTGGTATGGGAGCGCGAATTCCTCCTCCCCCCAGTTCCGTCGGTGGGGATCCGACTCGAGTTCTGAAGTGCGCGTGCCAACGCGCGCGGCCGCGGCTACGAAGCCGCTACATGCCAACCTCCAATCAACCTCCTGGAACTCCGATGACGAATCTCTGCGTTCGTAAAGTAATTCGGACGCTCGTCGCGGGCGCGGCGGTCGCGCTGTCGGCATCTCCGCGCCTCCACGCGCAGGAGGCGCCCCCCCTGGCGCGCACGGCCGGTTACGTGGAGCTGCTTGGAAACGGTCTCATTTACAGCGTGAATGTAGACCACCGGTTCACGGAACGGGTGAGCGGCCGCGTGGGGCTCGCCGCATTCGGCGGCGCGGCGGTTCCCGTGATGGCGAACTACCTGACCGGCTCGGGGAGCCACCATCTGGAAGCGGGGGCGGGTGCTCTCTTCATCTACATTCCGGAAGACCGCGGGCCGGAAGACGAGCTGGAGCAGGCGGGTAGCGGAGGCGTACTCGGCACGGCGACGCTGGGTTACCGCTACCAGCCCCGCGCGGGTGGCTTCGTGTTCCGGATCGGCTTCACGCCCATCTTCGGTACCAAGGGCGTACTGCCCTGGGCCGGCGTCAGCCTGGGGTTCGCGCCATAAGAAGCGCAGCCTGACCCGGACGCGGCGGCCAGCGCGAACCGCCGTGGGATCCCCGCGCGAAAAAGCGGCTGGGGCAGGCTCGCGCCTGCCCCAGCTCGTGCTTACACCACGTCAGCGAGACGCGGACGGCACTACCGCGTACGAAACGTGTCCCCTCCATCGTGTGCGTGCGTTAACGCACAATCCTGTAACGCGCCAGCGCCCGCGCGGCAGGGGTCGGTTGCGGCCCAGCCTCATAACACCCCACGCGCAACAGGTGGATTAAGCTCGGCACCCCTGTGCTGCGAGGACGCCGCCAAATCGGGCTCTCCGCTCCTCCTCGGCAGGGCGGTCACGCCGTCTTCGCCCTCGATATGAACCGTCGCGGGGGGCCTACGGTAGCCCAATGGGCCGCACGACAGCCGGTTGGGGATATGCCCGTGGCCGGCGGGACGGCGCGCGGGTGCCCGTTCACCAGAACCGCACGCGCTCACCGACGGGCAACGACATCGGATCGCCAGGTGTGCACCCAAAAGCTTCCGCAAACTCGGGCATGTTGGGCAGGGGGCCGTTCACCCGGAACTTCGGCACGGGGTGGCTTTCCGTTGGGGTAGTCTCCCGAAGGAGTTCCGGCCGGATCACGAAGCGCCAGGTCCGCGCCCAGCTGGTGAAGAAGCGTTGGGCCGGCGACAACCCGTCAGCGGCCGAAGCCGGCTGCCCCGTACTCGCACGCTGGAATGCGGCCCATGCCACCGTGAGCCCACCCAGATCCGCGATGTTTTCTGGCAGGGTGAGCCGGCCGTTCACGCGTACAGTGTCGATGGCCACGAAGCGGTCGTACTGCGCGACCAGCACCTGGGCGAGGCTGTCGAAGCGTGCGGCGTCGTCCTTGGTCCACCAGTCGCGGAGCTCGCCGTTCGCGTCGTACCGCCTTCCCCGGCTGTCGAACGCGTGGGTCAACTCGTGCCCGATGATGGCGCCGAGCGCACCGAAGTTGCTTGCATCATCTCCTCCGGGTGTGTAGAACGGAGCCTGAAGCATGGCGGCCGGCACCTCTACCTGGTTCAGCACGTGGATGAACGCCGCGCTCACCGTGGTCGGCCGGTACGCCCACTGGCTACGGTTCACCGGACGACCCAGATCGGTGCGCCAGAACGTCTCCGAGTACGGTTCCGCCCGGAGATAGTTCATCACGAACGCTCCGGAGCGAAGGTCGAGGCCGCGATAGTCTCGCCACTTTTCGGGGTAGCCGACTTCAATCCGCATCGCTGAAAGCTTAGCGAGCGCGGCTTGTTTCGTTTCGGGCGACATCCAGGCCAGGCTCTGGATGCGGGTGCGGAGCACCGACTGCAGGTCCCGAACGAAACGCGTCGCCCGCTCCTTCGCCTCGGGCGGGAACCAGCGGCGCACGTACTCTTGCCCGATCAGCTCCCCGAGCGCGTTCTCGGTGGCGGCGTAGCAGCGCCGGTCGCGCGGAGGCAGCGCCTCAACGCCGCGGGATGCCCCCTGCCACCGTGCCTCCTCCGCTTCGAAGCTGGCGCCAAGCCACGGCAGCGCGTTCTTGACGAAACGCCACCGCAGGTATGCCTGCCAGTCCCGCAATGGAGCGGTGACGATCAGCGAATCGAGGGCACGAAGGTAGCCGGGCTGGCGGACGACCACCGAGGTGACCGCAAGCCCGCTCTCGCGGAGGAACACGGGCCAATCGAAATGGGGGGTGAGCCGCTGGAGCTCCGCGAGGTCCAGGCGATTATGGTTCGCGAGCGGATCGGCCTGCTGCACCGCCGGCACCGCCCCGCGGGCCAGCGCAGTCTCCATCCGGAGCACACGTTCTGCCTCGGCCGCTGCACCCGCGGAATCATCACCCAGCAGGCGCGCGGTTCGCTCGATGTGGGTGCGGTAGGAGGCACGCAGAGCCACGCCCGTGGAGTCCGTGCGGAGGTAGGCGTCGCGGCTAGGTAGCGTCAGGCCCCCCTGGGAGACGATCACGGCGAGCTCGGTCGCCCGCCGGTCGTCGGGGGCGATGCCCATCGAGAAGAAGACGCCGAAGCTGTACTTCTTCAGCCGAGCCACCACCGGTGCAAGATCACCCGAGGAACGCATTGCGGCGATCCGGTCCAGGTCCGGCCGGAGTGGAGCCGCGCCGGCACGCGTAGCCGCCGCGGAATCCATGCAGCTCGCGTAGAAGGTGCCCATTTGCCAGGTGGCGGACCCCGGAGCGGCGGCCCCCCGGCGCGCTGCCGCATCCTCCACGATGCTCCGGGCCCGCTGCGCGGTTGCGTCCGCAAGCTGCGAGAAGTTGCTGAGCGCCACCCGGTCCGGCGGCAACCGGGTAGAACCGATCCATTCGGAGTTGACATGCTCGTAGAAGTCCTTGCATGCCGCGCACTCCCCCGACCCCTTGGAGGACGCGGGCGCCTGCTGCGCAACGAGCGCCTGCGGAGCGACCGCGATGAACAGGGCGGCGAGCAGGGGCTGCATCGGCGGACGGGAACAGCTAATCGGGAAGGACACCCTTCGAACCTCCATCAAATGGGCATTGGCCGCGCCGCCGGATCACTGCGGCGACGTGGATAGGGGCGTGCAGATCAGAAAGAACGGCGGCGCGATAGGAACAGGGTTCCGATCGCGCGAAAAATGGACGACGGTGGCGAATTGCCGCGGTGTGGGGAAGATACCCGGGCGTCCCACGACTGCGGAACATGTCGCGGGAGCCGGCCCACCCGTCGCGGCAACGGAGGCGAGCGGCTCCCGCTCAGAGGTTTGGGGAAAGGTCCGCATCCCGATCGCTGAGCATGGATGTCCTCTGTGAGCCGCTCGGGCACGGACATCCCGCGGCCAACGCGACCGCGGGTGCGCGTCTGAACGGGAACCGGGTTGCCGAGCGCCCTCCCCTTGCGACGGATGTTTAGTCTGCGGCCAGCCCGGGGTTCGCGCAACACACGTGTGGCGGGCGGCGCCGATCGCGAAGTGAGCGGTGCACTCGCAAGGGTTAGCTGCACGGCGGGGCGCGGCGTGGGAGGATCACCTGATTGTGATCCGCACCCCGTTGCCTCCGGAAGCATCTCCTAAGGGATGGCCTCCAGGTGATCGGGCACCGGGACGCCGGCCGCTCTACGGGCGCGATTTGGGCGGTGGGAGTAGCGGCGCGATTAGATCCCATCGCTCCTCCAGCTACCGGTGGAATGTCATGCAGCCCCTTCGTGCGCAGCTCCGAGTACCGAGCATGTCAAGCCGGCACCTTCAAACGGCGGGGCGGCACGTCGGCCGGCGGGGGTGGAGCCAGAACCCCGGGCCGCACGCACGCGAGCCGCGGCCCGCCGCGGACAACCGTCGCGCGTCAAGGCAATGGACAAGCGCCGGCGATGAAGCCATTGCCGGGGCCGTCGGGCGCCGCCAGGCCTACGCTGTTACTCGCGGCGACGACGAGACCCGCCCCATTCCCGTTATTCGCCCTCACGAAGTTGTTCACCGCGGTGTTGTCGCTGAGGCTGCTAGCGAAGCCAGGTAGCCGCACGGTTGTCTTCATTCGCTGGCGTAGCCGAACGTCCTGCGAGTCTCCGGAGCTGTCCATCGAGTTGCCGGTGATGTTAACGCATGCGGTGTGCGCGTCGTCAGTGATAATCCCAAGGTTCAGGTGAATCCCCTGTTTCGAGTAGATGAAGCTTCCGGGTTCGGCGATCGTGTTATTGGTGATCGTCGCATTCAGCGTTCCGTGCCCGCCGCCGCCTCCCGAGAAGTCGCCCACTTCCATCAGCACCCCATAGTTGTTGTACCCGTGTATCTGGTTGTTCTGGATACGGGTGGTATGGGTGCCGCCGCCGTATAGCACAACATTCAACGCCGAGCCCTCGGTGGAAGTCGTGTTGTTGGACCCTGCTCCACTCCCAGAAATCCCAAACGTGTTGTTCTCCACCGTGCCCGCGTAATCGGCTGTCCCAACGCCCTTGCTGATCAGCAGCATCGTGCCCCGCGACCCGCGAAACGAGTTGCCGGTGATGGCGTAGCGCAGCTTTGGCGTGCTCCCGGCGCCGCCGCCGCTTAGCGTGATCCCGCCCACTCCTGACACTACGTTGGGGTGCGTGTTGTGGAAGGTATTGCCCGTCATCACGATCTCGCCGTTCCCGCTGTTCACCACGTTGAACTGCAGCATATCGCCGCGCGCCCCGTGAAACGTGCTGTTGCGGATCTTCGCTTTGATTACAGCGGCGTCCTGCACTCGAATGAGCACCGCGTCGTTCCCCTGCGTCGCGTCCATGTGGCCGATACGCACATTGTTGAAGACCAGCGAGTCGAGAGTGCCCGAAGTATTCACGATCCGGACGTTGTCTTCTACCCCGCCGCTGATGCTGTCATTGATGAACAGCGCGACGCCGGTCACCTGCGAAACGGAAACCGCTGATTCGTCGAATCCGACGTTCGTCCCGTGGGTGCCCGCTATCCGGCTGTCTCTCAGTGCGAATCCGTTCACCGTCTGGCCGAAGATGCCGTGATTCGCGCTGTGATTGATGATCATCCCGGACAGAGACACGTTTTGGACATTGCTTAAGTACACGCCGTTGCCTGACGCGGTACCGTCGTTGCCTGTAGCGCCGAGAATGCTGCCGCCGGACCCGGTGGTGCCGGTACCATCCACCCAGAACTCCCCTCCCGTCGCCCCAGTGTTCCGGAGGAAGATCCCATTCGGGGCGTTGGTGCTGGAGACTGAGCGAAACCGCACGCCGCTGCTACCCACGTTCGTCTCCGTGATCTGGACCGCAATGCCGGTCCCGGTCGCCACGATATTGTTGGTCCCCTCCACCGCCAGGTTGCCGCCGCCCGTGGCGTTGATGCCGGCGCCCGTGGTGGTGGTGATGGCCAGCCCGTTGGTGAAGCTGATGGTCGCGCCCGTGTTGCTGGCGAGCGTGACCGCCGCGTTGGCGCCGGTGTTGA
>DASVSA010000430.1:0-2223 GCA_036388335.1 Longimicrobium sp. | reverse complement strand
AACGACCACTTCTTCGAGTTGGGCGGGCACTCGCTGCTGGCGGTGCAGGTGATCTCGCGCGTGCGGCAGGCGCTGGGCGTGGAGACCGCGCTGGGCGACCTGTTCGCGCGGCCGGTGCTGGCGGACTTCGCGCGGGGGCTGCAGGCGGGCACGCGCACGGAGCTGCCGGCCATCGTCCCCGCGGACCGGAGCCGGCGGCTGCCGCTGAGCTTCGCGCAGCAGAGGCTCTGGTTCCTTGAGCAGATGGGCGACTTCGGCGCGGCGTACCACGTGCCCGCCAGCCTGCGCCTGCGCGGCGAGCTGGACCGCGACGCGCTGCGGCGGTCACTGGACCGCATCGTGGCGCGGCACGAGGCGCTGAGGACCACCTTCCACGCGGTGGATGGCGAGCCGGAGCAGCGCGTGCACGCGGAGAGCCGCTTCCGCCTGGCCGAGCACGACCTGGCCGGCCACGAGGGCCCCTGGGCCGAGCTGCGCAGGCTGGTGGCGGAGGAGGCGACCGCCCCGTTCGACCTGGAGAGCGACGCCCTGGCGCGCGGGCGGCTGATCCGCCTGGCCCAGGACGACCACGTGCTGCTGGTGACGATGCACCACATCGTCTCCGACGGGTGGTCCATGGGCGTGCTCACCCGCGAGATGAGCGCCCTCTACGCCGCGTTCCTGCGCGGCGAAGAGGACCCGCTTCCGCCGCTGCCGGTGCAGTACGCGGACTACGCGGCTTGGCAGCGCGGCTGGGTGGATGGCGAGGTGCTGCAGGCCCAGGCGGACTACTGGAAGGAGACGCTCACCGGCGCCCCCGAGCTGCTGGAGCTGCCGGCGGACCATCCCCGCCCGGCGCGGCCGGACCACGCGGGCGCGCTGGTGGGGCTGGAACTGGACGAGGAGCTGACGGCTGGACTCAAGGCGCTGAGCCAGCGGCGCGGCACCACGCTTTACATGACGGTGCTGGCCGGGTGGGCCACGGTGCTGAGCCGCCTGGCGGGCCAGGACGAAGTGGTGATCGGCTCGCCCACGGCAAACCGCGGGCGGGCGGAGATCGAGGGGCTGATCGGCTTCTTCGTCAACACGCTGGCGCTGCGCGTGGACCTCTCGGGCGCGCCGACGGTGGCGGAGCTGATGGCGCGGGTGAAGGAGCGCGCGGTGGGCGCGCAGGGGCACCAGGACATCCCCTTCGAGCAGGTGGTGGAGCGGGTGCAGCCGGCCCGCAGCCTTTCGCACAGCCCCCTCTTCCAGGTGCTGTTCGCCTGGCAGAGCGCGGCGCAGGGCGCGCTGGAGCTGCCGGGCCTCACCGTGGACACGGCGGGGATGGCCGAGCGCGAGACGGCCAAGTTCGACCTCACCCTCTCCATGATGGAGCAGGGAGGCCGCATCGTGGGCGGGCTGGTGTACGCCACGGCGCTGTTCGAGCGGGCCACCGCGGAGCGCTGGCTGGGCTACCTGCGCCGCGTGTTGGCGGAGATGGTGGCCGACGAGCACCAGCCGGTGGACCGCCTCCCCCTGCTTCCGGCCGCCGAGCGGCAGGTGCTGGTGGAGGAGTGGAACGCCACGGACGCTCCGTACCCGTCGGACGCCTGCGTGCACGAGCTGTTCGAGGCGCAGGTGGAGCGCACCCCGCACGCGGTGGCCGTGTCGTGCGAGGGCGAGACGCTGACCTACGCGGAGCTCAACGCGCGGGCCAACCGGCTCGCCCACCACCTGCGGGCGCTCGGCGTGAAGCCGGACGTACGGGTGGGGCTCTGCGCGGAGCGCGGCATGGAGATGATGGTCGGTCTCTACGCCGTGCTGAAGGCCGGCGGCGCGTACGTGCCGCTGGATCCCAGCTACCCGGCGGACCGCCTGCGCTACATGCTGGAAGACGGCGCCCCGGCGCTGCTCCTCACCCAGGCGCCGCTGGCGGGGATGTTCGAGGGCACCGGCGTGCCGGTCATCGACCTGGCGGAGTCGGCGGCGTGGGCCCACCGGCCGGAGAGCAACCCCGGGCGCGGGGATCTCACGTCCGGGCACATGGCGTACGTCATCTACACCTCCGGGTCAACGGGCCGGCCCAAGGGCGTAGTCAACCAGCACTCCTGCCTGGTGAACCGGCTGGTGTGGGGGCGCGCGGCGTGGCAGATGGGCGCGGACGAGGCGGTGCTCTGCAAGACCTCGCTCAGCTTCGACGGCTCGGTGCGGGAGGTGTTCCTGCCGCTCACCCTGGGCGCGCGCGTGGTGATGGCGCACCCC
>DASVSA010000429.1:0-2062 GCA_036388335.1 Longimicrobium sp. | reverse complement strand
AGACGAGGCGCGCGATGGAGCGGTGCGAGATCAGCACCCCCTTGGGCGCGCCCGTGGAGCCGGAGGTGTACATCACGTACGCCGCGGCGTCGCTGCTCTGGACGACGCACGGGTTCTCCGTGGCGCCCTCGGGGAGCACGTCCGCGTCGATGCGCCGCACGCGGGCAAGCTCCGGGAGCGTGTCCTCCGCGCGGGCCAGCACGATTGCCGCGCCGCTGTCCGCCACCATGAAGGCGACGCGTTCGGCCGGGAAGGTGGGGTCGATGGGCACGTACGCCGCGCCCGCCTTCAGCACGCCCAGCTCCGCCACCACCAGGTCGATGGAGCGCGGCATCAGCACCGCCACGTACTCGCCCGCGCCCGACTCACGGAGGTGGTGCGCAAGGCGGTTGGCCCGCGCGTTCAGCTCCTCATAGGTCATCTCCACGCCGTCGCACACCACGGCGACGGCGTGCGGGGTGCGCTCCGCCTGCGCCTCGAAAAGCGCATGCACGCAGCGGTCGCCCGGGTAGTCGGCGCCGGTGGCGTTCCACTCCTCCACCAGCATGCGCCGCTCGGGCGCCGCGAGCAGGGGGAGGCGGTCCACCGGCTGGTACTCGTCGGCGGCCATCGCCTCCAGCACGGTGCGCAGGTAGCCCAGCCAGCGCTCCACCGTGGCGCGGTCGAAGAGCGAGGTCGCGTACTCCACCTCGCCTACGATGCGGCCGGCCGACTCCGCCATGGAGAGGGTGAGGTCGCACTTGGCGGTGTCGTGAGCCGCCGGCTCCACGGGCTCCATGGCCAGCCCCGGCAGCTCCATGGCGCCCCTCGGCGCGCTCTGCCAGGCGAAGAGCACCTGGAAGAGCGGCGTGTGCGAAAGGCTGCGCGAGGGCTGCACGCGCTCCACCACCTGCTCGAACGGGATGTCCTGGTGCCGTTGCGCCTCCAGCGCCCGCTCCTTCACGCGCCCCAGCAGCTCCGCCACCGTCGGCGCGCCGGAAAGGTCCATGCGCAGGGCGAGCGTGTTGACGAAGAAGCCGATCAGCGCCTCGATCTCCTTCTGCCCACGGTTGGCCGTGGGGGTGCCGATCACCACGTCGTCCTGGCCCGCCAGGCGGCCGAGCACGGTGGCCCACCCCGCCAGCAGCGTCATGAACAGCGTGGTGCCCTGCCGCTGGCCCAGCGCCTTCAGCTTCGCGGTGAGCTCCGCGTCCAGCTCCAGCGACAGCTGGGCGCCTGCGTGGTCCCTCACCGCCGGCCGCGCGCGGTCCGCGGGAAGCTCCAGCAGCTCCGGCGCGCCCGCCAGCGCCGCCTTCCAGTAGTCCGCCTGCGCCTGCAGCACCTCGCCGTCCACGCGCCCGCGCTGCCACGCCGCGTAGTCCGCGTACTGCACCGGCAGCGGCGGAAGCGGATCTTCATCCCCCCGCAGGAACGCGGAGTAGAGGGCGCTCAGCTCGTGCGTCAGCACGCCGATGGACCAGCCGTCGGAGACGATGTGGTGCATGGTGATGAGGAGGACGTGGTCGTCTTCCCCCATCTTCACCAGCGTGCCGTGGATGAGCGGGCCGCGGGCGAGGTCGAAGGGCGCCTCGTCCGCCGCCACCCGCTCCAGCTCCGCCTCTGGCCGCCCCGTCAGGTCGTGCTCGCGCAGCGGGAAGCGGCTCTCCTCCACCGGCGCAATCACCTGCACCGGCTCGCCGTCCGCCTGGGCGAAGACCGTGCGCAGCGCCTCGTGCCGCGCCACGATGCGGTCCAGCGCCCTGCCCAGCGCGTCGCGGTCCAGCCGCCCGCGCAGGCGCAGCCCGCCCGCCACCCGGTACGCGCCCCCGCTCCCGCCCAGCTGCTCCAGGAACCAGAGCCTCTGCTGCGCGAACGAGAGCGGCAGCGGCCCCGTGCGCTCCGCGGGGGTGATGGCCGGCTGGTCCGCGCGCGCGGTCGTCTCCAGCCCCCGCGCGAAGTCCGCCAGCACCGGCCGCGCGAACAGGTCGCCCAGCGCGGTCTCCACGCCCAGCGCCTGCCGCACGCGCGAGATCACCTGCACCGCCAGCAGCGAGTGCCCGCCCAACTCGAAGAAGTGGTCGTT
>DASVSA010000428.1:0-2816 GCA_036388335.1 Longimicrobium sp. | reverse complement strand
CCCGGGTCGAGCCGCGCCACCGCCTCTCCGGCGCCGGAGAGGCGATGGCGGTCGTGCCGTCGCGGTCCAGCTAGACCGCGCGTGCGCTCACCCCGCGGTGATGTTGAAGCCCGCGTCCACGTACATCGTCTCGCCCGTGATGCCGGCGGAGAGCTGGGAGGCCAGGAAGAGCGCCGTGTTCCCCACCTCGTCCGGCTCCACGGTGCGCTTGAGGGGCGAGCGCTCGGCCGTGATCCTCATCAGGTCGCGGAAGTGGGCCACGCCGCGCGCCGCCAGCGTGTTGATGGCGCCCGCCGAGATGGCGTTGACGCGGATCCCCTTGGCGCCCAGGTCCACCGCCAGGTAGCGCACAGTGGCCTCCAGCGACGCCTTGGCCACGCCCATCACGTTGTAGCCGGGGACGGCCTTCTGCGACCCGTAGTAGGTCATGGTGACGATGCTGCCACCCTCGCTCATCATCCCCGCCGCCGCGCGGGAGAGGGAGACCAGCGAGTAGGCGGAGATCTCGTGGGCGGCCAGGAAGTCCTCGCGCCGCGTCTCCAGGAACGGGTTGGCCATCGCCGCCTTGGGCGCGAAGGCCACCGAGTGCAGGAGGAAGTCGAGCCCCCCCCAGCGCTCCTTCAGCGCCGCGAACACCGTGTCGGTCTGCTCTTCGCTGCGGACGTCCAGGTCCATCAGCGGCACGTCGCCCAGCTCCGCGACGGTGCGGGTGACACGCTCGCGCATGGTCTCACCCTGGTAGGTGAAGGCCAGCTCCATCCCCGCCGAGGCGAGGGCGCGGGCGCAGCCCCAGGCGATCGAGTTCTGGTTGGCGACGCCAACGATCAGCCCCTTCTTCCCGGCGAGTAGCCCCGTGAGGGACGCGGATTCGGACATGGCGGTGGTCAGGTTCGAGAGTCGGTGGACGGCGCGCGGCTGGCCGGCGCCGGTGTCGGCGGTGCTGTGGGTGCAGGCGTGGGCGGCTGCGCGGGTGTGCCCGGCGCGGGTGCGGCCGGCCTCTGCGCGGGCGCGGCGGGGGGCGGAGCGGGCGCGCGCGCCGTGCGGAACCGCACCGCGCCCCCGCCCACCAGGCCCACCAGGTTGCGCACCCCGTCCACGCGGATGGTGTACTGCGCGTCCGGCCGCAGCGGCGCAGCGGCGCGGATGGTGACGGTCTGCGAGGGCACCGGGCCCTGCGCGGCGGCGGGCGCGGCGCGGGCCGTATCGGCGGCTCCCCGGCGCACGCCACCGCGAGCCGCGGCGGAGTCGGGCGCGGCGGCGGAGTCGGGAGCGGCGGCCGGGGCCTCGGCGCCAATCACCACGGAGGCCACGCGCAGCGGCGTGCTGTCCGGGGAGAAGAGCGTCACCTGCGCGACCGTGATGGGCTGCGCC
This sequence comes from Longimicrobium sp., assembly GCA_036388335.1. Taxonomy (GTDB): domain Bacteria; phylum Gemmatimonadota; class Gemmatimonadetes; order Longimicrobiales; family Longimicrobiaceae; genus Longimicrobium. The sequence goes on along the minus strand of DASVSA010000428.1, from coordinate 1,445 downwards.
GGGTCCAGGAAGTCGTCGAAGCGCACCGTGATGGCCGTGGAGTCCGCCGCGGTGGCCGCCAGGGCGCGCGGCGGAGTCGTGTCCGGCAGCACCATGCTGAGCGCCACCGTGGGCTGCGCGCCGGCCGCCACGCGCGTCCGCGCCGTGTCGCGCGCCTCGAACGTCTCCAGGGCGCGGGTGCCGTTGACGTCGGTGAAGGCGCGCACCTGGTACTCGCCCTCCGGGATCTGCGCGAAGGCAAAGGTGCCGTCCGCGCCCGTGCGGGTGGCGTAGACCAGGGAGTCGGCGCGGTGGATGGCCTCCACGCGCGCACCCGCGGCGGGGCGCGCCGTCTGGCGCTCCAGCACGGTGCCCGACAGGAAGGTCTCCGGGATGGCGGGGCCGGTGGAGAAGACCAGGCGGATCGCCTCGCCGATGCGGTTGTTGAAGCGGTCCTGCAGCGTGGAGTCCACCACGATCTGGTAGATGCGGTTCGGCTCCCAGCCGCGGCGCAGCGACACGCGAAGCTCGTCGCCGCGCTTGTCCACCGCCACGGGGCTGGTGCGCGGCGACACGGTGACCGCCTCCTCCGCCCGCTCCTCCGAGAGCCCCTCGTCGAACACGAAGACGGCGGGCGTGCGCAGGTCCGTGACGCGCGCGAACGTGTCCGGGCGGGTGGTGAGGAGCTGAGGCCCCTGGCGGTCCTCCTCGCCGCCGGTGGGGGCCTCGATGTGCGCGCACGCCGCCGCTGCCAGCAGCGCCGCGCACATCATCCCGGCGAAGGCCCTCACGCCCCGCCCTCCAGCGCGGCGAGCTTGTCGGCCAGCTTCGCCCGCTGCTCGCGGAACGCCGCCACCTTTTCGCGCTCCTTCTCCACCACCTCGGCGGGGGCGCGGGCCACGAAGCTCTCGTTCCCCAGCTTCTTCTCGGTTCCGGCGATCAGCCCGTCCAGCCGGCCGCACTCGGCGCGCAGGCGGGCGCGCTCCTTTTCGAGGTCGATCACCCCGGCCAGCGGCACGAAGAGCTCGGTGCCGGAGCGGAGGACGGCGTTCGCGCCCACCTCTCCGTTCGCCGCGCCCCACTCCACGGCCTCCACGCGGGCCAGGTCCTGCAGCGCGCGCGCGCTCCCCTCGATGGCGGCGCGCGCCGCGTCGCCCGCCGCGGGAATGCGCAGCGGGATGCGGGCGCCCGGCGCGATGCCGTACTCCGCGCGGATGTTGCGCAGCGCGCCGATCGCCTCCTGCACCTCCGCGAAGCCGGCCTCGGCCGCCGCGTCCTCGTGCTCGGGGCGCGGGGCGGGCCAGCGCGCCACGATCAGCGCGGGGGCGTCGCCCGCGGCGCGCGGCAGCTTCTGCCACACCGCCTCGGTGATGTACGGCATCACCGGGTGCAGAAGGCGCAGGGCGCCGTCCAGCGCCTCGGCAAGCACCGCGCGAGCGGTGCGCTGGCTGGCCTCGCCCAGGTCG
>DASVSA010000427.1:0-5930 GCA_036388335.1 Longimicrobium sp. | reverse complement strand
GACTTCGTGAAGGGGCTGGAGTCGTCCAGCCGCGCGGTGCTCCCGGCCATCGAGCCGGCGGCGCGCGGCGGGGCCATCCCCCTCTCGTTCGCGCAGCAGAGGCTCTGGTTCCTGGAGCAGATGGGCACGGGGGCGGCGTACAACGTCCCCTCGCGCCTGCGCCTCAAGGGCACGCTGGACCAGGCGGCGCTGCGCCGCGCGCTGGACGAGATCGTGACGCGGCACGAGGCGCTGAGGACCACCTTCCCGCAGGAGAACGGGGTGCCGGTGCAGCGGATCGCCGCCGACAGCCGCTTTCCCGTGGCCGAGTACGACCTGGCCGCGCACGAGGCGCCGGAAGCGGAGCTGCGCCGCCTGATGCACGAGGAGGTCACCTCCACCTTCGACCTGGTGCGCGGGCCCCTGTGCCGCGCGCGCCTGGTGAGGATGGCGGCCGACGACCACGTGCTGCTGGTGACGATCCACCACATCGTGTCCGACGGCTGGTCCATGGGCGTGTTCACCAACGAGCTGAGCGCCCTGTACGGAGCCTTCGCGCGCGGCGGCGAGAGCCCGCTGCCCGCGCTGCCGGTGCAGTACGCGGACTACGCGGTGTGGCAGCGCGAGTGGGTGGAGGGCGAGGTGCTCCAGCAGCAGGCCGACTACTGGAAGGCCACGCTGGCCGACGTGCCGGAGCTCATGGAGATCCCGGCCGACCACGCCCGGCCGGCGCGGCAGGACCACGCGGGCGGCTCGGCGGCGCTGGTGCTGGACGAGGAGACCACCGCCCGCCTCAAGGCGCTGGGCGACCGGCATGGCGCCACGCTCTTCATGACGCTGCTGGCCGGCTGGGCCACGGTGCTGGGCCGCCTGGCCGGCCGCGGCGACGTGATGGTGGGCACGCCCACCGCCAACCGCAGCCGCACCGAGATCGAGGGGCTGATCGGCTTCTTCGTCAACACGCTGGCCCTGCGCCTGGACTTCTCGGACTCGCCCACGGTGGCGGAGCTGCTGGCGCGGGTGAAGGGGCAGGCGCTCGCCGCCTGGCAGCACCAGGACATCCCCTTCGAGCAGGTGGTGGAGCTGGTGCAGCCCGAGCGCAGCATGGCCCACCACCCCGTGGTGCAGGTGATGTTCGCGCTCCAGAACGCCCCGCGCGGCACCCTGGAGCTTCCCGAGCTCACGCTGGCGCCGCTGGAGCGCTCCGCGCACGTCACCGCCAAGTTCGACCTCTCCCTCATGCTGGTGGAGACGGACGGGCGGGTGTCCGGCGCGCTGGAGTACGCCACGGCGCTCTTCCAGCAGGAGACGGTGGAGCGCTACCTGGGCTACCTGCGCACGGTGCTGGACGCCATGGTGGCCGACGACGCCCAGGCGGTGGACCGCATCGCCATGATGCCCGAGGCGGAGCGGCTGCAGGTGGTGGAAGGGTGGAACGGAACGGACGCGGAGATCACCGGCAGCCTGTTCATCCACGAGCGGTTCGAGGCCCGCGCGCGGCTGGCGCCCGGCGCCACGGCGCTGGTGCACGGGGACGTGGAGCTGGGCTACGGCGAGCTCAACGCCCGCGCCAACCGGCTCGCGCACTGGCTGCGCGCGCAGGGCGTGGGGCCGGACACTCGCGTCGCGCTGTGCGTGGAGCGCTCGGTGGAGATGATGGTGGGGCTGCTGGCCACGCTCAAGGCCGGCGGCGCGTACGTGCCGCTGGACCCGGCGTACCCCGTGGAGCGGCTGCGCTACATGCTGGAAGACAGCGCCCCCGTGGTGCTGCTCACGCAGGAGGCGCTGGCCGGCCTCTTCGCGGACTCGCCGGTGCCCGTCGCCGTGCTGGACGCGGAGGGCGCCGCCTGGGACTCGTGCCCGGACGGCGACCCCGCCGTGGGCGGGCTGCGGGCCGGCCACCTGGCGTACGTGGTGTACACCTCGGGCTCCACGGGGCTGCCCAAGGGCGTGATGGTGGAGCACCGCAACCTGGCCAACCTGGTCTCCTGGCACTGCGCCGCCTTCGGCCTGGCGGCCGGCGAGCGCTCGTCCAGCGTGGCGGGCGTGGGCTTCGACGCCACCACCTGGGAGATCTGGCCGCCGCTGTCGGTGGGCGCCGCCCTGGTGCTGGCGCCCCCGGCGCGCGACGTGGAGGCGCTGCTCGGCTGGTGGGCGGGCGAGGCGCTGGACGTGAGCTTCCTTCCCACGCCGCTGGCGGAGTTCGCCTTCGCGCGCGGCCTGGTGAACCCCGGCCTGCGCACCCTGCTGGTGGGCGGCGACCGCCTGCGCACGCTGCCGGCGGAGCCCTGCCCCTTCCAGGTAGTCAACAACTACGGGCCCACCGAGACGACGGTGGTGGCCACCTCGGGCCGCGTGGGCGGCTCGGCCAGGCTCCACATCGGCGGCCCCATCGCCAACACGCGCGTCTACATCCTGGACGCGCGCGGCGAGCCGGTGCCGGTGGGCGTGCCGGGCGAGCTCTACATCGGCGGCGGGAGCGTGGCGCGCGGCTACCTCAACCGCCCCGAGCTGACCGGAGAGCGCTTCGTGGAGAACCCGTTCCACGGCGGGCGCATGTACCGCACGGGTGACCTGTGCCGCTGGCTGCCGGACGGGACCATCGACTACGTGGGGCGCAACGACTTCCAGGTGAAGGTGCGCGGCTACCGCATCGAGCTGGGCGAGATCGAGGCGTGCCTCAACGAGCACCCGGCCGTGCACGAGGCGGTGGTGGTGGCGCGCGAAGACACTCCGGGAGACCGCCGCCTGGTGGGCTACGTGGTGCCGGACTGGGAGGCCGTGGACGCGGCGGTGGCAGGCACCGGCGGCCTGGAGTCGCAGCACCAGGACGCGTGGCGGGCGATGTACGACCACACCTACGCCGAAGAGGCGCCGGTGCTGGACCCCACCTTCAACATCATCGGGTGGAACAGCAGCTTCACGGGCGGGCCGCTCCCGGCCGTGGAGATGCGCGAGTGGGTGGACCAGACGGTGGCGCGCATCCTCACCCTTCAGCCCCGCCGGGTGCTGGAGATCGGCTGCGGCACCGGGCTGCTGCTGGCGCGGGTTGCCCCGCACGTGGAGCGCTACGTGGGCGCCGACTTCTCGGCCGTGGCGCTGCAGGGCATCGAGCGCATGAAGGCGCAGGTCCCCGGCCTGGAGCACGTGGAGCTGCTGGAGCGCCGGGCCGACGACCTGGGCGACTTCGCGCCGGGAACGTTCGACACGGTGGTGGTCAACTCCGTCATCCAGTACTTCCCCAGCCTGGAGTACCTGGAGCGCGTGGTGGAGGGCGCCGTGCGGCTGCTGGCGCCGGGCGGGCGCATCTTCGTGGGCGACGTCCGCTCGCTTCCGCTGCTCAACGCCTTCCACACGGCCATCGAGACCTTCCGCTCGCCGGCCGGGCGCGCCGTGGGCGAGTGGCGCGACCGCGCGGAGCAGGCGCACCAGGGCGAGGACGAGCTGGTGATCGACCCGGCCTTCTTCCGCTCGCTTCACCAGGACATGCCGGGCGTGCGCCACGTGGAGGTGCTGCAGAAGCGCGGCCTCTACCGCAACGAGCTCACCCAGTTCCGCTACGACGTGGTGCTTCACGTGGGCCAGGCCCCCAGCCCCGCCCGCGCGCGCTGGGCGGACTGGGACGGCGAGCGGCTGAGCGTGGCCACGCTGCCGGCCCGCCTGGCCGCGGCCGGCGACTCGCTGGTGGTGGCCGGCATCCCCAACTCGCGGGTGTGCCCGGAGCTGAAGCAGGTGGAGATCCGCCGCAATCCCGTGGACGTGGAGGTGGTGGACGACGTGCTTCGCATGGCGGTGCCGCACGGCACCGATCCCGAGGAGCTGTGGGCGCTGGGCGATGCGTGCGGCTACCGCGTGGAGGTGTCGCTGGCCGACAGCGACGACGCGGGCCGCATGGACGTGCTGTTCACCCGCGCCCCGGCGGAGGGCCGCACGGTCTTCCCCGCGCGCGGCACCTGGACGCGCCGCGACGCGCGCTCCCTGGCCACCGACCCGCTGCGCGGCAAGCGCACGGGGGCGCTGGTGCCTCACCTCCGCCAGACGCTGGCGGAGCGGCTTCCCGAGTACATGGTGCCCTCCGCGTACGTGTGCCTGGAGGCGATGCCGCTGACGCCCAACGGCAAGGTGGACCGCAGGGCCCTTCCCGCGCCGGACGGCGGGGTGGCCGCGCACGCGGTGCGGGGGTACGAGGCGCCCGCCACCGAGGCCGAGGCGGCCGTGGCGCAGATCTGGGCCGAGGTGCTGGGCGTGGGCCGCGTGGGCCGCTACGACCACTTCTTCGAGCTGGGCGGGCACTCGCTGCTGGCCGTGCAGGTGATCTCGCGGGTGCGGCAGGCGTTCGGGGTGGAGGTGGTGCTGGGCGACCTGTTCGTGAGGCCGGTGATGGCGGAGTTCGCGCTGGGGCTGGAGACGGCCGTGCGCATGGAGCTTCCGCCCATCGAGCGGGCGGAGCGGGGCGAGCGCGTGGCCCTCTCCTTCGCTCAGCAGAGGCTCTGGTTCCTTGAGCAGATGGGGAACCTGGGCACCGCGTACCACATGCCCACCCGCCTGCGGCTCAAGGGGCGGCTGGACCGCGTGGCGCTGGGCCGCGCTCTGGACCGCATCGTGGAGCGCCACGAGGCGCTGAGGACCGTGTTCGCTGCGGTGGAGGGCGAGCCGGTGCAGCGCGTCCTTCCGGCGGCGGAGAGCTGCTTCCACCTGCTTGACCACGACCTGAGCGGGCTGGGCGACGCGGCGGGCGTGGCGGAGCTGCGCCGCCTGGTGGCCGAGGAGACCAACTCCCCCTTCGACCTGGCGGGCGGCCCCCTCATCCGCGGTCGGCTGCTGAAGCTGGCGGACGACGACCACGTGTTCGTGATGACCATGCACCACATCGTCTCCGACGGGTGGTCCATGGGGGTCTTCACGCACGAGCTCAGCACCCTGTACGGCGCCTTCCTGCGCGGCGAGGCCGATCCGCTCGCCGAGCTGCCGGTGCAGTACGCGGACTACGCCGCGTGGCAGCGCCGCTGGGTGGACGGCGAGGTGCTGCAGAAGCAGGTGGACTACTGGAAGGCGGCGCTGCAGGGCGCGCCGGAGCTGCTGGAGCTGCCGGCGGACCGCGCGCGTCCGGCCAGCCAGGACTTCGCGGGCGCCACGGTGGGGCTGGAGCTGGACGAGGAGCTCACCGCGGGCCTCAAGGCGCTCAGCCAGCGCAACGGCACCACCCTTTACATGACGCTGATGGCGGGGTGGGCCGCGACGCTGGGCCGCCTCTCGGGCCAGGACGACCTGGTGATCGGCACGCCAACGGCCAACCGCGGGCGCAGCGAGATCGAGGGGCTGATCGGCTTCTTCGTCAACACGCTGGCGCTGCGCATGGACCTCTCGGGTCCGCTGAGCGTGGCGGAGCTGCTGGGCCGGGTGAAGGCGAGCTCGCTGGGCGCGCAGCAGCACCAGGACATCCCCTTCGAGCAGGTGGTGGAGCTGGTGAAGCCCGCGCGCAGCATGGCTCACACCCCGCTCTTCCAGGTGATGTTCTCCTGGCAGAACACGCCGCAGGGGCGCCTGGAGCTGCCGGGGCTGGAGCTGGCTTCGGCCGGCCAGCCGGGCCGCGTCACCGCCAAGTTCGACATCTCGCTGGACCTGCAGGAGGCCGGCGACCGCATCGCCGGCGGCATCACCTACGCCACCTCGCTCTTCGAGCGGGCCACGGTGGAGCGCTACCTGGGCTACCTGCGCACGGTGCTCCGCGCGATGGCCGCCGATGACCGCCAGGCCATCGACTCCATCCCGCTCCTCAACGCGTCGGAGCGGGTGCAGGTGGTGGAGAAGTTCAACGCGACGGCGGCCGAGTTCAGCCGCGGGTCGTGCATCCACGAGCTGTTCGAGGCGTGGGCGGAGCGCACCCCCGGCGCCCTGGCGCTGGTGCAGGCGGAGCGCTCGCTGGGCTACGGCGAGCTCAACGCGCGGGC
>DASVSA010000426.1:0-11535 GCA_036388335.1 Longimicrobium sp. | reverse complement strand
GCCGCCGCCCCCCGTCCACCCCTTGCCCCGCCCGAAGCTCAGCACCGACATCTCGCCCAGGCTCCCTAGCGCGCGGCCCCCGAGCGAGGCGCCGTGCCCCTGCGCCGCGTCCTCGATCAGCCGCGCGCCGTACACGGTGGCCAGGCGCTCCAGGGCGGGCCAGTCCACCGGGATGCCGTAGAGCGGCGCCACGACGACGAGGCGCGCCCCGGCGGCCAGCACGCGTTCCAGCGAGGCGGGGTCGGGGGCCAGGCTCGCCGGGTCCACGTCGTAGAGCGCCACGCACACGCCGGCGCCCACCGCCGCCGTGGCCAGGTCGTAGCACGCGTAGGCCGGCAGCGCGACCGGCGCGCCACCGGCACGCGCCAGCGCGCACTGCAGGGCGTGGGTTCCGCTCGCGCAGAGAGCCACGTGCCGCGCGCCGAAGCGCTCGCGGAGGCGCCGCGCGAGGGCGGTGCGCGGATCCGGGTGGCGGGCGGCGTCCCAGAGCGCGGCCCCGGCGGCGCCCGCGGTGAGCGGCGAGTAGGCGGCGAGCTGGTGGCGCACGGCGCTCACGGGATCAGGCGGGCCAGCACGGGGCCCACCGTGTTGGCCACCCCCAGCGGCAGCCGCGTCCACGCCTTCACCGCCGCGCGGAACTTGGGCGAGTCGGGCGAGGGGGTGGATGCCACGCCGGACGCGGACCACTGGGTCCACGGGAGCTCCACGTCCTCTCCGCCCCACTGCAGCTTGAAGCGGTGGGTGCCGCCCCCGGGGGTGCAGCGGCCGAAGTTGAAGACGCGCGCCCCGCGCCCGATCACGTGCTCCATGCATCCCCAGTAGAGGAGCATGTTGGGCGACAGCGCGTTGGCCTCGCGCAGCGACGACGCCCAGGTGATCTCGAACTCGCCGCCGTGGAGGAAGCCGCACCCGGCCGCCACCGGCCGCCCCTGGTGGTACACGGCGGCAAAGACCACCGCGTCCGCCAGGGAGCGGGCGAGGGCCTCGAAGAAGCGCCGCGGGAGCACGGGCGTCCCCAGGTCGCGCATGTTGCGGGCGAACACCTCGTAGAACGCCCCCGCCTCCCCCGCCCCGAAGCGGATCTCCATCTCCTCGCGCTGCGCGCGGCGGATCTGGCTGCGCAGCTTGGCGCGGAACGTCTTCTCCCACAGCTCGTCCGCCGTGGCGGGGAGCGGGAGGTGAACCGACACCTTGCGGCGGCTCACGCTCAGCGGCCCCTCCACCGGCGCGCGCGTGCGCAGCTCCAGCAGGTCGGCGCCGGTGCGCGCGGCCTCGGCGGCGGCCCAGGCGGCGAGCGCGGAGCGTGCCCGCTCCGTGCCCAGCGGCCCGCCGTCGTTGAGAAAGGGCATCGACACCAGGTGGTGCCCGAACAGGCGGCTGCGCACCCTCACCAGGGGGAGCACGCCCTCCCAAGCCCCGTCCGGCCCATAGGCCACGATCTGCTTCACCTCGTGCCCCAGCGCGTCCTCCATCACGGCGCGCCAGCCGGCCAGGTGGCAGGCGGTGCTCCCGGGCGCGCCGGCCACCCACGCGTCCCACTCGGCCCCGCCGCTCACGGCCGCGGTGCGCATCTCGGGGAGCGGGGTCATGGCAGAACCGGGTGTCGCGGGCGACTGAAGTCGCTGCAACAACTACACGAAGTCCCCCTGCGGGGACTACCGGCTTCCCGCGGGTGCTGGAAGACCAGTCCGCGCAGGCGGACTTTGTGCTGTCGTTGCCGCGACTTCAGTCGCCAGGCTCCCGGATTCCCCATCAGCGCTGAGGACATGGCTCCGGCTCCAGATTCAGGGTGCGCGCGATCGTCTGGAAGCTGAACTCGCGCAGGAGCCGCCGCAGGCGGGGGACGGTGCGCCGCAGGCCGCCGTAGTGGCGGATGCGCGTGGCGGCGGATACGGGGATGCGCGGCTGCTCCGGGTCCACTTCCCAGGGGTGGATGTAAAAGGTGGCGGCGGCCCCGCGGCGCTCGGCGGAGCGGAGAGCCGCGCCCACCAGCGCGTACGGGAAGAGGCGGAAGTACGCGCCGCCGCCCGCCGGGAGCGTCTTGCCGGCGACCGTCAGGGTGGCGGGGGGCACCTCGGCGAGCTCGCCGGCGGGGCGGTGGATGAGGTGTGGGTCGCGCGCGCCGCCCGCGTACCCGTAGCCGCGCCGGCGCACGGGGAAGAGCGACGAATCGTAGCGGTACCCTTCCTCCAGCAGGACGTCCAGCGCCCACTCGCTTCCCGCGACGATGGAGAAGCTTGGCGCGCGGTAGCCCAGCACCTCCAACCCCGTCACCTCTTCGAGCGTGGCCTTGGAGCGGCGCACGGAGGCGCGGAAGCGCTCCGGCGAGAGCGTGGTCACGCGCCGGTGCCCGCGGCCGTGCGACGCCACCTCGTGCCCCCCGTCGGCGATGGCGCGCACCAGCGCCGGGTAGCGCTCGGCCACCCATCCCAGCACGAAAAAGGTCCCCCGCGCGTCCGCCTCGGCCAGCAGGTCCAGGATGAGATGGGTGTTGGCCTCCACGCGGCAGGGGATCCCGTCCCACGCCGAGCGCTCCACGTACGGCTCCATCGCCGAGACCTGGAACCAGTCTTCGACGTCCACCGTGAAGTGGTGGCGGATCACCGGGCCTCCGCGGTGGCGGCCGAGGCGGCGAGCCAGGGGTGCGCCGCGCGGGCCAGCTCGGCCACGCAGCGCTCGATGCGGTCGTACGACGCGCCGAACGCCTCCTCCCCGCGCCGCCACGGGTCGAACACGGTGCGCGTGTCGATGGGGAGGGGATCGAGGTCGCCCAGCACCAGGATCTTCTCGTCCGGCACGGGGAAGCGGGCGCCCACCCGCTCGCGCTGGTCCGCGCCCATCACCACCAGCAGCCCCGCGCGGCGCGCCTGCGGAGCCGTCAGCATCTCCGACCGGTGAGCCGCCAGCTCCACCCCGCGCCCCGCCGCCACGGCGATCCCGTCCGCCGGGCAGGGTCGTCCGGGGCCGATCAGCCCCGCCGACTCCACCTTGACCGCCCCGCGCAGCGCCTCGGGGAGCGCGTTGCGGAACGCGCCCTCCGCGAACGGGCTGCGGCACACGTTGCCCAGGCACACGAACACCACCGGCCCCGGCGCGCGGAGCCCCGCCAGCATCCGCAGCGCCTCGCCGCGTCGGCGTGCGTGGAGGAGGCGGTCGGGCCCGTGGCGGAGCGCGCGGAGGAGGGGGCGTACGGCCCGGAGCGGGTCGCGAGGGGTCGGCTGCATGGCGGGGGGAAGCGGGCGGGGAGAGTGACTGCCGAGCGCCGGAGGGACAAGTTCCATGCCCGCCCCAGCGCGCCGTCCGGCGGTGCGCGCATGCCTCGCCCCTGCCCCATCCACGCCACACCTGTTGCACAAACGCACCAGGACACGAAGACACAGAGGAAGTTCTCCTCTGTGTCTCCGTGTCTCTGTGTGAGCCCAGCCGTTCAGTGTCAGGCCTCCGCTTCAGCCTTCTTGCGGCGGCGGCGGGCGGCCACCATACCGGCCAGGCCGGTGCCCAGCAGCGCCATGCTCGCCGGCTCGGGGGTGGTGGTGGTGGTCGTGGTCAGGTCGTCGCAGGCGTGGTCGCCGGCGGTGATCCCGGTGTCGCACTTGACCGACCCGGGCTGCCCCGGAAGCTGCTGCGCGTGCCACCTCATCTGCAGCCCATTGGCGGCGAACTGGCCGCTGATGTCGGTGGCGAAGCCGAAGGTGAAGCGCACGAACGGCTGCGGAGCCGTGTTGGCGCAGGTGGAGACGTGGGTGCTGTTGGTCGTCGTGGGATCGTTGCACCCCACGATACCGTAGTGGTTGCCCTGCTCGGTGCCGTCGGACAGGTCTTCGCTCTGGTTGCCCCTGTTCCCCCACTGGGCCGCGTCCAGCTCCACCCCGGCGAGGTTGCCGATGGAGGCATCGCCCATCTTCCAGAAGCTGGAGATGTCCGTGAACACCGCGGCGGCCGTGTAGTAGCGCACGCTGTGGGTGGGCGCCGCGGTCGTGGTGAGCGTCACGGCCGGGTTGTGGTAGAGCCCCACGGCCGTGATGGTGGCGGCCTGGCCGAAGATGTCGGCCGCCGAGTTGGTGCGCTCGTTGTTCCAGAAGTCCATCGTCAGCGTCTTGCCGTCGCCGGAGAGGCTGATGTTGGAGCTGGCGCAGACGCGGTAGGCGCCCAGGGTGCAGTAGTTGTTGAACACCACCGGCCATCCGGCGGCGTGGGCGGGCCCGGCCGCCATGAGTGCGCCTGCCGCCAGGGCGAGCGCGAGCTTCGTTCGCATTATCGTTGATCTCCGCGGTGGGGGTGAGACCGGACTGCCGCGACCGCGGCAACCAGGAACGCGATCGGGAAGATCGTCCCCAGGAGGAGCGTCTTCAGGATCGTCTTCTTGATCCCTACCAGGACCTCCGCGGGAGCGAGCCGGAGGGCCAGCGGGACGTCGAGCAGGAAGATGGAGGTCGCCGCGACCATCGCGAGCGCCGCGAGCACCAGCACGAGCGCGGTGAGCCGGATCATCCACCGCCGCCGCTGCCCCATGGCCCCGGCCAGCACGCCGGCCAGCCCGGTGGCGAGCAGCGGAAGGCCCGAGTACGCGTTGGCGACGGTTCCGAACTCCCACTCGGGCACGCCGAAGCGGGCGGGATAGAAGGTGAGGGCGATGTCGGCCAGGCTCACCAGCGTGATGAGGAGCCCGAACCAGCCGAGCGCCCTCCATCCGCCGAGGTAGGGCCGGCGGACCGGGTGCGCGCCGGGGTCGGCGTGTGAGACGCGGGATGCGGCGGGGACGTGGAGGAGAGCCATGCTTGACCTGCAATGTGTTGCGGGGACTGCAATCGCCACTTGGACGTGGCCCGCCGAAAAGCAGGACCCGGGCCGCCTCAGCCCTCACAGCCCAAGCCGTTCAATCACAGGCACTTACCTAAAAACAAGCCCGGCGCCGCCGCGCGTTTTCTGTGGTGGTCGCGCAACAGTGCGTGCAGCTTCACACAGAAAACGGAGGCACAGAGAAGAACTTGTCTCTGTGCCTCCGTGTCTCCGTGTGAGCCGCTGTTCAGCTACGCTTGCGGCGCCTGCGCGCCACGCCCAGCCCGGCCAGCCCGGTGCCGAGCAGCGCCAGCGAGATGGGCTCGGGCGTCACCGTCGTGTCCCGCCCCGGAACGATGAGCGCCGGGTTCTGGGCGTTGCCTCCCCGGTAGGTGAAGGCGAGGCTGTCCGCGTCGTTCGCGAAGCTGGCGAACTGCGCGCGGAGCCGCAGGTCCGGCGCCACGCGCGCCGTGAACGGAAAGTAAGCCTCGAACGTCGATCCGCCGTTCGTCACCACGGGATCGACGAAGTTGAGCCCATCCGCGTCCTCGGCCTCGCTCAGGTTGGGGTCGGAGAAGCTCCATGCCGACGACAGCAGGTCGATGAAAAAGAACTCGAGCGTGGCCTCGTCGCCCGGGTTCACGAAGTGGAGAAAGAAATCCACCTGCTGGCATCCGATGGCGCCGCCCACGCACTGCGCGGTCACGGTGTGGGGCTGGGCATGCGCCGGCGCGCTCGCCAGGAGGAGCGCTCCCGCGAGTGCCGCGAGGGAAGTGCGGAGCTTCATCGTGCCTCCAGAAAGGGTGATGGGGCGGGTCATGGAGCCACCGTGGGCGGCGTGGGGTCGTTCGCCGCGTACCCGGAGCCCTTGAGGAGGAAGCGGGTGGTGGCGGTGGTCATCCCGGCCGCCGCCAGGTCGCTCACGCGGAACACCAGGAGCTGGTCCGGTCGCGTGTCGCCGTTGTAGTCGCGCACGGTGCTGAAGTAGACGCCTGGGGAGCGCTGGGCCACGGGAGCCCCCGCGCCGGTGCCGTTGGGGTGAAGCCGCGCGGTGGCCGGCGCCACGCTGCTGGCCGTGAAGGTGGCCGTGGAGTACAGGTACACGGAAACGGTGGCGGAGCGCGAAAGGCTCACCGTCACCGGCTGCGCGTCCATGGTCACCAGCCGCAGCCCGGAGACCGCCTGGTACGCGTTGATCCTCCCGAAGCCGTACTCCGGGTCGCGCCCGGCGGGGCCCAGGTCGTCCACCGTGCTCGTCATGCGGGCGAGCACGCTGTCCGCCGCGAGGCCGGTGGCGAAGAGGAGGCCCGCCAGCCCGGCCGCCTGCGGCGCCGCCATCGAGGTCCCCGCCATCCACGAATACGAGTTGTCCGCGCCGAAGTCCGCCGACAGGATCAGCGAGTAGCCCTGGGGGAGCGACTCTCCGTCGCCGCCCGGCGCGGTGAGGGCCACCTCGGCGCCGTAGTTGGAGTAGCTGGCGCGGGTGTCGCCCCAGTCGGTGGCGCCTACCGCCACGCACTCGGGGAAGCGGGCCGGGAAGGCCACGCCCGGGTAGTTGTCGTTCCCGGTGGAGCAGAACGGGAGGACGTTGTTGGCGCGGGCGTACTGCAGCGCGCTCTGCAGGACCGCCGGGCCGGTGGTGGCCGCCGGGTTCCCGCCCAGGCTGAGGTTGATGGCGTCGGCCCCGTTGTCTACCGACCACACGATGGCGTTGGCGATCGACGAGTTGGGGCACGAGGAATTGACGACGTTGCCCGGGAAGAGGTAGAGGTCGCACGCCTTGGCGTTGAGGAGCTTGATGTTGGCGCCGTACGCCACACCCGACACGCCCACCCCGTTGTTGCCGCGCGCCGCCGCGATCCCGGCCACGTGAGTGCCGTGCCCCACGCGGTCCTCGATCAGCGAGGCCGGGTACCCCGTGGCGAAGTTCTGGGCGCCGATCACCCGGCCCGCCAGGTCCTGGTGGGTGGCGCGGATCCCGGTGTCCACGATCCCGATCACGGCCGTGCCGGCGAAGGCCGAGCCCAGGTGGTTGAAGGCTTCCAGCCAGTCCACGTCGGCGTCCACCTTCGCGGTGGCGGCCAGCACGGTGCCCGCCCCGTTTTTGATGGTGCCGTCGTTGTGCAGGTCCCACTTGTAGCCGAGAAACGAGTCGGTGGTGGTGTTGCAGTCGCCCGTCTCGCAGGGGACCGCCGCCATCAGCCAGTCCGGCTCGGCGAAGTCCACCGTGCCCAGCGCCGAGAGCTCGGCCGCCGCGGCCTTCTCCCGCCCAACGGCCACCGTCACCGTCCAGGTGTCCGGGAGGAGGAGGTCCTGCTTGAGGGAGCCGCCGTGCGCGGCCACGATCTGCTGCGCCGCCGCCTGGCCGGACGAGCCGGGGGCGAAGCGCACCACGATCTGCCCGGGCACGAACTCCACCACTCCGGCCGGCGCCACGGCGAAGGAGACGATCCCGCCCTGGGGCTTGGGACGCGCGGGAGCGTCGGTGGGCCCGTCCGAGCACGCCGCCAGCAGCAGCGCCGCCGCGACCGCCAGCAGGGGGGTGGGACCGCGGGGGAAGGAGGGGGTACTCTGCATTGCGTTCTCCGGGGAGGGTGAGGGGGATGCTGTGCGACCGCCCGAACGCGATCCGCATGCCCCGTCTGCCCAAATCCCAAGCACTTGCGGCGCATGCACTTGCCCCGAGCGGCCCCGCGCCCCGGTGTTGCGCGCGCGTCACGATCTGCTGCACGCGCGACACAAAGGGGCACGGAGATCGAGTGATCTCCGTGCCCCTTCGTTCTCCCCGCGGCCCCGGATCCGCTCAGCGCCGCCGGCACGCGGCCCCGGTGACAACCTCCACGATCTCGTCCACCCGGGCGAACATCTCCGCCGGGCCGCTTGCCCGCAGCGCGTCGGCGGTGGTGTAGCCCCAGCTCACCGCGCCGAAGGGGATGCCGGCGGCGCGGGCGGCATCCGCGTCACGGATCTCGTCGCCCACGCAGAGTGCGCGCGCCGGCGCGATCCCGCTCCTGCGCAGCACGCGCCGGAAGCCGGCCTTCTTCCCGAACAGGGAGATGTCGCACTCCCAGTGGCGGATCAACGCCGCGTTCTCGGGGCCGAGGGCACGCACGACGTTCGCCCGCGAGTTGGAAGTGGCCACGGCCAGCGTGACGCCGGCTTCCGAGAGGCGCCGCAGCACCTCTTCCACTCCCGGAAAGAGGGCTACCCGGTGGCCCTCGCGAGTCTTCAGCCGCCGCACGTGGCGCACGATGGACGGCAGCTTCCAGGGCGAGACGCCGGCGTGCTTCATCAGCTCCCGGCCGCTGAGGCCGCGGAGCTCCCCCAGCTCGCCCTCTTCCATCGCGCGGAACCCGAACTTGCGGGCGGCGTCGTTGTAGACCTCCACGAACCAGCCGAAGGAATCGGCCAGGGTGCCGTCGAAGTCGAAGATCACCAGCTCGTATCTCATCTCGTGTCCTCCTCCGTCATCGCCCCGCGGCGAAGAGGGCCAGCCCCGCTCCGAGCACTACCGCGGCCGCCAGCGCGAGGAGTGCCAGGAACAGCCCCATGCGCCGCGACAGGTGGTTGACCGCCAGGTTCAGCGCGCTGTGCACGGGCGCGGTCACCAGCGCCAGGGCCGGAGCCGCGGCCACCACCAGGGTGAAGCCGACGTGAACGGCGCTGGCCAGGATGCGCTCGATCACCCCCAGCCAGGGCGCGGCGTCGCTGAAGGTGCCCCGCGCCTCCAGGATGGCGCGGACCTGCCGCGACTTGTCGTCGTCCCGGTCCAGCAGGCGCAGCAGCACCAGCCCGTTGGCGATGGTGAAGAGCACCTCGATGGAAGCCCACCCCCACCCCAGCCAGAGCGCGCCGGAGAACCCGGGCGCCAGCCACAGCACCGCCGCCACGCGGACGCCCTCCTCCAGCGGGCCAGACGCGCCCACCACCAGCCGGTTCAGCGCGGCGGGCGGCAGCTTCCTCCCCAGCAGCGCGGCGGGGGCGCGCAGCACCAGGGCCAGCCACCACCCCGCCGCGCCCGCCGCGGCGAGCCCCCACTGCACCGGGTGGCCACCCGCGTGGATCAGCGCCGCGATCGCGGCCGGGACCGCGAGGTAAAGGGGGAGCGCCGCCTGGAACGACCGGCGCTGGCGGGCGAGCCGGTCCTTGAATTCTTTATCCTCGGCCACCCGGTCATGGGCGGCGGTCATCGTCTCGCTCATCGGTGTCGTGCTCCGGTGATGGTAGAATAATCCGCGTGAGGACGCGCCGCCGCCGGCCGGGGCGCGGCTCGTTGAGCAGTGCGCCCTGGATCACGCGGTTGAGCTCCGCCGTGAAGCCGGCCAGCTCCTCGTCGCTCAGGTACAGCGGGATCTGCCGGTAGCCCGCTCCGTCGCGCGCGAAGTCGGCGGAGGGCGCGTCCAGGTAGCGCTGGAAGTCGTCGAGCAGGCCGGCCAGGAACACGGTGAAGTACCGGATGTGGTCCTCGCGCCCCGCGTGCGCCAACTCGTCGGGGCCCAGCGACGCGCCGGCCAGGGACACGGCGTACACGCGCTCCACCACTCCCCGCACCGGGCGCTCTTCGACGGCCTGGACGATCCCACCCGCCGCCAGCCGGTTGAGGTGCCGGTAGAGCGTGGCGGGGGGAACGTCGGCCAGTGTCTTCCCCAGCTCGCCGGGCGTCAGCTTCCCCATGCGCAGGAGCGCCTGCAGGATGCGCATCCGCACCGGGTGGAAGATCAGCTCGGCCCTGGACTCCGGACTGGATGGCTGCACGGGCTCCTCCCTGAATGTTTTCATTTTTGATAATGAAAGCCCACGGCGGGATTGTCAACCCGTCGGCGGCGAGGCGGCCCGCCCTCGCGTGGAGGCGAGCCGCCGCCGCCGTCCACGGGCGCCCCACCTTGACAAGCGTGCCGCAAGCTCAACATTATCGAATTTGATAATGTTCAGGAGGCAGGCGTCCCATACGGTTACGGGAGGAGCGGAGATGTGGAGCTCGGGCAGGGCGGCCCCGGGGGGCGAAGGGGCACAGCGCCGGCAAGGCACGGCGGCGGACGTGGTGGCGGGCCTCGCCTCGGTGCGGACCGGGCTGGACGCGCTGCGGGGGAACCGGCTGCGCAGCGGCCTGGCCACGCTGGGGATGGTGATTGGGGTGGCCTCGCTGGTGGCGGTGCTCTCCCTGGCCGATGGCATGGAACGCTACGGGCGGGACGAGCTGGAGCGGACCACGGGTCTGCAGACGGTGCAGGTCTCTCCCCGCACCACCCGCGAGGTGGACGGCTTCGTCATTCCGAACGAGGATTATCCCGTCTTCACGCGCCGGGACGCGGAGGCCGCGGCGGCGCTGCAAGGGGTCGAGTCGGTGGGGCTCATCACCAGCGTGAACGCCATCTTCACCGGCGGGCCCTTCGCCAGGCGGCGCGGCGCCATGGCCATGGGCGCGCTGGACAGCGCCCTGGAGTTCGACAGCTTCGATCTGCTGCACGGGCGCTTCTTCACCGCGCTCGAGGAGCGGCGCGGGGCCGCGGTGGTGGTGCTCTCGCACGGGCTGGCGGCCGCCCTGGCCAACCCTTACGCGCCGGAAGCGATGATCGGCGGCGAGGTGCGCGCGGGCCGGCGGCCCCTGCGGGTGATCGGGGTGCTGGAGCCGCCCGCCATGGGCAAGGACAACCACTTCGCGTACGTGCCGCTCCGGCTGCTGGCCGAGGTGAGCGCCGGGGGCGCGCCGCCCCCGGCGCCCTCGCTCGTCCTGCGTGCCACCACCCTGGAAGCGGTGGCCCCGCTGCGGGAGCGCGCGGAGGACTGGGCGGCCCGGCGTTTCCGGCGCTGGGAGGAGCGAGTGGAGGTGTCCACATCGGACGTCCGCCTGGCGCAGGTGCAGAGCGGGATGCGGATCTTCCGGATCGTGATGGGAGCCATCACCGGGATCTCGCTGCTGGTGGGCGGCATCGGCATCATGAACGTGCTGCTGGCCTCGGTGGCCGAGCGCACCCGTGAGATCGGGGTGCGGAAGGCGGTGGGTGCGCGCCACCGGGACGTGCTCGCCCAGTTCCTGGCCGAGTCGGTGGCGATCGCCGCCATGGGGAGCGGGGCCGGGGTGGTGCTGGGGCTGCTGGGCGCCTTCGCGACCACCGCCGCGGTGCGCGCCACCCTTGGCCAGCCCGTGTACGCCGCCCTGTCGTGGCCCACCCTGCTGTTCGCGGTGCTGTGCGCGACCTCGGTGGGGCTCGTCTTCGGGACCTACCCGGCCCTGCGCGCCGCCCGGCTCTCGCCCATCGACGCCATCCGGCACGACTGACGAAGGGGGGTGGCCGCGCCGCCCGCCGGGCGTGCACGACGAGAAACCTCCCCCCGGCATGCTTCGCCGGATGGGAGGTTTACAGCCACCCCGGAAACCGGGACGGCACCCGTGCTCGTGGTGGCCTCAGACCATCGTGCCGAGCGTGGTCTCCGCGGGCGCGCTGGCGTCCAGCCGCGTGCGGATGTGCTGGAGCGCCGCCACCATCGGCCGGAGCGGGCGCAGGGCGCCGCCGGCCTCGATGCTCAGCGAGTCGAAGTGGAAGGCGGCGATCAGCTCCTCGTCGGGGATGGTGATGAGCTCCACCAGGGGCGAGATCTGCCCCGGCGAGAGCGGCGACGAGTCGTCCACCTCCAGCAGCGAGCGCAGGCGGTCGGCCTCCACGGCCCCGTAGCGGTCGGTCATGCGCCGCCCGAAGCGCCACACCAGGTACGACACCTTGAGCGCAAGGTGCACGAGCGCCTGCGCCAGGTACG
>DASVSA010000425.1:0-16358 GCA_036388335.1 Longimicrobium sp. | reverse complement strand
GGCCGGCCAGCCAGGCGGAGTGGCTCCGCGCGATCACCTGGTACGCGCTGCCGGTCGCGCGGGCCTCCACCTTCAGCACCTCCGCGGCGGGCGCGCCGCTCTCCACGGTGGCGGCATCCGAGGAAGCGAAGGCCTCCTGGGCGCGGGCTTCGCCGAGCGCGACGAGCGAGAGGATGGCGGCGGCGGCGGCGGTGCGGAGCAGGTGGGCAGACATGGGAACGACCTCGCGTCAGATATGCATGCATTGCGCTCCGGCGGGGAGCCGGTGCGGCGCCGGAGAAGTGTTCCGGCCGCATCTATCGGACGGAACGAGCGCCATAAAGGTTGCGCGGGAACGGTTAACGGAAGATGAGCGCAGTGAACGCCCCCGATCAACGCTGAAACTGGGGCTTCACCGCCCGTTCCGCGGGACCGGCAAAACGAAACGGGGCACCGGGAGAGTCCCCCGTGCCCCGTTCCTATGGACCTCACGCTCGTTCAGCCCTGCGCGGGCGGCGCGTCCGTGATGCGCTTGCGCGTGGAGTTCAGGAAGTCCGTGAACGTGCTCACGATGCGGTGCATCCCGTCGGCGCCGCCGCCCACCAGGAGGGCGGTGATGATGATGTCGAAGCGGTGGAACCAGTGGAACTGGCTCGGGTTGCTGTTCCTGAGCCCCGCGAGCATCCCGTCCGCCAGCAGCGGCTCGATGGCGCGCACTCCCACCAGGGCCCCGAAAAGCGCCAGGGTGCAGGTGATGATGAAGGCGAGCCGCTGCGTGTTGAGCCGGTAGTGGTCCAGCGAGCGCTGCGCGAAGGGAGCGCTGTCCGGCGCGGCGGCCTCCACGTGGTGCTGAAGCGTCTGCGCGCCAGGGTCGCGCCACGCGCTGATCACCACCTCGCAGGCCCGCTCCACGAAGAGCGCCATCAGCACCAGCGGCGCCATCACCTGCCCGAGGTTCTCCAGCCCCTCGGCCGAGTACGCCAGCCCCTGCGCGTTCGGTACGCTCCGGGCCAGGTACGTGGCGAACAGCGCGCACGCCGCCGCCGTCAGCGTCGCGATGCCGATGTGGAAGCTGCCGCGCGCGGCGGTGCCGGCCTGCGGCACGGAAACGGAGAGATCGCTCATGGGGAGATTTTCCTCTGGCTGGGGGAACCGCGGGGGTGGGGGACCGTAATCTAAACGCGCTCGCTCGTTTCCGGCACCTCTCTGTGTCTCCGTGCCTCTGTGTGAGCCCGCCGTTCACCCCACCCGCAGCACCTCGTCGCCGGCCACCACGAACACCTGGTCTCCCGGCGACGGCGCCACGGTGGCCGCGCCGGTGAACGCCCCGAACGCGGGAAGCACCCCCACCCGCGCCCCGAAGTGGAAGCAGGGCAGGCGCTCGCGCATGCGGCCGGGGCCGCGCAGCACGGCGGCGGGGTGGAGGTGGCCGGCCAGCACGTACCCGCGCCCGTCCGGCTCCGGATGGTGCGTGTACACGAACGGCGGCGACGCCACCGGCGGGTCCACGGCGTCGAAGCCCAGATCGGCGGGCGGATCGCCGGCGCCGCGGTCGTGGTTGCCGCGCACCAGCACCAGGCGCAGCGCGGGGTGCCGGGCCCTCCAGGCGCGCACCGTCTGCAGCACCGCCGCGGACTTCCCCTGCCGCGCGTGGAAGAGGTCGCCCAGGAAGACGATCTCCCCCGCCCCCGTGCGCGCGAGCGCCGCGTCGATCCGCCCCAGCCCCTCCGCCGTCGTCCCGCCCGGCACCGCGATCCCCGCCGCGCGAAAGGTGGCCGCCTTCCCCCAGTGAGCATCCGCCACCAGCAGCTGCCCCGTCCCCGGCCGGAACACCGCGCGCTCCGGCAGCAGCACCACCCGCTCACCCGCGATCACCGCTTCCATGCTCATCCAGCCGCGTTCCTCCCGCAAGTTGATCCAGAAAACCGACACCGCGAGGTGCGCCCGCCGACAGCATACCCGCTGGGCCACGACACGGCCACGCGCCAGCCGCGTCCCGTACCGCTCGTGGCCGCTATCGAACGGAGCCCCCTGAAAGCCGCGACTTCAGCACGAATCACGCGATCGAGAGCTTGCGTGTCGCGCGGCTCTCGTCTACCATGAAGTTCGGATTTTGTTCGGCCACATCATCCGGGAGGCGGTTTGCCGCGCGCCAGGAGACTGGAGATCCGCGACCCCATCCACGGGTTCGTCGAGCTGACGCCGTGGGAGTGGGAGGTCGTCAACCACCCCGTGTTCCAGCGGCTGCGGCGCATCCGGCAGCTGGCGTGGACGGAGATGGTGTACCCGGGCGCGGTGCACACGCGCTTCGAGCACTCCCTGGGCGTGATGCACACCGCGACGAGGATGTTCGACCAGATCTGCGGCCACCGCGGCGATCTGCTGCGCGAGTTCAACTTCTCGGAAGCGGGGATCGACAAGGACCGGACGACGGTAAGGCTCGCGGCACTGCTCCACGACGTGGGGCACGCGCCTTTCTCGCACGCGGGCGAAGACCTGATGCCGGCGGACCCCGCCACTGGCCGACGGTTCAAGCACGAGGAGTACTCCGCCGCCCTCATCCGCACGCTGATGGCGGACGTGATCGACCACCACCCCCACAACGACCTCGCGATCCGCGCGGAGGAGGTAGCCGCTCTCATCGATGGGAGCATACAGTCCAGGAGGATGCTGTTCTGGCGGCAGCTCGTCTCCAGCCAGCTGGACGCGGACCGCGCGGACTACCTGCTCCGCGACTCGTACCACCTGGGAGTGGACTACGGGCGGTACGATCTGCGCCGCATCATCGCCTCGCTCACGGCCGTGGAGGACCCTGGCGCGGGTGGACCGCTGCTGGCGATCGAGGAGGGCGGCTGGCACGCGGCCGAATCGCTGCTGTGGGCGCGTTACCAGATGTTTACCCAGGTCTATCTGCACAAGACGCGCGTAGCCTACGACCTGCACGTCGCCGACGCCATGGCGGAACTGCTGCGCACCCAGCAGGTGGATGAAGGTCTCACGGAGCCCGGGCGGTTTCCGCCGCCCACCGGCGAGGCCAACCTCCGCCGCTATCTCCGCTGGACGGACTGGCGTGCGCTCTCGCTGATCGAGGAGGGCGTCGCGGGTGTGCACGGTGACCGGCTGCTGAAGCGCCAGCACCACAGGATGGTGTACGAGACGCGCGAAGTGATGGAAGAGGCCGACCACCGGCAGCTGGAGCGCGTGGTCGAGGCGCTGCAGGCGCTCGGCCCCGTGGTGCGCTCCGCAAAGAGCTCGTGGTACAAGCCCGACCTCGAGATCCAGGTTGCGCGCGACGCGCCGCCGCCCCAGAATCTGGTCGGTCTGTCGCAGCTCTCGGCCGCGGTGAAGGGGCTCGCTCCCTCCGAAAAGCAGATGGTGTACGTCGGGTACGGGCAGGCTGGGGAAGCAAGGCGGATCGTGCAGGGCATCCACGCGAACTGACGGAGCGGAATCATGGCCGGTGGACAGCAGACCTGGAACCAGTACGCGCTCATCATCGAGCTGGCGGAGCGCATGCAGGGCCGTCCCTTCGGGCGCACCGCGCTGCAGAAGCTGACGTACCTCCTCCAGGAGCTGCACGGCGTCGACACGGGATACGAGTTCCCGCTCCACACCTACGGCCCCTACAGCTCCGATCTTTCCGCGGACCTTCACACGCTGACGGCGAAGCAGGGCGTGGAGGTGACCAATGATACGCGCCAGGGAGGATTTCAGATCTCGCCGGGCGCCAAGTCCGAGTGGATCCGGGCGCTGGGAGCCGATTCGGTCCGTCCCCACGTGGAAGCCATCGGCGAGATCGTGGACGAGTTCGGGGGGATGACCACCAAGGAGCTGGAGCTGCGCGCCACCCTCGTGTTCGCGGAGCGGGACGCCCGGCGGCGCGGCACCCGGCTCGCCGAGGATGCGCTCGTGGAAGAGGTCCACGAGATCAAGCCGAACTTCTCCCGCGAGCAGATCGGAGCCGCTTTGCGGGAGCTCCGCGAGGGGAACCACATCGCGACTGCCTGAAAAAAGGAATCTCACACAGAGGCACAGAGGCACGGAGAAAACCTTCTCTCCGTGTCTCTGTGCCTCTGTGTGAGGCCTTCTGTTGATCAAAGCTGCGGCTGGAAGGTGATGGGGATCTGCACCCGCACCGGGACGCGGCGGCCGTGGACGCGGGCCGGCTCGAAGCGCATCCGCTCGACGACGGCGATGGAGGCGTTCGAGAACTGTTCGTTGCTGGACTCCAGGACCTCGATGGACTCGGCGTTCACGTAGCCCTCCGCGTCGATGCGGAAGCTGAGCAGGGCGGTGCCGCCCACCCCGGCGTCGCGCATCAGCGGCGGGTAGGCGCGCTCCAGCGCCCGGGCCACCGCGGCGCGGTTCTGCAGCCGCGGCGCCTCGGTCACGGTGCTGATGTCGTACGTGCTCTCCCCGTTCTGTCCGGTGATCGGCGGAGGGGGGCTCGGCTCGTCGTAGATGGGCGGCGGGATGTCGTCGGGCGCGCGCACCCGGTCCGCCGCCAGCCCGAAGAGGATCGTGAGCGCGAAGGTCATGGTGACAAGGCGCCCCCAATCTCGCGGCGTGCGGCGCGGCTGCAGCGCGAACAGCCCCAGCGCGAGCGCCGCGACCGCCGCCACGAGCTGCCCCACCCCCAGCGGCAGGATCGCCAGGAGGAGGAAGGGGAAGACCCACACGGCGGGATCCGCCACCGTACGCCGCAGCGCGCCCAGCGCCTGCGCGGGGCTCCGGGGCTGCCGGACCGCCCGCGAGCGCGGACGCTGCTGCACCGGCACCGCAGCCGCGGCGGGGACGGGCGCGGGCGTCGCGGCCGGCGCGCGGCGGGCACGGGCCGGGGCCAGGCGCGCGGCCGCCGCCGTCGCGGGGAAGGGATCGCGGCCGCGCAGGAGGCGGGTGCGCTCGCACCAGGGGCATTCGCCCAGGTGTGTGCCGAAGCGGTGCTGCGGGTTGAGGTCGCAGCGGCGGAGCTCGGCTTCGGCGGCGGCAAGCGCGTCGCGCCACTCGGGAGCGGCGGGGCGCGCGGCGGGGTCCAGGTGTCCGTCCACGAAGCAGCGCTCGAACAGCTCCCTCACCGCCGGGTGCACCACGCCGAAGGGGAGGGCCAGCCGCGGCGGCAGGCATCCGGCGCGCGCGGGCCGCGACCCCGCATACGGAAACATCCCCGCGCGGATGCGCCCCTCCAGCGGCAGCGGCTCCGCGGAGCCCGCCCCCACCCGCACGGCGAAGGGGTGGGTCCCCTCCATCAGCAGGAGGAAGAGGAGCACGCCCAGCCCGAAGCGGTCGTGCGCCGCGGTGCGGTCCACGGCGGCGAACGCCATCCCCTGCAGCTCGGGGGGCGTGAACTCCGGCCGCCCCACGCCGGAGCGGAAGACGCCGGCGGCGTCGGGCACCTGGAAGCTGTCCGTGTCCACCAGCGTGACGGAGCCCTCGGGGGCCACCAGGATGTTGGACTCGTTGACGTCGCCCACCAGGTACCCGCGCGCGTGGAGCGCGGCGAACGCGGCGGCCAGGTTGGTGCCCGCGCGGTGCAGGAGCCCGTAGTGGAAGAGCGGGGCCTGCGCGCGGCGCGTGACCGGGTTGTAGAACTCGAAGATGCGCGGCCCCTCGGCGCGCGGCATCAGGAAGCCCACGGGACGCCCCTCCTCGTCCACCACCCCCTCCTGCGGCCACGCGAGCCGCACCGCGCCCTCGGGATCGGGCCCCAGCAGCGGCGGATGCGCGATCATCCGCGCGATCTTGCGGGCGCGCTCGGGCGACGGGTGCCGGTAGATCTTGGCCACCCGCTCCGCGTCGCCGGGAAGCGCGAAGACGCGCGCCTCCCCGCCCGCGCCCAGCTCCAGCGACGGGTCCAGGCTCAGCGTGACGCCGCGCGCGCGGAGGTGGAGGATGTTGGTCATGGGATGGTGGGACGCAAGGGGTTTCCGTCTGTTCGCGCGGGGCGTCGGGCCGCGGGCGAGGTTGGAAGTGCGTGAGTGCGTTAGTGCGTTAGTGCGTTAGTGCGTTAGTGCGTTAGTGCGTTTACGGCGAGCGCGTGGGGCAGAGGGCTGCGGCGCGCTGAAGGGGGGGCCCTCACCCCCCCGGCCCCCGCTCTCCCAATACTGGGAGAGGGGGGCGCACTCCGTCCATCGAGCCGCGGCCAGGCGTCACGGAGGCCGCGGCTGGGCAGGTGCCGCTTCGTCGCCCGGAGCTGTGGAAATCGCCTCCTCCCCCAGCAGTTTGGGGGAGGAGGTCGGGAGGTGAGGGCCACCTTCGCCGCGCACCCATCCCGACATCAGTGCCCACGCACTCACGCACTTCAACGCACTCACGCACTTCTCTTCTTACAGCTGAGCCCAGCCGCTCGGAGGGGGCAGCGCGATCTCGTCGCCGGGGCGCGAGTGGGCGATGCCCTGCATGCTGCGCGAGAGCCACACGAACATCTCGCGGAAGTTGAGGCCCTTGAGGCGCAGCGGGGCGCGCACGGAGATCTGCGCCAGCCGACGGAGGTTGGCGTTCTCCACGCCCACGGCGAAGAAGGCCACGCGCTTGGCGGCCTCGGCTTCGCGCAGCTCCTGGGCGGCGGCGGCCACGGCCTCGGCGGGCTCACCCTGCGGCTCGCCGTCGGTCACCATGAAGATCCAGGGGCGGTAGTAGCCGATGTCGTAGGCGCGGTAGGCGGCCTTGCGCTCCTCCACCAGCTGCAGGGCGCGGGCGATGGCGGCGGCCATGCGCGTCTGCCCCTCGGCGCGCAGGGCGGGGACCTCCCACTGGTCCGGCGCGGCGAAGTCCTGCACCACGCGAACGGCGTTGTCAAAGGTCACCACCGCCACCTCCACGCGCCGCGCCGCCAGCGGGTCCACCGCCAGGTCGAAGCGAAAGGTCTCCAGCCCGTCCAGCATCGCCTCCAGCGGCTCGCCGGCCATGGAGCCGGAGGTGTCCAGCAGGAGGACGCACGGGCAGCGTGGCTCCGGGTTCTCCGCGAACTCGACTGCATCATCCAGCCGCGACAGCATCGACATCGTTGATCTCAGTGGTTCGGGTTACATCCCTCGTACGTCGGGCCGCCCGCGGAGGTTGCGCGGCTCTACCGGTCCGGCGCGGCCGCCTCCGCCACCCACGGCGTGACGGGGGGCGGCTCTCCCGGGTCCACGCCGCGCGTGATGGCCCAGCGCTGAAGCCACGATATCCCCGCGCGCCCCGTGTAGCGGTCCGGCTGCCGGTAGGCGGGGTCCGTCATCACCCGGTCCAGCGGCGCAAAGGTGTAGCCGCGCCGGCGCATCACCGCCGCCAGCTCGTCCAGGTACTCCGCGTTCAGCGCGTTGGCGTGAAGGAGGAGCACCTGCGCCGGCTCGCGCCCCAGCAGCCGGCGGGACAGGGCCTCGTAGAAGGCGAAGGTCGTGTCCATGTAGCGCACGTAGTCCGCACCCAGCCGGCGCATCGCCGCGCTGTCGCGGCGGGCCAGCGCGCGGTCGTACGCGAAGGCGTAGAGGTAGTCGTGGTTGTCCACCGTCACCGGCGCCACCTGGTACCCGTGCGAGGCCAGGAACCGCTCGAAGGCTTCCTTGGTCGCCAGGTCCGGCCCGGTGTTCAGGTACGGGTGGCGGAAGAAGCGCGGACGCGTCCCCCGGGTGGCCATCAGCCGGCGCGTCACCCGCTCGCCATCCAGCACCTCCGCCTGGTACCGCTCGCGCGGCGTCGTCCAGAACGACGGGTGCGAGTAGGTGTGGTTCCCCAGCTCCAGCCCCGCATCCACCCACCGCCGCAGCAGCGCCTCCCGCCCGGTGCCGCCCTCCAGCTTCTCCTCGTTCACGAACCCCAGCGCCGGCATCCCGGCGGACGTTATCTGCCCCACGAGCTGCCCCGTCAGCTCCGCCACCTGGGCGTCGCTGTACGCCCGCATGCGCCCCCACGGCAGGTCGTCAAAGGTGACCGCCACCCTGCGCGCCTCCCCGGCGGCACGCGCGGGCACCAGCGCCTTCGCCCCCGGCGCCCCCTCCGCCGCGCACCCTGCCAGCACGAGCGCAACGCACCCGACGGCAAAACCACGCATCACGGCTCCTCTGTGTCTCTGTGTCTCTGTGTGAGCCCCGCCGTTCTCACCCATCCGCCGCCCGCTCCAGCTGCACCTGCATCTTCCTCACCCGGTCCGCCAGCGACTCGCTGGACACGCGGTTGCGCGCCCGGTCCACCAGCAGCGGAAAGGCAAGCGGCGGCGTGCGTTTGGGATGCGTGACGACCACGCGGCTGGCGGCCAGGCGCTCCAGCGTGCGGCCCAGGCGGCTGCTCTCCAGCTGGCGCTCCAGCACCTCGCGATGGGCCTGGCCCAGGAGCAGGTT
Organism: Longimicrobium sp.; assembly: GCA_036388335.1. GTDB lineage: Bacteria > Gemmatimonadota > Gemmatimonadetes > Longimicrobiales > Longimicrobiaceae > Longimicrobium. Next base: position 8,061 of record DASVSA010000425.1, on the reverse strand, counting down.
CTCCGGATCGAAGCGCTGGAAGACGTCGAAGAAGAGGCCGCTGGAGGCCTGGAGCTGGCGCGCCGTCTTCCCCGCGTGCGGCAGGCCGGGGAAGACGAGGCCCGCCACGCGCGCGATCTCGCGGAACTGGCGCTTGGCCATCTCGCTGGCGTTCAGCGAGGCCGGGATGTCTTCCAGCAGCCCGCGCGGGCTCAGCAGGCCGGCGGCCAGCGCCTCGTCCAGCGGCGCCTCGTCGGCGGAGAGAAGCTCCACGCCGTAGTCGTTGGCGGCCAGGGTGAACGATATCGGGCGCAGGCGCGAGATGCGGTACGCCAGCAGCGCGGCCAGCCCCTCGTGCACCAGCCTCCCCTCGAAGGGGAAGAAGAAGAGGTGGAACCCTTCGCGCGTCTTCACCCGCTCCACCAGCAGCTCGTCCGCCGCGGGGATGCGGCTCCAGCGCGCCTGGATCTCCAGGATGGGCCTCACCGCCTCCATCTCCGGGTCGCGGAAGACTCCCTCGCGCGCCTCCTCCAGCCGCTTCCGCAGCGCCGCCGCCAGCTCCGTGGACAACGGCATGCGCGCGCCCATCCAGCGGGGGATGGCGCCCTTCACGCTCGGCGCCTTCCTCACCCACGCGGTCATCTCGCGCACGCGCACGAACTCCACGGGCTTGCCGGAGAAGATGAAGCGGTCGCCGGGGCGCAGGCGGGCGATGAACGACTCCTCCACCGAGCCCAGCCGCGGACCCTTCAGGTACTTCACGCTGACGGACGCGTCGCTCACGATGGTGCCCACCGACTGCCGGTGCCGCCGCGCGATGGCGCCGTCCTCCACGCGCCACCATCCATCGTCGCCGGGCACTACGCGCGCGTACTCCGGGTACGCCTGCAGCGCCTCGCCGCCCCGCGACACGAAATCCAGGATCCACGCCCACTCGTCGTCGCGCAGCCCGGCGTACGCGCGGGTGGAGCGCACCTCGGCCAGCAGCTCGTGCGGCCGGAAGCCGCCGCCCAGCGCCACCGTGACCACGTGCTGCGCCAGGACGTCCAGCGGGCGCTCCACGGGAAGGCGGCTCTCGATCACTCCCGCCTTCACCGCGTCGCGCGCCGCGGCCACCTCCACCAGCTCCAGCGCGTTCGTCGGGACGCAGGTGACGCGGCTTTCCACGCCCGGCCGGTGGCCGCTGCGGCCCGCTCTCTGGAGGAGGCGCGCAACTCCCTTCGGGCTCCCCACCTGGAGCACGCGGTCCACGGGCGAGAAGTCCACCCCCAGGTCGAGCGACGAGGTGGCCACCACGCAACGCAGGCGGCCCGTGCGCAGCCCGCCCTCCACGAAGTCGCGCGTGCCGCGGTCCAGCGAGCCGTGGTGAAGGGCGATCTGCCCCGCCCACTCGGGGCACGCGGCCAGCAGCGCCTGGTACCAGATCTCCGTCTGCGAGCGCGTGTTGGTGAAGACGATGGAGGTCTTCCCCTCCCCCACCGCGGCGGCCACCTGGGGCACCATCTGCGTGCCCAGGTGCCCGGCCCAGGGGAAGCGCTCGATGCGCGCGGGGATCAGCGCGTCGATCCTCACCGGCTTGGGCTCCTCGCCACGGACGATGCGGCCCGGCGTGCCGTCACCCAGCAGCGTCGCCAGCGCCTCGCCCAGGTTGCCGATGGTGGCGGAGAGCGCCCAGGTGCGCAGCCCCGGCCGCCAGCGGCGGAGGCGGGCCAGCGCCAGCTCCGTCTGCACGCCCCGCTTGCTCCCCATCAGCTCGTGCCACTCGTCCACCACCACCGCGCGCAGGTCGCCGAACAGCTCGGGCGCGTCCGGCCGCGTCAGGAAGAGAGATAGCGACTCCGGTGTCGTGAGCAGCGCGCTCGGCAGGCGCCGCCGCTGCCGCGCCCTGGCCGCCGCGGAGGTGTCTCCGGTGCGCGACTCCAGCGTCCAGCCCACGCCGAGCCCCTCCAGCGCCGTGCGGAGCGCCGCCTCCGTGTCCGCCGCCAGGGCGCGCAGCGGGGTGATCCAGAGCACCCGCAGCCCCGGCGCCTTTCCGCCCGCCGGGTTCTCCTCCATCCACTCCAGCACCGGGCCCAGCCACGCGGCGTACGTCTTTCCCGTGCCGGTGGCGGCGTGCACCAGCCCGCTCCCGCCCTCGCGGTACGCCTCCCACACCTCGCGCTGAAACGCGAACGGCTCCCATCCGCGCGACGAGAACCACGCGTCCACGCGGGCGAGCGCTGCGTCGTGAGCGGATTGCGGGGGCGCGGGCAGGGGAGGCATGCCGGCACACGAGGCAACGACCGCGCCCGCGCGATTCCGCCTGATTCCCTCGCGCCTCCGTTCGCCTGGACGGCGCCGGCCGTCCACTGAACGTCCAGTGAACGGCCGAAGGGCCGCGGTTCTGCCGCGCGTCGCAGCGGATGTACGAGAAGCTGGGCTCCGTCGCCAGGCGCGGGTAGATTGGCGAGATCCCGTCCGGGCATCGACTCCCCGCCGCCCCTTCACATCGCCATGCGCGCACTCCCCCGCACCACCGCGCTCCTGCTGTCGCTGTGCCTCGCCGCCTGCGTGACCGTCCGGACCACGCCGCGCGACGCCGCATCCTCCGACACCGCGGGCGCGCTGGAGACGCAGCGCGGCTGGTGGCGCGCCCTGGCCACCGGAGACACGGCATTCCTGGAGGCGCATTCGGCGCGCCCGCTGTCGGCCACGCTCAGCAGCGGGCGCACGTTCGACCGGGCCGCCATCATCGCGCAGGCGGTGACCTTCGCCGCGAGCGCGCCTCCCACCTTCGGCTGGAGCGAAGAGACGGTGCGGATGGTGGCGCCCGGTGTCGCGCTCGCCACTACACGCTCCACCGAGAGCGCCGGGATGGCTACGAGCGCGTACCGCTACGCCACGGTGCTGGAGCGCGATGGCGCAGGGTGGCGCGTGACGCACGCGCAGAGCACGCGCGACGCCGTGTTCACGCCACGCCTGACCAGGGCCGCCGCGGGCTCGCTCGCGGCCTACATCGGCGAGTACCGAGGGCCGCGCGGCGGGATCGTCCGCATCGTCGCGCGCGACTCGGTGCTGGCCCTCGTCGAGCCGTCCGGCCGCGAGCTGCGCATGGAGCCGATCGGCCCGTCGCTGTTCGAGTTCGACTACCTGTCGCCCGGCGGCGCCATCATCCGCATCGCCTTCGCGCGCGACGCCAGCGGGCGCGTGGCCTCGGCGAGCCGGCTGCTCCCGGGGATCGTCAACACCTTCGCGCGCGTGCCGTAGCGGCCCACGTGGTCTTCTGACCTGCTCCCCGTTGTTAGTCCAGTTATTCCCTGACAGCTGTTCCAGCGGGGGTGGCAAGCGGAGCGACGCAGCCCTTGTGGTGGTCGGCCCACGCTCGGGGGGTGCAGCCCCGCAATGAACTATGCCGGCCGCACGCTGTTGTAGTCCTCCCTCCAATTCTCGATCACGCGCTTCGCATCCGCCAGGCTCTGGAACCAGTGCAGGTTCAGGCACTCGTCGCGGAAGCTGCCGTTGAAGTTATCCATGAAGGCGTTCTGCACCGGCTTACCTGGCTGGATGTACTCCAGCTTCACGCCCCGCGCATAGGGCCATGCATCGAAGGCTCGGCTGCCAGCGTCGGTTCGCCGCCGTGAGCGGCGCACGCACCAGGCGAGGCGCCGCGCTCCTCTTCCGCTTCCCCTTCCGCCGGACTGCCAGTCCATCGTCTCGGTAGAGACCGTACACCCGCTTCTCGTTGACCCGCCAGCCTTCGCGATGCAGAAGCACCTGAATGCGCCGGTAGCCGGAGCCCGGCCGATTTGCGGCGTGCGCCCGGATCCGCCCACGCAGGAGCCTGTTCGGGCCGGCGGCTCCGGTACCGCATGCTCGCGCGTGGGAAGCCGGTCCAGCGCAGCGCCCGGCGCTCGGAGATGCCGTGTGCGGCTTGGAGCTCTGTTACGACCGCGCACCGCTGGGAGGAAGTCACGATCCTTTTCCCAGCAGCTCCTTCAGCACCATCACATTCAGCGCCTGGTCGGCCACAATGCGCTTGAGTCGGGCGTTCACCTCTTCGAGCTGCTTCAGACGGCGCGCTTCCGAAACGCCCAGCCCACCATACTTCTTCTTCCATGCATAGTAGGTGTCGCGGCTGATCCCATACCTGCGGCAGAGGTTTTCCACCTTGGCTCCGGCCTCGCCCTCCTGCAGCACCGCGATGATCTGCTCTTCCGTAAACCGGCTCTTCCGCATCTCCCCTCCTCTGGGTAGATCCCGCTGAGTCGGAGAATAACTGGACCAGCTTCCGGGGAGCAGGTCAGGTGAGCTGTCGATCTCCTCGAGTGGTGCTGCTAATGTGAATCATGATCGACATCTCGACTTTTACGCGCGGGAGGCGAGCAGCGTGCCCTGCGCATTCGCACTCCGGTCGTAGGATGGATCGGCTCGGGATCGAAGGTGCGTGGAAGCAGCTCCGGTTCCTCGGCGGCCAGGTAGGCCAGCATCGCCACGAGCGCGGCGTTTCGGCGCAAATTGGCGAAAACGATCTTGTCGTACGTATCACGGTTGGTGTGCCAGGTATAGGCTTGATAACCCCAGCTCCGCGAGCTCAAGTTGAAGGCGGGCACCCCCGCACAAACGAACGACGCGTGGTCGGTGTTAGCGGTACTCGGCAGCCCCGGGTCCGTCAGACGGATCTCCGATGATGACGTCCCCGGAAGGACTGACAGCCACCGCCGGAAGTACGGCCCAACCTCGGTGAACCCCTCCATGGAGATCCCCTCGATCTGTCCGGTGCCGCTATCCTGGTTCAGCACGACATGTATGTTCTGAACCACCGCAGGATGGTCCGCTACGAAGGCTCGTGAGCCGTTGAGTCCCTGCTCCTCACCACCCCAGAGGCCGAGCAAGATTGTGCGTCTCGGACGAGGGTGGTGCTTACGCAGGATTCTCATCGCCTCCATCATCAGCACCGATCCCGTACCGTTGTCCGTCGCGCCGGATGCCGCGTCCCAGGAGTCGAAGTGCGCCGACAGGACGACGTACTCCTGCGGCCGCTCTCGACCGCGGATTTCCGCGAGGGTGTTTATCGCGGGCACTTCCGCGGCGAACGCGGCGTCGATCTCCATCCGGATAACCGGTCCCTGTGCATTCGCGGCCAGCCGGCTGAGCAGCCCGTAGTCCTCACAGCTCAGGTTGACGGCGGGGAGCCGCCGTCCGGGCGCAGCCTGTACCCGCTCTGTGCCCCAACCACCTGTCCACGCGTTCAGGAGTAGCCCCGCGGCTCCCGCGTCTGCGAGTAGCTCTGGCAGATGCATCGGCGATCGCTTCGTGTAGAACGTGACCCAATCCACCCAGCGACGAACCACTTCACGTTGGTCGCTTTCCACCCGTGCGAGTTCGTTCGGCGATCCCCACTGCTGCCAATCGCTCCGAGGGCGGCAACTCGTAACGGGTGGCGTGACCAGGACGAACTTGCCCCGGACGCCGGCGAGCCACCGCCGGAAGCCAATGCTGTCGAGCCCCTCGGGAACCGCCACCACCGCCCCTTCCACTCGACCATCCGTACCAGGGCTCCACGCCGGCAGAACTGCCTCCAGGCTGCGGGGCCTCGGCTGAAGCAGGTCAACGTGCACGACCCCCCGCCTCCATCCAGTCCAGGTGCCGTACTGCTCATTCCGTGCAGCGATCCCCCATCGGCCGAGTTCCCGGACGGCCCAGTCGTGCGCGCTCTGTGCGCCGGGCGAACCGGTCAGACGCGGCCCGATTGAGTCTAGCAGCACCTGCGCCAACCGTTCCAGTTCAGATCGGTCGAGAGCCTCCGATCGAATTTGCCGCAGCACGGCGTCGTCGGATGCAGTCTGCTCCTGTGCGGCAACGCGCCCACCCGCTACAAGCAAAATCAGCACGACGATCGGTCGTGTAAATCGTTTAAGCATTGTTGATGTATCGCGGGACGATGTTCGGTGCCGCACAGCGAAGCTATGAGCGCGCCTCAAAGGTCCTCCTCCCAGACCGACGTGCTATCGCGTGGCCTCTACGGGTATGCAGCGGGATGGGCGGTCCGCCCGCGGTGGCCCACCCTCGCGCTTGCCGAGAACAAGCCGCAGGGGAATCTCCGTGTCGTTCCGCAGCACGACCACTGGTATCTCCGTGCCGGCAGGGAAACGCCAAAGGTTAGGTGGGTTGGCACCCCCAGCGATCTCCAACGCTGCGGCAACCAAGTTGTGCCCGTTCACGGAAACCATCTTGTCCCCGAAGAGGAACCCCGCTTGCTCCGCAGGCGAGCCCGGTTCTACCGCAACGACGATCGGGAAGTCCTTAAGTCCTCCTCCGACCGCGGCGCCGCCGCCGCTCATTCTGAAGCTGAATCCCCGACAACCCTGCCCAGGGTCCACGGGCGAGGAGAAGGTCTGGGCATGGACTGCGCTCGTGCTCAACCACAGCGCTGCAAGGACACTCAGAAACGGCAACTTCGACTTCATCAGGGTGCTCCTTTCGGACGGACGCGTGAGGGGAGAAGCAGGACCTACTGCCTTTCCCGTAGATACGACTCTAACCCCGCTCGCCTGGATGTGTCAAGGGAGCGGAACGGTCGGGATTGGGTCACATTTCTGGTGACTTGCTTATCCAGCACGCGACCGCGGGTGAACCGCGCCGGGATTGCCGGAGCTCCAACTCTTGAGAGGTTGGAGTCATGACCAAGACAACGAAGTCCCGGCAGAGGTGCGGGAGCGGGCAGTCCGGTTGGTGCTGGAGCACACGGATGAGCATGCGTCGCAATGGGCCGCCATCCAGCCGATCGCACAGGAGATCGGCTGCTCGGGTGAGGCGCTACGCAACTGGGTGCGTCAAACCGAGCGGGGTGCGGGTAGCCGCCTCTCCAGGCCGAGCGCATACGGTTGAAGGAGCTGGAGCGTACGTATTCTCATATCTCCTCTATCAGGGACCCCAGGGAGTCCACGACTCGCCAGTATAGCGGTGGCTCCAAATCATCGTGGGGCCACCGCATCGCGAGTGGAACGCCGGAATCAAACTGAATGTCAGCCGGGCGATCTTCCCCGCCTTCAAGCGCTTGGAACATGATTTCACCAGGGGAACGCGTGGACGATCGCGTCAAATGCCTTTCCAGCACGCGGTGCACCGATCTCAAATTCCCATGTGCCAAACGCGTGCATCTCTCCTCCTCTGAGTAAATCCCGCCGAGTCGGAGAACAACATCCGGGCAGGTCCACCCAGCTCACCGGCTCGCGTTGTCTTGCGAGAGTGATGCGCGTTTGCGCTTGTCGTGCCGCCTCAACGGGAGGCATTCTGCGAGCGCAGCAGAGGGGTGGCGGACAGACCGCCACCCCTCGTTCTCTCGCCCGCTTGCGTGAACCAGAAAACAACCGAGGCGGATCCGGGCGAGCACTTCATCGTCAGCCAGCTTCCGGTTAGGCCGTCTCTGACCCTCTAGTGGAAAGCGCGCGCGCGTGCAACTCGTGCGCAGCAATCCGGAATCGCTCCACCAACTCGTCCGGCACGCCACTCTCACTCGCGGTATGTTCGTGCATGGCGAGGAAGTTCTCCCACGCACGAGTCAAATCTGCATCTCCAGCATTGCGCAACTCCATGCTGGTTCACTCTGCCCCGATGTCCACCATCTCAGAGAGGTTCCTCGCCAGGAGAGAGTCCGCCGGCACTCCCTGGTTGATAAACCCACACCACCTCTCGACATACTCCACAAGATGCGCAGTGAGCCAACTGACTCGACCACGCTGGTCGAGCGTGAGTTCGAGGGACTCGGCCTGAAGCCGTTCCGCGAGCGACTTCTGCAACCAGCGCCTCTGCTCAACGTCCATGGGTTCCTTACCTTTAGATTCTCATAATGGCCGCGAACACGTCGTCTGAGGCGGGCAGCATTCGTCCGCCATAGAAGGTGCTCGACCTGTTTGCCCAGAACTGTCCGGATTGCTTCGCGAATGTGAATACTTCTGCACCTTCGCTATCTCTATTGCACCGAATCGGACCGCTACTGGAGTGCGCATAGTACGCCTGAAAGTCCCGCTGCGGGGTCGCTGGAACAAACCCCGCTATTGGGAACCCCAACGCTGGTCCAGCGCTGCACGGATCAGCATACCG
>DASVSA010000424.1:0-3167 GCA_036388335.1 Longimicrobium sp. | reverse complement strand
AGGGCCTCCGGGCCTGGAGGTAAACGGATGACGCAAGAGAAGCGCCGCTCCCGGGTGCTCCGCCGCGGGTGGCGGGGATCGCGCCGAAGTCAGTCCATGGCGTCCAGCAGATCGAGCGCGGCGTGGGTGGCCACGCCCAGCAGCAGGTGGGTGACGAGCCCGCGCGCGTGCGCCTGCCACGGGTACTCGCCCGGCGCGGAGGCGATCCCCAGCAGGGGCGCCGCGCCTTCGTCCACCGCCAGGAAGAGCCCTAACCCGTAGAGCAGCCCCCGCCCCGCCGCGATCTCCGGGATGTCGCGGCGGAGGGCCGCGTACGCCATCGCGGGCGCCATCCCGATCCCGTAGTGCACCGCGATCCCGGCCGGATGCGGCTGCTTGGGCGAAAGGGGGCGCCCCACGGCGTCGGCCACGCGGTTGGCCACGACGTGCGCGGGGTCCAGCCCGTCCACGCGCGCCACGAACTCCTCGTGGAGCTTCCCGGTGCTCTCGCGCTCCCACAGGTACCACCCCGCGCGGTCCATCAGCCACACCGCGGCGGCGCCCGCGATGGCGCCCTTCATCCAGTCCGCCAGCAGCCCGTCGTCGTCCGTCTCCATCGTCGTCGTGGTGCGCATCGTTCGCCTCCGGTCGTGCGTGTGGTCTATCCCCGGGTGATGCGGCGCACCGCGCCGGCCGCCAGGATCGCCAGGGCGGCGCCGAGCACGGCGGTCTCCTGCGGGAAGGTCCTTACCAGCTTGCGCAGGGTGAGGCCGCGCCAACCCGGTTCGATCCACCCGTCGCGGGTGCGCGGCCTGTGCAGCGGCGCGTCCAGGTTGTCGGGGCCCGTGGGCTCGTCGCTGATGGTGTACTGGAGGAAGCGGTGGAGCAGCGCGTCGGTGAAGGGCGCCGGAAGCAGCTTCGCCACGCGCGGATACGTGTGCCCCAGGAACCCGAACGTGCGCGCGCGCCGCGGGTGCTCCGCGACCCCGGCGAAGACGCGCGCCGCCGTCTCCGGGGTGATGACGGGCGGCGGGGGGAGCGGCACCGTGCCGAACTTCCCCCGCGCGTTGCGGTAGATGGGCGTGTCCACCGTGGGCGGGTAGATGACGGCCACCTTCACGCCCGTCCCCCACAGCTCCGCCCGCAGCGCGTCCACGAAGCCGTCGATCCCCGACTTGGCCGCCGCGTACGCGCTGGTGTAGGGCGCGCCGTGCAGCCCCAGGATGGACGAGGTGAGAATGATGGTGCCCCCGCCCTGCCCCAGCATCGGCTCCAGGGCGCAGCGGGTGCCGTTGATGGCGCCCACCAAGTTGACCTCGATGACGCGGCGGTACTCGTGGAGCTCGATGTCCTGCACGCGCCCCTGGATGTAGACGCTGGCGTTGTTGATCCAGGTGTCGATCCTCCCGAAGCGCCGCTCCGCCGCGCGGGCCACCGCGCGCATGTCCTCTTCCTTCGTCGCGTCGCCGGGCACGGCGATCACCCGCCCGCCGGACTCCTCCACCAGCTCCTCGAGCGCGGCGGCGTTGCGTGCGACCGCCACCACCCGCGCCCCCCGCGCCACCATGTGCAGCGCCGTCGCGCGCCCGATCCCGCTGGACGCGCCCACGATCACCACCACCTGCTCGCCAAGAGGTCTGGTCATAGGGCCGTCGGGCGGGGCAAGGAGCACACCATGCCTCACACAGAGACACGGAGGCACGGAGACGACTTCATCTCCGTGCCTCCGTGTCTCTGTGTGAGCCCGCTGTTGCTACCTGCGCGGCGCCACCCGCCAGAGCTCGCCGTTCTCGGCGTCGGTGACGATGTAGAGGGCACCGTCGGGGCCCTGGCGCACGTCGCGGATGCGCTGGCGGCGGTCGGCGAGGAGGTGCTCCTCGCCGGTGACGCGGCCGTTCTGCACCGTCAGGCGCACGAGGCGCATCTCGCGCAGGGCGCCCACGAAGAGGCTGCCGCGCCACGCGGGGAAGGCGTTGCCGGTGTAGAACTGCGCGCCCGACGGGGCGATCACCGGGTCCCAGTAGTAGTTGGGCTGCTCGAAGCCGGAGCGCTGCGTGACCGCGCCGCCGAGGGCGGAGGTGATGGGCGCGCCGGAGTACTCCACGCCGTACGCCACCACGGGCCAGCCGTAGTTCCTCCCCTTCTGCACGCGGTTGACCTCGTCGCCGCCGCGCGTGCCGTGCTCGATCACCCAGAAGCTGCCCTGGGGGTCGAAGGCGGCGGCCTGGATGTTACGGTGGCCCAGCGACCAGATCTCGGGGAGCGCGCCCGCCCGGCCGACGAACGGGTTGTCCGGCGGCGCCGCGCCGTCGGTGGTGATGCGGAGCGTCTTGCCCAGGTGGCTGCCCAGCTCCTGCGCCTGCGGCCTCGTGGCGCGGTCCGACCGCTCGCCCATGGTGACGTAGAGCATCCCGTCCGGCCCGAAGGCCAGGCGCGAGCCGAAGTGCATGTTGTTGTTGTAGGTGGGCCGCGTGCGCAGGATCACCCGCACCTGCTCCAGCCGCGTGCGGTCCGCCGAGAGCACGCCGCGCCCAACGCTGGTGCCGTTGCCGCCGCTGCGCGGCTCGGTGAAGCTCCAGTAGAGGGTGCGGTCGCTGGCGAAGCGCGGGCTCAGCGCCACGTCCAGCAGCCCGCCCTGCCCGCGCGCGTCCACCTCCGGCACCCCCGCGATCGGCGCGCCGATCTGGCCGGTGGCGGAAACGATGCGCATCCTCCCCCCCTTCTCCGTCACCAGCACCGCGCCGCCGGGGAGCGGCTCCACCGCCCACGGCTTGTCGATCCCCCTCGCCACCACCATCACGTCGAAGGCCACGTTGGAGCGCACCGCGCACGCCCGCGTCTGCCGCGGGAAGGTGGGGCGCTGGGCGGGTGCATTCGAGGCGCGGCTTTCCAGCGGGGTGCACTGCTGCTGGGCGTCGTCCGGAGCCGTGGCTTCCTGGGCGACCGAGGCCGGAGGGGCATCGGCCGAGTTCTCGGCGTTGCGGAAGCACCCCGCCAGGAGGACCGCGGCGGGTGCCACGAGGAAGATGCTGGATCTGCGCATGAGTTCGTTCCCGGGGAGACAAGAGGGTCACCGCACGGGGCGCGGGGCGTTGCAAGAACGGTGCGATGAACAGAGGGTCTCACACAGAGACACGGAGACACGGAGTGGTGGCTATGGCAGGCGGGGGAGGAGGATGACGAAGAGG
>DASVSA010000423.1:0-9883 GCA_036388335.1 Longimicrobium sp. | reverse complement strand
GCCCAGCACCGGCACGGCGTCGTTCGGGCTGGGGATACGGACACTGAGCGGCGGGCGCACGCAGTTCGCGGTGAGCGACGCGCGGGTGAACATCCTGGGCTCGCGCCTGGGCGGCAACTTCACGGCGATCATGGCGCCCGGCCAGTCGCCGCAGCTCCTCGACACGCGCCTCACCTTCGACGAGGTGCGGCTGGCGGACCTGGAGCAGCTCGGCTACCTGGATCGCACCGAGTTCGCGGGGACCATCAGCGGCAGCGCGGTGAGCGAGGAGGGAGCGCTGCGGCTGGACGTCGCCGCGCGCATCACCCCACGCGACACGCCGGGCGTGCCGCCCTCCGTCTTCACCGCCGCCGGCCGCGTGCGCCTGGCTTCGGGCAACGCGCCGCTGCGCCTGGAGGGGATGCGGGTGCAGCTGGAGCCGCTCCTCCTGGCCACCCTGCGCCCGCTGGCGCCGGAGAGCGCGGACATGCTGCGCGGCGCCATCCGCGGCGGGGCCATCCTCTCCGGCCCGCTGAGCGCCCTGCGCATCACGGGCGGCGACCTGGCGTACCGCGTGGGGAACGCGCCCGAGAGCCGCATCCGCGGGCTGTCGGGCACCATCGGCATGGGCCCGCCGCTCCGCTACTCCATCGAGGGCCGCGCGGAGCCGCTGGCGCTGGCCACGCTCACGGAGCTCTTCCCCTCGCTCCCCTTCCGCTCGGCCACGCTCAGCGGTCCGCTGGCGGTGAGCGGTACGGCGGAGAACGTGGACTTCCGCTTCGACCTGCAGGGCACGGCGGGCGGCATCGCGGCGCGCGGCTCGCTGGCGCTGGGCGGCGCGCTGCCGCGCTTCGACGTGTCCGGCACGGTGGAGGCGTTCCGCGCCGCGGCCGTGCTGCGCGACGCGCCGGCCGCGGCGCAGGGGCGGATGACGGGCACCTTCAGCGCCCGCGGCACCACCGAGGACATGCGCTTCGCCGTGAACCTGGCGCAGGGCGGCGGCAGCTTCGCGCTGGGCGGCACGGTGAGGCGCCCCGGCGGCAGCCCCGCGCAGTTCGACGTGTCCGGGCGGGTGGACAACTTCCGGATCGGCTCCCTCTTCGGGCGGCCGGACCTCCTCCCCTCGCCGGTGACGGGGCCGGTGGCCTTCTCCGGCGGCGGGCGCCAGCCGTACCGCTTCGACGTGGCGCTGCGCGGCGCGATGGGGCTGCTGGACGTGCGCGGATGGTACGCGCCGGGCACCGTGCCCTCGTACGCGGTGCGCGGCTCGGTGGCCAACCTGGACGTGAGCGGGCTTCCGGGGATGACCTCCTTCCCGAGCACCCGCCTCACGGGCACGCTGGACGTGCAGGGGCGCGGCACCACGCCGGAGACCTTCGCGGGTACGGTGAACTTCCGCGCGGAGCCGGGGTCGCTCATCGGGCGCTATCCGCTGCAGGCGGGGCTGGCGCGGATCGAGGCGCGCAACGGCATCCTGCGGGTGGACACGCTGGACTTCGCGCTGCGCGGCGCCCGCTTCTCGGCCACGGGCGCCATCGGCCTCACGACGCCCACCACGACGCCGCTCAGCTTCGCGCTGGTCGCGCCGGACCTGGCCGCGCTGCGCCCCATCATCCCCGGCGGCGACACGCTCCCCGACCTGGCCGGCTCGCTGGAGGCGCGGGGCACGCTGGTGGGCACCGTCCGCAACCCGACGGTGACGGCGCGGGGCAACGCGCGCGGGCTGCGCTACGGCACCATGGCCGCGGGGACGCTGGCGTTCGACGTGTCCGGCCTGCGCAGCGGCACCGCGTGGACGGGGCGCGCCACGCTGGACGGCACCGCGCTGGAGTTCGGCGGGCAGCGGCTGGACGTGCTGCGGCTGGCAACCGACATCACCCCGACCCGCGCCACCTTCAACCTCGCCGCGCGCCGCGACCCGCAGACCGACATCACGGCGGCGGGCACGCTGGAGCTGGACGGGCTCACGCCCACGGGCGCCATCTTCGACAACCTCGCCCTGCGCCTGGGCGACACGCGCTGGCAGCTGGTGCAGCGCGCACGGCTGGGGTGGGGCGAGCGCGGGCTGGCCGTTGAGAACTTCGCCCTGCAGCGCGCGGACGGCGGGCGCGGGCGCATCGAGGCCGACGGCACGCTGCCGCCCTCGGGTGTGGCCGACCTGCGCATCGGGATCACCGACGTGGAGCTGGCCGACGTGCGGCGCCTGGCCCCCACCGCGGCCATCCCCGAGATCGGCGGCGCGCTCAACCTGCAGGCCGCCATCACCGGCCCCGTGGCGTCGCCCCTCATCGCGCTGGACGCGCGGGTGGACTCGCTGCTGCTGCGCGGCTTCCGCCTCGACCGCATGACGGTGGTGGGGCGCTACGCCGCCGGGCGGATGGAGGTCACCGGCGGCGCCCAGCTCGGCGGGCGGCAGGTGTTCGACCTGCGCGCCGGCATCCCCATGGTGGTGTCGCTGGGCGGCACCGTGCCGCAGTTCGAGCTGGCGCGCGACGGGGCGCTCACCGCCACCCTCACCGCCGACTCGCTCCCGCTGGCGCTGGCCGCCGCCGCCGTCCCCACGCTGGAAGACGGCGAGGGGGTGGCGAGGGCGCAGGTGCAGGTGACGGGGACGCTGCGCAGGCCGCGGGTGAGCGGCGGGGCCGTGCTCAACGGCGGCGCCTTCACGGTGATCCCGCTGGGGGTGCGCTGGACGGGGATCTCCGGCCAGCTTTCGCTGGACGGCAGCCTGGTGCGGCTGGACTCGCTGGTGGCGCGCACGGGCAACGGCACCGCGCGCCTGGACGGCACCGTGCGCCTGGACGACCCGGCGCGCCCCGACGTGTACGTGCGCGTCTTCATGGACGGCTTCCAGGTGATCGACCGGCGCGACGTGGCCGAGCTGGAGGCCGACGCGCGGCTGGCCATCTCCGGCCGGTACCCCAGCGTGTTCGCCACGGGGAGCGTGAGGATCGAGGACGGCACCATCTTCCTCCCCGAGTTCGGCGCCGAGCGCGAGGGCGACATCCTGGGGGCGGAGGTGGGCGAGATCGGCGCGGACACGGTGAGCGCGCCTTCGGGCGCGTCGGCCCTGCTCGCGGCGCTGAGGCCCCGCAACCTGCGCGTGGGCATCGGCGACAACGTGTGGCTGCAGTCGCCGGACGCGCGCATCCAGATCGGCGGCGACCTGCTGGTGGACCAGCCGCCGGGGAGCCCCACCTACGCCGTGTTCGGCGACCTGGAGGCGCGGCGCGGCACGTACACGCTGGCCATCGGCCCCATCGAGCGCGAGTTCGAGATCCGCTCCGGGCTGGTGAGGTTCTACGGCACGCAGGAGTTCAACCCGGGGCTCGACATCCTGGCCGAGTACGAGGTGCGCGACCCGGAGCTGGGCGGCGAGGACATCACGGTGCAGGTGCGCCTCACCGGCACGGTGCAGAACCCGCAGGTGGCGCTCAGCGCCAACACGCGGCAGCCGCTCCCGTCGTCCGACATCGCCTCGCTCCTCGTCTTCGGGCGGCAGAGCGCCACGGCCGGCACCGCCTTCGAGGCGCTGTCGTCGCAGATCGTGGGCGGCGTGTTCGTGGAAGAGATCTTCGCCAACCTCTTCACGCGGCAGCTGGAGGAGCAGCTCATCCGCACGGGGCTGGTGGACTACGTGCGCGTGAGGGCGCGGCCCACGGGGGCGGGGCTGGGCGCGTTCGACCTGTCGTCGGGCACGAGCATCTTCAGCTCGGTGTCGCTGGAGGCCGGGAAGGAGCTGGTGGACGACGTCTTCCTGACGGCGCAGATCTTCAACCTCTTCTCCACCGACACCGGCGCGCGCCGCTTCGGGCTCGCGCTGGACTGGGAGATCACGCGCACGCTGAGCCTGCGCGCCGCCGTGGAGCCGGTACGCCGCGACCCCATCCTGCAGCAGAACCTGCGCAACCGCGACTACCAGGGCTCGCTGGACGTGCGCCGCCGCTGGGAGTACGGCCGCTCGCGCCGGCGCGACGAGGCGGTGCAGCGCCCCCGCCCGCGCACCGAGCCCGCGCCGGGCGAGAAGTCGACGCCCACGGGCGAGCCGCCTACGCCGCCGCCGGAAACACCCTAGGCTCACACAGAGACACAGAGGCACGGAGATGACTTCATCTCCGTGCCTCTGTGGCGTTCCGGCACATAGCCTGCGACGAGGGCGCGTCCCCCGGAACCCGGAGCAAGGTGCGCGAAGACACGATCCTTTTCGGTGGCACCGCCAACCCGGCGCTGGCGGAGGCCGTGGCGCGGGAGCTGGGAGTGCCGCTCTCGCCCTGCGAGGTGGAGCGCTTTCCCGACGGCGAGCTGACGGTGAGGCTCGGCTGCTCGGTGCGCAGGGCCGAGGTGTTCGTCATCCAGTCCACCGCCCCGCCCGTCAACGACCACCTGGTGGAGCTGCTCGCCTTTGCCGACGCGTGCCGGCGCTCGGCGGCGGCGCGGGTGATCGCCGTCGTTCCCTACTTCGGCTACGCGCGGGGGGACAAGCGCGAGGGGAGGCGCGTGCCCGTGACGGCCAGCCTGGTCGCCACGCTGATGGAGGCCGCCGGGGTGAGCCAGGTGCTCACGGTAGACATCCACTCGGCGCAGATGGAGGGCTTCTTCCGCATCCCCATGGATACCCTCTCGGCCGTGCCGCTGCTGTGCGGCGCGCTGCGCGGGCGGCTGCCGGAGGGCACCACCGTGGTGTCGCCCGACGCGGGGCGGGTGAAGACGGCGTCGGAGTACGCGGAGCGGCTGGGGCTGCCGCTCACCGTGCTCAGCAAGCACCGCGAGAGCGGCACCCGCACGCGCGTGACTCACATCGTGGGCGACGTGCGGGAAAGGCCCTGCCTGATCGTGGACGACATGATCTCCACCGGCGGCACCATCGCCGAGAGCGCGGAGGCGCTGCGCGGGGCGGGGGCGAGCGGGCCCTTTTTCGTGGTGGCCACGCACGGCCTGCTGATGGGCGACGCCTGCCGGCGGATGGCTGTTCATGGCGTGGAAGAGATCGTGCTCACCGACTCCATCCCCGAGCGCCAGGTGGATGGGATGCGGCTGCGCACCGTCACGCTGGCGCCGCTCCTGGCCGAGGGGATCCGCCGCGCCGCGGGCGAGCCGAGACCCCATCACGAGGAAGACGGATGAGCACGAACGAGCTGGAGCGCATCGCCGGAGTGGTGCGCGCGGAGGCGCGGCCGCTGGAGGAGCACGCCCACGACTACGACGCGCTCTTCCAGCAGATCGGCGACGCGCGCGTGGTGCTGCTGGGCGAGGCCACGCACGGCACCCACGAGTTCTCCCGCGAGCGCGCCCGCATCACGCAGCGGCTCATCACCGAGAAGGGGTTCACCGTGGTGGCGGTGGAGGCCGACTGGCCGGACGCCTACCGCGTCAACCGCTTCATCCGCGGGGTGGGGGACGACGGCAGCGCCAACGAGGCGCTGGGCGACTTCCAGCGCTTCCCCACCTGGATGTGGCGCAACGCCGAGATCCTGAACCTGGTGGACTGGCTGCGCGAGTACAACCAGGAGCTGGGCGAGGGGCGTCCGCGCGTGGGCTTCTACGGCCTGGACCTTTACTCGATGTACACCTCCATCTCGGAGGTCCTGCGCTACCTGGACCAGACGGACCCCGAGGCCGCGCAGCGCGCCCGCTACCGCTACGGCTGCTTCGAGCACTTCGGCGAGGACCCGCAGGCGTACGGCTACACGGCGCAGATGGGGATCACCGAGAGCTGCCAGGACCACGCCCTCCAGCAGCTCGTGGACCTGCGCCGCCTGGCCGGCGAGGCGCGCGGCCTCCCCGAGGACGAGCTCTTCTACGCGCAGCAGAACGCCCGCCTGGTGAAGAACGCGGAGGAGTACTACCGCTCCATGTTCTCCCGCCGCGACTCGTCGTGGAACCTGCGCGACTGCCACATGGCGGATACGCTGGACGCCCTCCTCGCCCACTTCGGCGACGGCGCCAAGGCCGTGGTCTGGGAGCACAACTCGCACATCGGCGACGCGCGCGCCACGCAGATGGGGGCGGAGGGGGAGTGGACGGTGGGCCAGCTCGTGCGCGAGCGGCGCGGGAGCGAGGCGTTCCTGCTGGGCTTCACCACCCACACCGGCACCGTGGCCGCCGCCTCGGACTGGGACGCGCCGGTGGAGCACAAGAGCGTGCGCCCGTCGCTGCCGGAGAGCTACGAGGCCGTCTTCCACGCCACCGGCATCCCCCGCTTCTACCTCCCGCTGCGCGAAGGGGCCGCCCGCGAAGCGCTGATGGAGCCCCGGCTGGAGCGGGCGATCGGCGTCATCTACGCGCCGCGGACGGAGCGCGTTAGCCATTACTTCGAGGCCGTGCTCCCCGAGCAGTTCGACGCCGTCATCCACTGGGACGAGACCCGCGCGGTGGAGCCGCTCGACCCGCCGCCCGGCTGGCCGCGGCGGGCCCTGTAAAAGGGCTGTTCCTCTGTGTCTCTGTGCCTCTGTGTGAGGCAGCCGTTGTTGCGTGGCGCGGGCGCGACAGCCAACTTCACTGCCACCGCAGTTAGGCATCCCTACCCGCACTCCCGGAGCAGCGAATGCGCTTTCCCCTCAGCTTTACGTTCAAGAAGCTCGCCCTCGCGCCGCAGATCTTCGTGCGCGACGCGGAGGGCCAGCTTCAGCTCTACGTGCGGCAGAAGCTGATGAAGCTGAAGGAAGCGGTGAGCGTGTACGGCGACGAGGCCCAGACACAGCTCCTCTACACCGTGCAGGCGGACCGCGTGATCGACATCAAGGCGCGCTACACCATCCGCGACGCGGCGGGGGTGGAGATCGGCCACCTGCAGGGGAAGGGGATGCGCTCCCTGTGGCGCCTCCACTACGAGGTGGGGCGCAACGGCGAGACGGTGTTCGAGATCCGCGAGGACAACCCGTGGGTCAAGGTGATCGACAGCCTGGTGGGCGAGATCCCGGTGGTGGGGCTCTTCAGCGGCTACATGTTCCACCCCAAGTACAACGTCAAGCGTCCGGACGGGACGATGGCGCTGCAGCTCATCAAGGAGCCCGCCATGCTGCAGGGGAAGTTCCGCGTGGAGCGCTCCGCCGAGCTGGCCCCGGCGGAGGAGGGAGTGGCGGTGCTCGGCCTGCTGATGATGCTCCTCCTGGAGCGCAGCCGCGGCTGATCGGCCCGATGGAACCCCCGGCGTCCGCCAGCGGTACGGCGCCGGGGGTTCCGCCTTTCCCGCACGGAGGATGGCCGTGAAGAAGCATTTTGGGATCGTCGTGCTGCTGGCCGCCTGCGCCGCTCGCCCCGCGGTGGCGCAGGCGGTGGCGCCGTCGCACCGGGCGGCGATCGAGGAGCTGTTCGCCGCGGTGGGCGCCGAGCGCGAGCTGACGGCGGGGGTGGAGGCCGAGATCCGCGCGGCCGTGACGCGCCAGCCCGGAATGGCGGAGTACGAGGGGATGATGGTGGCCCACGCGCGGCGCCACCTCCGCTGGGCAGACATGAAGGACGAGCTCACCCGCGTCTACGCCCGCACCTACACGGAGCCCGAGGCGCGGCAGCTCGCCGCCTTCTACCGCACCCCCGTGGGCCAGAAGTCGCTCCGCGTGCAGGGCCAGCTCCTGGCCGAAGTGCGCCGCATCACCCAGGCCCGGCTCCGCCCGCACGCCAGGGAGCTGAGCGACGCCATCCTGGCCCGCGCCCGCGCCCGCGGCCAGATCCCGCCGGGCCGGCCTTGAAGCAGTTCTCCTCTGTGCCTCTGTGTCTCTGTGTGAGACCGCGGTTTCGCCCCTCGCGCTGAAGAATGGAATGTCCGAGCTGTCCCCGCGCAGGAACAACGCCCTCATGGCCTTCGCCGTGCTGGCGATCATCGTCACCGTCGCACTGGTCCCGGCGTACTGCCGCGGCAAGGTGGAGCCCGACCGGCGCTACCCCACCGCCGCCGCCGCCCGCGCCTCGGCCGACGCGGGGGAGTGGGTCCCCGCCTTTCTCCCCGCGACGGCCACGGACATCTACGAGCGCCACGGCGAGGGCCGCCGCTTCGTACGCTTCAGCGCCGACTCCGCGGCGCTGGCCGCCATGACGGCCGGGATGCAGCCGCTGAGCAGCGCGGAGGTGGGGAAGGTGCCCATTCCCACGCCTGGCTGGAGCAGCTGGTGGCCCATCAGCCCCCGCACGCTGCAGGGTGGGCAGGGGAAGCAGATCCGCGTCTTCCGCGTGGACCATCCGCGCGACCGTGGGTACCTTGCCATCGATCCGCGCACGCAGCGCACCTTCTACTGGGCCGTCCCCGAATAGCCATGGCCGTATCCGCTGAGTACCGGGAGTTCGTGCTGGAGCAGCTCGCGCGCGTGGAGCCGGTGACGTCGCGGAGCATGTTCGGCGGGGTGGGGATCTACTCCCGCGGACTGTTCTTTGCGCTGATCGCCGGAGACGCCGTGTACCTGAAGGTGGACGACACCAACCGCGCGGACTTCGAGGCCGCCGGGATGGGCCCGTTCCGCCCCTTCGGCGGGGACAAGCCCATGCACTACTACGAGCTCCCCGCCGAGCTGCTGGAAGAGCCAGACCGTCTCCGCCCCTGGATGCACAAGGCGCTGGAAGTCGCGCGGCGTAAGCGCCGCGGGCAGTAACCGGCGCGTACGACCAACCCCGGGAGGCCCCCCACCATGCGCACTCCGCTCGCCGCGCTCCTAGCACTGCTGGCCGCCGTCCCCCTCTCCGCGCAGGGCACCCGGTCCACGCAGGCCGACACCTCGCTCACCATGGTGGGCGACCAGGTGCTCGTCACCCACACGGTGGCGCGCACCCGCGACGGCGTCGAGTCCGGGATGAACCGGAGCGACGGGCTCACCGGCAGCGCGCGGAGCGAGTTCGACCAGGACCTCCCCCGCCATTACGCCGTCAAGCTGGCCAAGGCGGACACCTCGGTGGCGCTGGACGTGGAGCGGCGCGGCGGCCGGCTCGTCATCTCCGGCACGCGCACCGGAACGGTGAGCATCCCCCGCAACGTGCGCTGGGCCGTGGCGGACGTGGGGATGGAGGAGCACCTGATACCCGCGCTGCGCACCATCCCGGAGGGGACGCGCGGGCTTCCGGTGGCCGTCTTCCGCCCCTCCGCCGACCGCTGGGACCAGCTCCGTGCCTCCGTGTACCAGGTGGCGGGCGCGATGCTGATCCAGCTGCACACGGAGACGGGCGACGCCAGCCGCTTCCTGGTGACGGAGACGGGCGACCTGCTCTACGTAGAGACGCAGCCCCACGGCTCGCAGACGACGTCCCTCCGCCGCGTGCCCAGCGCGGGGAGCCGGCGGGACGAGCGGCTGCAGGACCTGCTGGTGCTGGCGCGCAGCCAGGGCACGCCCAGCGGCCCGGAGCGCCAGGCGCCGTAAGTACGGAATTGGTCGCGTTTTCGCTCCCCGCCGCGCCGCGGCGGGGAGCGTCTCTGCGTGCGGTACGTTGGCCGCAAGCGAGCCGGGGCTTGTGGGGAGGCCAAATCTGCCATAGTCTTTCCAGTGTAACCGAATCGGAACTGGACAGACCGCACAGTGGGCGGTCGCACCGGGAGTGGCCGCTTGACGCCGCCCCCGAGGGATGCCGCGTCTCTGGAGACCCTCCGTGAGGCTGCGCGGCTCTTCGTCGACTCCACCTCGCTGCGCCAGGCCGCCCGCGACATCGGGATGAGCCCCACGGGGCTGCGCGGCTTCCTGGACGGGGCGGACCCGTACGTGAAGACGGCCCGCAAGCTGGCCGAGTGGTACGTCCGCGAGGCGCAGCGGCAGCATACCGACCTGACGGCCCAGACGGCCGCCGCCGCGCTGGACCTCCTCACCAAGCACCTCCCGGTCGCCCGCCGAGGCGCGGCCGCGAGCGAGCTGGTGGAGGTGCTCCACCGCCACTGCGCGGACGGCGGCGCCCCGCTCCCCCTCTGGCTCGTGGAGCTGCGGCGGACGGT
>DASVSA010000422.1:0-15947 GCA_036388335.1 Longimicrobium sp. | reverse complement strand
CAGGAACGGCGTTTCGTGCACCTCGCCGCCGCCGATGCTCACCGAGAAGCGGTACATCCCCTCGCGCGGGAACTGGACGCCGACCATGGCGAACACCTGGTTGGCGGTGGCGAACTCGCCCAGCGGGATGCCGGGGGCGGTGATCTCGCCCACGGCCTCGAACATCGTCTCGCCATCCTGCCCCACCAGCCGCACCTGCACCGGAAAGGAGCGGCCCGCGTCCGCGAACTCCATCTGCACGCGGAAGGCGAAGACGAGGCGCGGGTGCACCACGGGGAAGCTATCGGCCGAGATCCGGTCGAAGATCCCCAGCACGTTGAGCTTCCCTTCCTGCGAGACGTTGGCTTCGTCGGCGAGGAACGCCAGCGAGATGTTCATCGGTTCCCTTCCGGCCGGGCCGGGCATGGAGTGTCCTGTCCGTGGATCCAGAGCGACGCCACCCGCTGCTCGTCGGGGAGCGAGTCGGCGGGCGCGGCGGCGGCGGCGGGCGCCTCCACGCCGAAGCTGACGCCGGGCGCGTTGGGCGACCACACGGCCACCTTCCCCTCCGCCTCCACCGCACAGAGCCGGCCGTAGCGGCTGCGCAGGTCGCCCAGCGTGGAGCCGATCCCCACGCCGGCCGCCGTGCGCAGCTCCGGCGAGACGGCCAGTACGCGCGCCACGCTGTCCCTCACGAGCTGCGCCACCACGGCCCTCCCGCCCAGCGACACGACGAGGCCCTTCTCCGCCATCCCCTCGGCCCGCCAGGCGGTGTCGCGCGCCTCGGGGCAGGCGGCGCGGAGGGCGTCGGCCGTCATCCCCAGCCGCACGGGGCCGATGCCGTAACGCTGCGCCGGTGCCGTCCCCGCCGTCGCGCATCCCCCCGCCGACACCTCGGAGCCGGCGCGGATGCTCACCGTGTCGGCCACGGGAGCCAGCATCGGCGCGCCGCCGCGGGCCAGCAGCGTGGCGCGCACGACGAACGAAGGCGTCCCCGCCGCGCGGGCGGGGGCCGGCGGGGTGCGCACGGGCTGGCGCATCTCGATGGCGGCCCCCTGCGCCACGCTGGCGAGCTCCCAGGTAATCATCGTGCCCCCATCCGCCGAGTCGACGGACGGGGCGCCCGGCGTGCCCGCGGCCGGCGCCACCGCGCTCAGCGGCGCCTGCACGAAGAGCGTCATCCGCCCTCCCTGGATGGCCGTCGCGGTGCGGTTGGCGAGGGCCACCACCACGGTGTCCTCCTGGTTCCACGCCATCGGCTCGGGCACGGCGAGCGTCACCACGGCGCTGGGCGCGCTCGTGGTATCCACCACCGTCTCCGCGACGGGCGGCGCCCCGCGATCCCCGCGGCACGCCGCCATCATCATCACGATCCACACCCCGCCTATCCGTCGCAGCATCTCTCCGTGCCTCTGTGTCTCCGTGTGAGACTGCTTTTCTTGTAGTGCATCGCGGACACGGTTTTGCGTCGCAGCCGCCGCGCTCTATTTTGTCGCCCGCGCCGCCGCCGCGCGAGGGCGGCTCCACATCCAATGTGCACCCGGGTACGTGATGGCCGAAGCCAGAGAGCAGGAGAACCCCACGCTCAACCGTGCGGCGCGCACCGGAGCGGTCACGCAGGACGAGGCTCTCCTCGAGTCGCCGGCGCAGCAGGCGGCGTCCCGGCCGGGAGACTTCATCCACACGGATCCGTGGCGGGTTTTCCGCATCATGGGCGAGTTCGTGGAAGGGTTCGACGCGCTGGCCAACCTGGGCCCCGCCGTCACCATCTTCGGCTCGGCGCGGGTGAAGCCGGACCACGAGCAGTACGCGCTGGCGCGCGAGACGGCGCGGCTGCTGGGCGAGGCCAAGTTCACCATCATCACCGGCGGCGGCCCGGGGATCATGGAGGCCGCCAACGCCGGCGCGCGCGACGCCGGGGTGATGTCGGTGGGGTGCAACATCGAGCTCCCCTTCGAGCAGCACGTCAACCCGTACGTGGACGTCGCCATCAACTTCCGGTACTTCTTCGTCCGGAAGACGATGTTCGTGAAATACGCGGAGGCTTTCGTCATCTTCCCCGGCGGCTTCGGCACGCTGGACGAGCTCTTCGAAGCGCTGACGCTGATCCAGACCGACAAGGTCCGCGACTTCCCGGTGATCCTCTTCGGCAGGTCGTACTGGCAGGGCCTTCTCGACTGGATCGAGAGCACCCTGCTGGCCGAGGGCAAGATCTCGCCCGAGGACCTGAAGCTGATGGTCGTCACCGACTCTCCCGAGGAGATCGCGCGCATCATCGTCGACTGCCACCAGCGCAACTGCATGGCCGCCGAAGCGAAGAGCGTCGCCGCCAAGGTCGATCCGAAGGCTCCGCACGAGCCCACCGCCAAGCCTCACAAGCACGACGGCGAGTGAATCTCACACAGCGACACAGAGACACAGAGAATGTCGAAGAGCAAGTTCCTGAGCGGCAAGCGCATCGAGCCGAAGCGGATCACCGCCGGGTTCAGCGTGACGGACCTGGTGGATGGGACGTTCCAGGCGTACAACGCGGCGCGTCTGCGTGAGGGGTGCCATCTTCTCACCAGGAAGATGCTCGATGAAGACGTCACCGTCGGGCTGACGATGACGGGGGCGCTGACGCCGGCGGGGCTGGGGATGAGCTCGGTGATCCCGCTGATCGAGGCAGGGTTCGTGGACTGGATCATCTCCACGGGCGCCAACCTCTATCACGACACGCACTTCGGCATCGGGCTGGAGCTGCGGCAGGGGAGCGCGCAGATCTCCGACACGGTGCTGCGCGAGGAGGAGGTCGTGCGCATCTACGACATCTTCTTCGACTACTCGGTGCTGCTGGACACGGACGCGTTCTTCCGGCAGATCATCACCGCCGACGAGTTCCAGCGGCCCATGTCCACCGCCGAGTTCCACTACCTGTGCGGGAAGTACGTGGCCGCGCGCGAAGAGGAGCTGGGCATCGGCCGCAAGTCGCTGCTGGCGGCGGCGTACGAGCACGCGGTGCCCATCTACACCTCGTCGCCGGGCGACTCGTCGATCGGGATGAACGTGGCGGCCAAGGCGCTGCAGGGGAACTTGCTTACCTTCGACGTGAACGCCGACGTCAACGAGACGGCGGCCATCGTGCTGGACGCCAAGCGCGGCGGCGGCAAGTCTGCCATCTGGATCCTGGGCGGCGGCAGCCCCAAGAACTTCGCGCTGCAGACGGAGCCGCAGATCCAGGAGGTGATGGGGATCGACGAGCGCGGCCACGACTACTTCCTGCAGATCACCGACGCGCGCCCCGACACCGGCGGCCTCTCCGGCGCCACCCCCGCCGAGGCCGTGTCGTGGGGGAAGATCGACCCCGACCGCCTCCCGGACGCGGTCGTGTGCTACCTGGACTCGACCGTCGCGCTCCCCATCCTGGCCGCATACGCGCTGGACCAGCACGCGCCGCGCACCCCCAAGCGCCTGTTCGACCGCCGCGACCAGATGATGCAGCGCATCCGCGACGAGTACCAGAAGTCCGCGCGCAACGAGGCCGCGCAGGAGACGGCGCGGGAGCACGCGGTGCACGAAGGCGGGATGCTGGAGAGAGATCGATAACAGCGGGGCTCACACAGAGACACGGAGGCACAGAGATGACTTCATCTCTGTGCCTTTGTGTCGTATTATTATATGAGAGTTGTGCGCACCAGGAGCAGACATGTTCAAATCTGAAGATATCCATCCGGTTACGGATTTCGTGCGCAATCACAAGCGTCATCACGAGAAGCTGCGCCGGACGGGGCGGCCCGAGGTGCTGACGATCAACGGCACCGCGGAGCTGGTCCTCCAGGACGTCCGCGCGTACGAGCGGGATGCGGAAGAGGCGCAGCGCATCCGGGAGGAGAACCGGGTGCTTCGTGAGCGGCTCGACGAACTCGAGACGCTGAACGCTCTCGACGAAGCCCACGCCGAGCTGGAGCGCGGCGAGGGACGTCCAATCGAGGAAGCTCTTCCCGCTCTACGTGACCGCCTGGCCATCGGGAAGCCCACCCGTTGAGGCGGTTCGCCGTATTCCTGGCCCCCCGGCTGGAAGACGACGTGGTGAAGCACGTCGAGCACCTGCGCGAGCTGGAGGAGAAGGGGGAGGTTGCTCCTGGCTACCCCGAGTCGTGGTACGCGATGTTCGAGGAGACGCTCGCCGGCCTGCGCACGCTCGCCGAGCGTCACCCGTACGCGCCCGAGCGGAGCGCGTGGGGGCGGGACGTGCGCAACGCGCTCTTCGCCAACTATCGCATCCTCTACCTGGTCGTAGGCGAGCACGTGTGGGCCATGCGTGTCCGGCACCAGCGCCAGGACCAGCTCAGGCGTCCAGGACCCGGAACGGCCTACTCACCCAGATGACACAGAGGCACGGAGACGACTTCATCTCCGTGCCTCTGTGTTTCTGTGTGAGATCAGCTCTGCGCGGGAATGGGACCGCAGACCACCGGCTCAGCACACGACTCTTCGAAGAGATCGTGGGCATCATCAAGCAGACGGATGCCGGTGTACGCCGCATGCCAGGAACGAAGCTGGCCACGTCGACGGGTGACATCATCTACACACCACCGGAAGGGGAGGAGCGGCTACGCGATCTGCTGGGAAACCTGGAGCGCTTCCTGTATGCGGAGGATGACCTGGACCCGCTCGTCCGCATGGCGGTGATGCATTACCAGTTGTGTATTTCCTCAACGATCCGCTTCTCAGGCTCATTCTTGAATAGGTTAAATTTGCACGGTGTTTTTAACATGAAAGGTGGATACGTTAAACGGGCAACTATATTTGCGCGGTAATTCGGGATCTTCAGAACGCAGCCACACGCCTCCGGCTCTGCTTGCATCCGACGTCACTACACACACCGATACCGAAGGGCTGCAACCCATGGCCACCGCCGAGACCGAACTGCTCGTCCAGACCCGCCGCGACCTTCACCGGCACCCGGAGCTCGCGTTCCAGGAGCACCGCACCGCGGGGATCGTGGCGGAGCGGCTGCGCGCCGCGGGGTACGAGGTGAAGACGGGGGTGGCCGAGACGGGGGTGGTCGGAACGCTGCACGGGGGGGCGGGTGACGGGCCCACCCTCCTGCTGCGCGCGGACATGGACGCGCTGCCGATCGTGGAGGAGTGCGCGCACGGCTTCACCTCCACGCACGCGGGGGTGATGCACGCGTGCGGGCACGATGCGCACGTGGCGATCGGGCTGGCGGTGGCGGAGAGGCTGGCGCGCACGCGGGGCGAGTGGGCCGGCACGGTGAAGTACGTCTTCCAGCCCGCCGAGGAGGGGGGCGGCGGGGCGATGCGGATGGTGGAGGAGGGGGTGCTGGAGGGGGTGGATGCCGCGCTGGGCCTCCACATCTGGCTGGGGATGGAGAGCGGGGTCGTCGGCGTGGTGCCCGGGCCCTTCATGGCGTCGGCGGGGGAGTTCGAGATCACCATCCGCGGGCGCGGCGGGCACGGGGCGATGCCCCACGACACCATCGACGCCGTGCTGGTGGGGAGCCAGGTGGTGGTGGCGCTGCAAAGCATCGTGTCGCGCAACGTGTCGCCGCTGGACGCGGCGGTGGTGTCGGTGGGCGTCTTCCAGGCCGGCACCGCGCAGAACATCATCGCCGACTCCGCGCGGCTGGTGGGTACGGTGCGCGCCTTTGACGTGGACGCGTGCGCCGAGCTTCCGCGCCGCATCGAGCGCGTGGTGGCCGGCGTGTGCTCCGCGCTGGGCGCCGAGTACGACTTCCACTACCAGCAGGACACGCCGCCCACCATCAACGACCCCGCCCTCGCCGAGGCCGTGCGCCTCGCCGCCGAGGAGGTGCTCGGCCCCGAGCGCGTGCGCACCGACCCCGACGTGCGCACGATGGCGTCCGAGGACTTCGGCGAGTTCCTGCTGCGGGTGCCCGGCTGCTACTTCTTCGTGGGCGCCCGCAACGAGGCCACCGGCGCGGTGCATCCCCACCACTCCCCCCGCTTCGACCTGTGCGAGGACGCGCTCCCCGTTTCGGTGGACGTGCTGGAGAGGGCGGCGCGGAGGGTTTTGAACAGCTAAGGCTCACACAGAGACACAGAGGCACAGAGACGAACTCATCTCTGTGCCTCTGCGGATCCGAATCGGCCACGCGCGTACATGGGAGATGAGTGCGTTGGCCGTGTTTGTCCGATCCGAAATGTCGCTTGAGGCGCGGTGTGGAAGGCGTTACCGTTGATCCAGCTTACAACGCCATTCCTTGCCGTCAGGTGGACGAATATGAGCACTCCGCACCCCGACCCGAACCCGCCCAAAGGGCCGGAGTACGCGCAGCACTGGGTCGAGCTCCGCGACCGGATGGCCGCGGACGGAGTCCACATCCAGATTCCTCGGCGCAGCGCGCGGTGGGAGCTGCCGGAGCCCATCGAGGTCGAAGGGGAGACCGCCAGCGAGATCCTGATCCGCTGGCGCCACGCTCCCCCGTGAGGCACGACTTCTTCGACTCCTCCACCTTCCTGAAGCTGTTCGTCGTGGAAGAAGGGGGCAGCCGCATCCGATCCATCGTCCGTGTCGCACAGGCCGAGGATGCGAGAATCAAGGTTTCGGTCTGCGACCTGGCGCACCCGGAGTGCGTATCGGCGCTGCGCCAGATGCTGGAGCGAGGTGTGGGCGGGCGCCGAGGGATCAGCTCAGCCACGCTGAGACGAACGCTCCCCGAGGTGGCCAATCTGACGGACGAGGGCTCCGTGTTCGGTGTGGTGCGGGCGAGCGATGTGATGCGCGAGGCGGCGGAGCTTGCCCTCCGTCAGATGCCCGTGCTGGACCCGACGGCTACGTGAGGCACAGAGACGACTTCATCTCTGTGACTCCGTGTCTCTGTGTGAGCCCGTTTTTGCCCTGAAGCCGCGGCGCTCCATCGCACCCCACTCGGTGCGGCCGCGCAGGTACTTCCAGAGGCCGTTCAGGCGCCACCAGACGGTGAGCTGGCGGTAGCCGAGGTTCTCCACGAGCGCCCAGACGACGAGCAGGAGGCGGTCGCCCATGCGCTCGTAGCGGTGGTAGCTCACCTCCTCGAGCGCCAGGGTGAGGGCGGTGAGGGTGGCGCCCAGGCCGTACGCCACGAGGAGGAAGAGGAGGGCGAAGGGGATGTTGACCGCTCCCAGCGCGAGCCCCGCCACCAGACCCACCAGCCCCAGCGCCTCCACCACGGGCGCCAGCAGCTCCACCAGCACGAAGTACGGGTACACCACCATCCCCAGCACGCCGTAGCGCGGGTTGAGCATCAGCCGGCGGTGGCGCCAGAGGACGTCGGCGAGGCCGCGATGCCAGCGGTCGCGCTGCCGGCCGAGCACGCGCAGCGTCTCCGGCGCCTCGGTCCACGCCACGGGGTCGGGGACGAAGTCGATGCGTTTGGGTCCGCCCTGCTCGTAGCCCAGGCGGCGCAGGCGCAGGACGAGCTCCATGTCCTCGCCCACGGTGTCGTGGAGGTAACCGCCGGAGCGCAGCACGGCGTCGCGCCGGAAGAGGCCGAAGGCGCCGGAGATGATGAGGTTGCCGCCCAGCCGGTTCCATCCCAGGCGCCCGAAGAGGAAGGCGCGCAGGTACTCCACCACCTGCATCCCCGCGATGGGGGCGCGGGGGACGCGCGTCCTCACCACCCGCCCGCCGCTCACCACCGAGGCGTTGGCGATGCGGATGGTCCCGCCGGCGGCGACCACGTCGCGCGAGTGCAGGAAGGGGCGCACCAGGCGCTGAAGCGCGTCGGGCTCGATGAGAGTGTCCGCGTCGATGGCGCACACCAGGTCGCCGGTGCCCACGTTGAGGCCGGCGTTGAGCGCATCCGCCTTGCCGCCGTTCTCCTTGTCCACCACCAGCAGCCGCGGGAACTCGCGCGAGCGGTAAAGCCCCCGGATGGTCTTGCAGGGGATGCTGCGCCGGTAGATGGGATGCACCGGCACCAGCCCGAAGTGCTCGCGCAGCACCTCCAGGGTGGCGTCTTTGGACCCGTCGTTGACGACCACCACCTCCAGGTTGGGATAGTGGAGCGCCAGGAGCCCGCCCAGGCTTTCCACCACGGTGGCGGCCTCGTTGTACGCCGGCGCCAGCATGCTGATGGTGGGCGCCACGGGCGAGCCCAGCACCCGCCACCGGCTCTCGCCGCGCACCTGCGCCAGGTGCGACCTCATCTCCACCGCCGCGCTCGCCAGGAGCACCAGGTACCACCCGTTCACGCAGAGGAAGTAGACGAGGATCGCCCACTCCATCCGCGCGAGCACCAGGGTCACCAGATCCATGGCTTGCTCTGTGTCTCTGTGCCTCTGTGTGAGCCAAGGCTGGTGGCAGTCACGCGCCGCCTCCCTCGTCCAGCGCCGACACGTCCAGCGTCTGGCGCGCCATGTCGGCGGCGAAGGGATCCGGGTCGTCGCGGTAGCGCCGCAGCAGGAGGAGGCCGGGGCCGCCCAGGGCGCGCAAGGCCAGACCGGCGGCGCGGCGCACCTCCCAGGAGGGGTCGCGGAGGCGGCGCGCGACTTCGGGGGCGCTGGCCCAGTCGCCGGTGCGGCCCAGGGCGGCGGCGGCGGCGGCGCGCACCTCGGGCTCGGGGTCGGAGAGGAGGGCGCGGGCGGCGGCGCTCGTCTCGCTTCCGCCCACGGCGGCCAGCAGGCGCAGGGCGCGGGCACGGGTGGGCGGATGAGGATCGCGGCACAGCTCCAGCGCGGGACCCTGGAGCCCCGCGTGCGGGAGCGCCGCCGCCAGCTCCAGCGCGGAGGCGGCCGCGGGGCCGCTGCGCTCCGCCAGGAACTCGGCCATGGGGCCGATGGCCATCATCCCCAGGCGCAGCAGCGAGTCCTGCACCGCGAAGCCGAACGCCGTCTTCGTGTCCGCCACGCACTCCAGGAGGGCGCGCACCACGCGCGGCGAGGGATGGTGAGCCGCCCAGTCCGCCGCCTGCGCGCGCACGGCCGGGTGCCGGTCGGCGAAGAGGGGGAGCATGACGGCCTCCGATCCGCCCAGCCCGGTGAGGATGCGGGCACCGCGCAGCCGCCGCGGCCAGCGGAGGGAGCGAGTCATCCTCTCGGCGCGCTCCACCACGCCCAGCTCCCTCCCCAGCCGGTTGAGCGCGGCGCCGCTGGAGCCCGAGAGGCTGCGGGAAAGCTCCACCAGCAGGCGCGTGCGCAGTGCCCAGGGGAGGGCGCGCAGGATCTCCATCTCGGCCGGGCCGGGCGCCTCGCCGCGCGCCACCCCGCGCAGCGCGGCCCGCCCCCGGCGCAGGCGCGGAGCCGCCCGCCGGCGCCGGGCGTAAAGCCACGTCCCATGCCCCAGCACGATCGCCAGCGCCGCCGCGAAGACCCCGGCCAGCACCAGCAGGGCGCGGAGGAGGAAGGGAAACGTCACTCGCTGAGCGCCCGCCGCACGCGCTGGAGGAGCACGGGGACGCTGAACGGCTTCGCCACGTGGTCGAAGGCGCCCACCTCCAGCGCGTCCAGCACCTCGCGCTCCCCCGCGCGCGCCGTGAGCATGATGACCCGCGAGCGGTCCAGCACCCGCCCGCGTGCCAGCGCGCGGAGGATGCTGAGCCCGTCGTAACCGGGGAGGTCCACGTCCAGCAGGATCACCCGGGCGCGCAGGGCGGGGCGCGGGCCGCCCAGCGCGTCCACCGCCGCCCGCCCGTCCTGCAGCCACTCCACCCGGTAGCCGCGCGTCTCCAGCGCGTGCACCAGCAGCTCGCCCAGCGCGCGGTCGTCGTCCACCACCAGCACGTCCACGGTGCCGGAGCGCTCGGGCGCCTCCGCCGTCCACCCCACGGGGAGCACGCGCGCGCGCCCCGCGGCACGCGCCTGCCGCAGCGCTCCCTCCGCCGCGCGGTACAACGCCGGGAGGTCCGCGCCGTCCCCCGGGAACTCGGCCACGCCGCCGCTGAACGTCACCCGGAACGGCTCGCCGCCCGCGGACACGGGCGCCTCGTCCAGCCGGTCCAGCGCCTCGGCAAGACGCTGCACGGCGTCGTCCTTGTCCGCGCCGTACATCGCCAGCACGAACTCCTCGCCTCCCCAGCGCCCCACCGCGTCCTCGCCGCGAAGGACGCCGCGCAGCGAGCGGGCGACCCGGCGCAGCGCCTCGTCGCCGGCGGCGTGGCCCCACCGGTCGTTGATGGAATGGAGCCCGTCCACGTCCACCATCGCCACCGACAGGCCCTGGCGGTGCCGCGCGGCCATGCGCAGGAGCTGGGCGATGGCCTCCTCGGAGCGGGCCCGGTTGGCCACGCCGGTGAGCGCGTCCGTCTCGGCGAAGAGCCGCTGGAAGCGGGAGCGCTCCAGCCGGTTCTCGATGCGGGTCACCAGCTCGGGGCCCACGAAGGGCTTCGCCACGAAGTCGTCGGCCCCCGCGGCGAACACGCGCTCGATGGAGTCGGGGTCCGTGCGCCCGGTGAGCACGATCATGGGAAGGGTGCTCCAGCGCGCGTCGCTGCGCACCACGCGGCACAGCTCGGGGCCGCTGGCGTGGGGCATCTCGAAGTCCAGCAGCACCAGGTCCGGCCGCTCGCTCTCCAGCGCCTCCCAGAACCGGCGCGGGTCGTCCAGCTGCGTCACGCGGATGCCGCGCGACTCCAGCAGCGAGCGCACGGCGGCCAGCACGATGGGGTCGTCGTCCAGCGCCAGAACGTGGCGCTCCCCCTCGGCGGCGGCGGGGCGGAGGAGGCCGAGCGCCGCTTCCACCACGCGGGCCGGCGGCACGGGGCGCTGCAGGAAGGCGCGCGCTCCCAGCCGCGTCACCTCCAGCCGCTCGGCGAGCCCGCCCTCGTCGGAGAGCACGAGCACCTCGCCGCTCCCGCCGCTTTGCGCGAGGGAGCGGAGCACCCGCAGCCCCTCCTCCTCCGCCTCGCCGGAGAGGTCCACCACCACCGCGCGGGGCACGGCGGCCGGCGCCGCCACCTCGCCGGGGCGGCCGGCGTCCATGCGGCGCGCGGCGAGCCCGCGGCCCTGCGCCTCCATCGCCACGCGCTCCGCGAAGTCATCGTCGCGGCTCACGATCACCAGCAGGGGCCGCTCGTCCGCCGGCGCCGTGGGTGCTTCGGGCTGCGCTTCGGCGGGCGCGCCCAGGGGGCGCTCCAGCTCGCGCCTCACCGCCACGGCGATCTCGCTGAGGCGCAGCACCTCGGCGGGGGCGATGGGGCGCGTCCCCTCCAGCATCAGCTCGGCCTCGCGGGCCAGGCGCGACGCGTCCAGGAAGCCGAACGTCCCCACGGCGCCGGCCAGCTTGTGGGCCTCGCGCTCCGCGTTGCGCCGCACCTCCTCGTGCAGCGTCCCCTCCAGCAGCGCGAGCGCGGCGGCGTCAAGCGCGTCCACCCGGCGGAACATCCCGTCGCGGAACTTGTCCCACAGCACCGCCATCGAGCTGGCGAGCCTGCCCGATGGATCGCTCAAAGCTTCCCTCTCCCGCCGTGGGCCTCCGCCCGCTGCTTGCCCGCGGGGGGTGCCTCCATGCGATACTCCCATCCTTTCTCCCATGCGTGAACGGGTTTGCCGGCCAGGCTTTACGTGATGCCGGGCGGTGATGGATGCATACCGCACGCCCGCCGCCGCCCCGAACACAGCCGTGCCTCCGGCGATGCACACAGATCCGCTTCAACCACTTTATGAGCCGGCGCGCCTGGCCGAGCTGGACGCCACGGGCCTCCTGGACACGGCCTCCGAGGAGTCGTTCGACCGGATCACGCGGCTGGCGGCGGAATTCCTGGCGGCCCCGCTCTCCCTCGTCAACTTCGTGGACGACCGGCGCCAGTTCGCCAAGAGCTGCTTCGCGCCCGCCGGCTGGACCGACGCGCGCGAGGCCCCGCTGGCCGATTCGTACTGCAAGTGGGCCGTGGCCACGGGCGAGACCCTCGCCATCGACGACGCGCGCGAAGACCCCCGCGTCACCTCCAGCGCCATGCTGCGCGAGGCCAACGTGAGATCGTACCTGGGCGTGCCGCTGGCCGTGGCCGGCGGGCACGTGCTGGGCACCCTGTGCGTGGCCGATTTCCAGCCGCGCCACTGGTCCGAGCGCGACGCCCGCGTCCTGGCCGACCTGGCCGCCAGCGTCGTCACCGAGATCCAGCTCCGCCTGGACATCCGCCGGCGCGGCGAGGTGGAGCGCATCAAGGACGAGCTCGTGTCGGTGGTGAGCCACGAGCTGCGCACGCCCCTCACCTCCATCCGCGGGAGCCTGGGGCTGCTGGCGTCGGGAAAGCTGGGGCCGCTCTCGCCGCAGGGCGCGCGCATGGTGCAGATCGCCACGCAGAACGCCGAGCGGCTGGTTCGCCTCATCAGCGACACGCTGGACCTTGAGCGGCTGGAGTCCGGCTCCATGGCGCTGGAGCGCGCCTGGGCCGACGCGGACGCCGTGGCGCTGCGCGCGGTGGAGACGCTGCGCGGCATGGCCGAGGAGTGCGGCGTGCGCCTGGAGGCCGGCGTCCCCGCCAGCCTGGCGATGTGGGTGGATGCCGACCGGTTGGAGCAGGTGCTGGTGAACCTCCTTTCCAACGCGATCAAGTTCTCCCCCGCGGGCTCCGTGGTGCGCCTCACGGCCGAGCGGCGCGGCGGCGAGGTGCTCTTTGCCGTGATCGACCGCGGGCGCGGCATCCCCGAGGCGCAGCTCGAGCACGTCTTCGAGCGCTTCCGCCAGGTGGACTCGTCGGATGCGCGCGAGAAGGGGGGCACGGGGCTGGGCCTGGCCATCTGCCGCAGCATCGTACACCAGCACGGCGGGCGCATCTGGGCCGCCAGCGAGGTGGGCGCGGGGAGCACCTTCTTCTTCACCCTGCCGGTGGAGGAAAGGAAATAGGCTCACATAGAGGCAAAGAGGCACAGAGATGAAGGCATGTGTGTGCCTCTGTCGCCCCTCGGCACTCCCGCGGGACATCGGATGTCGACGTGATCGCGCGCGGTACGCCCCCTATGCTGTCCACGGCGGAGCCGCTGCCGGACGTGCTGCAGGCTGGGATCAGGCGGGTGGCGAGGGATTTCGGGCTCGCGCCTGATTGGATGAACACGGTCGTGGCGAAGCAGTGGCACGGCGGGATGCCGCCGAGGACCTGGAGTGGCACCAGCTCGGAGCGCTTCACGTCGGAGTGCCCGGAAGGGAAGCCATGACGGCGCTGAAGCTCTTCGCCGCGATGGATCAGGGTCCCCGGAGCGTTCACATGCAGGACCTGCTCAGGCTCGCGCCGCAGGACGCAAGCGGAGCCTTCCACGCGCAGATCCCCCAGGCGCTCGAACATGTCGGAAATCACCGCGGATTCACTCGCTAGCCGCGCGCGTGAGGCCGCGCTCGAGGCGGTGTGGGCGCAGTGGAGCGTTCTCAACCCGATGCTGCTGCGCGACGCCTCCGCAAAAGTCCCGTCCAGCGTCATCGATCCTGAGGCGCTGGTGCTCGCTTCGCTTGGCCTGTGGGAGGCGGAACGGCGCCTGGTGGACGTGCTCGCCTGGTGGGCCGTGCGCGGGGCGACGCTGCTGAGCACGCGGCGGATCGGGACGCTCCGCACCGGCTTCCCCGGGGACACAACTCAACGGCTCGGACGGTTCGGGTTTTGGGCCCACCAGGGAGGCGACACCCGGTGGAAGCCGCGCGGGGTGGCTCACGTTCCGGTACGTGCCGGGAAGGGTCCTTCCGGGCTGCGCCTCAACGGGCCCGCCACACTTCTCCTGCGCCTCCGCGCTGGATTCGGCGTGAGCGCCAAGTCCGACGTGCTGGCCTTCCTGCTCGCGCTGGACGGGGAGCCCGCGGCGCCCAGAGAGATCGCGCGTGCACCGGGATACGCGGACAAGAACGTGCGAGTGGCCGCGAGGGACCTCACGATGGGAGGGTTCATAGAGGAGCGCGACTCATATCCCATCGGGTATGCATCCCGGCCTGGCTTCGCACGCGGACTCGTCCGGCTGCTCTCCCAGGACAACTCGCCGGAAGCGGTACCGAACTGGTGCCACTGGGCGGCCGTGTATGCGTTCCTCCTGTCCGTGATGTCCTGGGATGAAGAAGAGGGACTCTCGAATCCGTACGTCCTGAGCTCATGGGCACGCGACCTGTTCGAGGAGTACCGCTGGCTCTTTCGGAGCGCTGAGCTGCGGGTGCCGGAGCCCAAGCACTAGCCCGGCGAACAGTACCTCGCCGCTTTCAGCGACACGCTCGAATCCCTGAGGACCTGGCTCGCCAAGCAACGGTAGCCGGGCGGCTCATCTCTGTGTCTCTGTGCCTCTGTGTGAGGCCGCGGTTCGGTCGTGTAGCAACGTCAGGCTGGAATGAATGGCGGGAATGGCTTATGTTTCCGGTTCCGCTCCGGCTGCCCCGGAGCGGGTCTTGGTACGACCTTGCGCAGGGGCCGGGGGCGGGCGATCATCCATCGACCCGCAACCGGCGGCGCTTCCTTCCTCCCACCACACCCTCGGAGCCTCATGAAGCTGCTCTCCCCCCTTTCCCTCGGCGCGCTCGCGGCCCTGGGGATCGGCCTGGCCGGCTGTGCCGACCAGAACCCCACGGCGGTCCCCGCACGCTCCACGACGGAGGCCGCGGCCGAAGAGGCGCCGGATTCCGGTGAGGTGGTGGTGTACGCCAGCGACGGATCGTCGCGGGTGGAGGGTGGCTTCGGGATCATGGCGGTGACGATGCGCGACGTGCGCATCGGGGTGGTGCAGGCCACGTCGTCGCTGACGCTGGGGAGCGACGCGGACTACGAGCTGCGCGACAAGGCCAACGGGCTGGTGCTGATGAGCGGCACCGGCGGGTCGCTGACGGTGACGCTGGCCGCGGCGCCGCCCCCGTTCTACCGCCTGCAGGTGATCTGCTCCACCACGGCCACCGTCGCCGCGCGCAAGGCCGCGGCGGAGCAGGCCGGGCACATCACCTTCACCGAGTTCGTGCCCGCCGCCAACTGCACGCGCCTGTACCTGGGGCAGTTCGCGCCGCCCCCGGCCAACACCTTTGGCGCCCGCACCACCTACCGCAACTCGCTGATCGCCACGGGGCACGCGGGGGCGGATTCGTTCTGGCGGGTGGTGGCGGTGGGTACCAGCGTCTACAGCGTCACGCGCGGCTCCACGACGCTGCAGAGCGTCAACCCGGTGGTCATCACCTCGTCCAGCGGCATCGTGCGCATCGGCGGCGCGCAGTACCGCGGCAAGGGCGAGGCGCGCTCCAACAGCGCCGGCACCCTGGCCGGCATCAACGAGCTGCCGATGGAGCAGTACCTGTGGGGCGTGGTGCCGCGTGAGCTCGGCCCCGTCGCCTACCCCGAGCTGGAGGCGCTGAAGGCGCAGGCGGTCGCCGCCCGCACCTACGCCCTCTCCGGGCTGGATAAGCGCGCCTCAGACGGCTACGACCTGCGCGCCACCGTGGACGACCAGGTGTACGGCGGCTACTCCGCCGAGCACCCGCTCTCGACCCGCGCCGTGGACGAGACGGCCGGGATCGCGGCCACGTACGAGGGCCGCCTGATCTCGGCGCTCTACTCCAGCACCTCGGGCGGCTACACGGCCAACAACGAGGAAGCATTCGCCTCGGCCCCCGCCGCGTACCTGCGCGGCCGGCCGGACGCGCAGCGCGGCGCCGCGTTCGAGCACGTCCCTTCCATGGACGTGTTCCAGCGCCACGCCAACGCCAGGTCGCTCCGCAACGCCGCCGAGGGCGACTTCGACTCCAACTGGGGCCGCTTCCACCGCTGGACCTTCGAGTGGACGCCCGCGGAGATCAGCGCGGTGATCTCGGCCTACGCCGGGCAGCCGGTGGGCAAGGTGCTGGCGAT
This sequence comes from Longimicrobium sp., assembly GCA_036388335.1. Classification (GTDB taxonomy): domain Bacteria; phylum Gemmatimonadota; class Gemmatimonadetes; order Longimicrobiales; family Longimicrobiaceae; genus Longimicrobium. The sequence continues at coordinate 226 of DASVSA010000422.1, read as the reverse complement.
CAACGTGCTGGAGCGCGGCCCGTCCGGGCGCGTGCTGAGCATCGAGTACGTCACCGAAGCGGGGACGTTCACCGACACCCGCGACCGCATCCGCGCCTCGCTCCGGTACATCAACGCCTCCGGCGCGCCCACCAACCTGCTGAGCACGCTCTTCAACGTGGAGCCGGTGAAGAGCGGCCCCAACGCGGGCGGGTTCGTGGTCTACGGCGGCGGCTTCGGCCACGGC
>DASVSA010000421.1:0-21612 GCA_036388335.1 Longimicrobium sp. | reverse complement strand
CCGAGATGCACCGGCACTTCGCGCGGCGTTCGCCGGAGCGCCGCTACCTGGCGCTCGTGCGCGGCCATCCGCCAGACGCGGGGGTGGTGGATGCGCCCATCGGACGCGATCCCGACGACCCGCCGCTGCGCGCGGTGCGGGTGGAGGGGCAGCCGGCGCGTACGCGCTTCCGCATGCTGCGGCGACTGCGGGAAGCGGCGCTGGTGGAGCTCGTGCTGGAGACGGGGCGCACGCACCAGATCCGTGTCCACATGATGCACCTGGGCCACCCCGTGCTCGGCGATCGCTGGTACGGCCGCGCGGGGCTGGAGGCGATCGGTCGGCAGGCGCTTCACGCCGCCCGCCTCGACTTCGTGGATCCGGGGACTGGCGCGGAGACCGTCGTGGAGTGCCCCCTCCCGGCGGACATGGCGGCGCTTCTCGACGCGCTCGGCTGACCGGCACGGCGCAAGATCGTGGCGCGGGGCGCCTGCGGCCGGTACTATCCGCGAGTTGCCCCTGGTCCCCCGAGCCCGCACGGTGCCGAATGCTCCCACGGTTGGCCGCGACGGTCTGGCTGGTGCTCATCCCCTGCGCGATGCACGCGCAGGGTCCGCCGGACCTGGTTCTCACGGGCGGAAAGGTCTTCACCGCCGACTCCGCGCGCCCGTGGGCCGAAGCGGTCGCCATCCGCGGCGAGCGGATCGTGGCGGTGGGGACCACGGGGGAGGTCGGGCGGCTGGCGGGGCCCTCCACGCGGCGGATCGCGCTGGGCGGGCGCGTGGTGGTGCCGGGGTTCAACGACACGCACGACCACATCGGCGGAGCCGAGTACGGCGTGCCGTTCGCGACCGGGAGCTCGCCGATGCCCGATCCGGGCGTGGGCGAGGTGCTCGACTCGGTGCGCGCGCTCGCCGCGCGGACGCCGGCCGGCACCTGGCTCCACACGCGCGTCGGGCTGCGCATCCTGGAAGACACGGCCGCCCGCCGCGCCGCGCTGGACGGCGCGGCGCCCAACCATCCCGTGATCCTGTGGGCGTGGACCGGCCACGGCGCCATCGTGAACACCGCCGCCATGCGCGCGCTCGGCATCGCGGACGACGAGCGCGATCCGCTCGGGGGATGGCACGACCGGGACGCCGCGGGGCGCCTGAACGGAGCGCTTCACGAGTACGCCGAGTGGGCCCCCCTGCGCCGCCTCTACTCCGGCGTGGCGGACAGCGTGGTGGTCGCGTCGCTCCGGGCGTACGCGGCGGAGGCGACGCGGCTGGGCATCACCTCCGCGCAGTCGATGAACGGCTACCTGGACCCGGCGAAGACGGTGCGCGTCCTGCGCGCCGCGCGGCTCCCCATCCGGCTCCGCGTCATCCCCTACCTGCTCACGGACACCGCCGGGCGCCGCCTGGCGGAGTGGAGGGACGTCGAGCGCCGCCCCGCGCCGCTCAGCGTGATCTCGGGAGCGAAGTGGGTGCTGGACTCCACGCCCATCGACCGCAACGCGGTGATGCGCAGGCCGTACCTGGACCGCCCGGGATGGCACGGCCGCCTCGACTTCCCGCCCGACACCATCCGCGCGATGCTGGCCGAAGCGCTCACGGGCCGCGAGCAGCTCATGCTCCACATCGCGGGGGACAGCACCTTGCGCGTGGTGTTCAGCGCGATGCAGGCGCTCGCGCCGGACTCGGTGTGGCGCCCGCTGCGCGTGAGGATCGAGCACGGCGACTGGCTGGGCGGCGACCTCCTTCCCGTCGCGCGGCGGCTCGGCATCGTCCTCGTGCAGAACCCAACCCACTTCGCGCTCGACTCCACGATGCTGCGCGAGCGCTTCGGGCGCGTCTCCGCCGAGTTCCAGCCGGTCCGCTCGACGCTGGCGGCCGGGGTGCCGCTCGCCATCGGATCGGACGGGCCGGCCAACCCGTTCCTCAACCTGATGTTCGCCGTGATGCATCCCAGCCGCCCGGACGAGGCGCTTACGCGCGAGCAGGCCGTCGCCGCCTACACGCGCGGCTCGGCGTACGCGGAGTTCGCCGAGCGCGAAAAGGGGACGCTCGCCCTGGGGATGCTGGCCGACCTCGCCGTCCTCTCGCGGGACATCTTCACGATCCCCGTGCAGGCGCTCCCCGGCACGAGCAGCGTGCTTACGCTGGTGGGCGGGACCGTCGTGCACGACGAGCTCACCCGTCCGAGACAGCCGTGATCCACGCGAAGCGCTCCCTCGACCCCGCCGCGCTGGAGGCCGCGGCGGCCCGGCTCCGCCCCGCCAACCTCGCCTTCGCCGCGCGCTACACGGGCGAGACGGCGCTGCGCCAGCCGGTGCACACCGTCTACCAGGGCGCCCAGCACTTCCGCCACGACGCGGCGGCGGAGCACGGCCGCATCGCCCTGCGCGCGCTCCGCGAGTACGCCCCTACCGCTCACGACTTCGCTCACGCCCTCGGCATCCCGGCCGACGAGGCGCTGTACGCGCGCGTGGTGGAGAAGCTGGAGCGCGAGCCGGTGGAGGACTTCCGGGTGGACTTCGAGGACGGCTACGGCTACCCGCCGGACGACGAGGAGGATGCCACCGCGCTCGCCGTGGCGGACGAGATGGCGCGCGGGATGGAGGCCGGGACGCTCCCCGCGTACGCCGGCCTGCGGCTGAAGGCGCTCAACGAGGAGCTCCGCCCGCGCAGCATCCGCACCCTCGACCTCTTCCTCACGCGGCTGCTGGAGCGCACGGGCGGGCGGCTCCCCGAGGGGTTCATACTCACCGTCCCCAAAGTCACCATCCCCGAGCAGGCCGCCTTCTTCGCGGACGTGCTGGAGATGCTGGAGCCGCGCTGCGGCCTCGCGGACGGCACGCTGCGCTTCGAGCTGATGGTGGAGGTCCCGCAGGCCGTCCTCGGCGCCGACGGGCGGACGCCGCTCCCCGCGTTCCTGGATGCCGCGCGCGGGCGCCTAACCGCGGCCCACTTCGGCACCTACGACTACACCTCGGGCGTCGGCATCACCGCCGCTCACCAGCGGATGCGCCACCGGGCCTGCGACTTCGCGCGCCACGTGATGCAGGTGGCGTTCGCGGGCACGGGCATCTGGCTCTCGGACGGCTCCACCGCCATCCTCCCCGTCCCCATCCACGAAGATCCCGCCACCGACGCCGAGCGCGACGAGAACCGCGACGCCGTCCACCGTGCCTGGCGGATGCACTTCGAGGACGTGCGCCACTCGCTCGTCCACGGCTACTACCAGGGCTGGGACCTGCATCCCGCGCAGCTTCCCACGCGCTTCGCCGCCGTCTTCGCTTTCTTCCTCTCCGGCCGCGACGCAGCCGCCACGCGCCTCCGCTCCTTCCTCGCCAAAGCCGCCCAGGCCGGCGAATCGTTCGACGACCCGCACGCCGGCCAGGCCCTCCTCAACTACTTCCTGCGCGGCATCGCCTCGGGCGCGTTCGCGCACGCGGAGGTGATGGAGCGCACCGGGCTGACCGAGGCGGAGCTGGGGAGCCGGTCGTTCCACCACGTCCTGGAAGTGCGTCAGCCGGGGTGACCGTCATCTGACCTCCCGCACCGGCCGCGGAGTGGCGGAGCAGTGCCCGCGCGCCCGCGACGACACGCACGGCGTCTCCCCGTCCACCGGGCCGGTGCCGCCCTGGCCCCAGCCGTTGGCTCCCCAGCACCAGGCCCGCCCCTCGCCGTCCGTAGCGCACACCGCCTCGTGGACGGACACGGTGCGGAAGCGGGTCTCGCCCGGCACGCGCACCGGCTCGGGGTGAGGCTCCATGTCCGCCCGCCCGGTGCCGAGCTGCCCCCAGTTGTTGCGGCCCCAGCACCACAGGGCGCCCTCCGCGGTGAGCCCGCACGAGACGCGTGCACCCGCGCTCAGCGCCGTGAAGCGGTGGCCGCCTTCCACGGGCATGGGCGTGGTGCCGGAGCTCGTGGTGCCGTCTCCCACGTCTCCGAAGTCGCCGCTGCCCCAGCAGTACGCCCGGCCGCTCGCGCCCAGCGCGCACGCGTGCATGGAGCCCACCGAGACATCCGTCACCGGCTCGGGCAGCTCCATCTGCACCGGGCGGCCGTCGCCCTCCGCTGTATCCCCCGCCTGGATGCCCCAGCAGTACGCGGCTCCGTCCCTCGCCACCCCGCAGGTGAGGTATTCGCCCGCGCTCACCCGGGTGAAGCGCACCGGCCCGCCCACCGGGGCCGGCGTCTGGTTGCACGGGTACATGCCGCATGGCCGCGCCCCGCTCCCGCCCTGGCCGTGGTCGTTGATCCCCCAGCAGAACGCCACACCATCCGTCGCCACTCCACACGTCGTCCCGCTCCACCCCGAGATCGTGGTGAAGCGCAGCCGGGTGTCCATGAGCCGCGGGGTGCCAGAGGATCGCACGATGCTGCCAGGCACGCCGAAGCTCCCCTGCCGGTTCTCCCCCCAGCAGAAGACGCGGCCGTCCGCCGCCAGCGCGCAGGTATGGGCGGTGCCCACCGCCACCGCTTTCACGGGCGCGGGCACCGCCACCCGCAGCGGTACGCGGCTGCACCGGCGCGTCTGCTCGTAGGCCGTGCAGCTCTCCATCTCCCGCTCTCCCACCCCCAGCAGCGAGACCCGCGAGTAGCCATCCGAATCCTGCCCCCAGCACGCCACCCCGCCCGCCGCGTCGATGCCGCACGTGCGGTGCATCCCCACGGCCATCGAGGCGAACCGCGCCTGCCCCGCGCCCTGCGCCGCGGCGGGAGCAGCCACCAGCGCGGCGAACAGAGCGAGGAGGGGGCGGAGGCGGGGCGTAGCGTGGTGCGGAGTCATAGTGACAGCGGGGCAGGGGGAGATGAACTGATCTGTTCTCACGCGCGTGACGAGCGCACGCACCGCCCTGGCCTTCCTCGCCGGAGCCGCGCGGAGCACAGGGTCCAGCGGCGCTTACGTCGCGGCAGCGAGAGGGAAGGGCGCACGCTCCAGCTTCTCTACGTCCCACTCGGCGGAGCGGGCGGCGGCGCGATAGGTGCTCTCCAGGAACGCTCCGAGTGCCGCGTCGGGATCGGCGGATTGCTGGACGACGCGATAAGGGAGGATGAACTCGCCCAGCTTCGTGTCCCAGCGGGCGCCAGCCGGCGCGACCGGCGACTCCGAGAAGCCCGGCGGTGCGGGGTAGGCGTAGGAGTAGAAGGCCGCCTCACCGAGACCGGTTCCGGGCCAGAAGCCGGCGCTCGAGACTTCGTGGGAGTACGCTTCCCGCGCGACCCAGTCCGGCAGGTTGGGAACACCGCCCGGGTGCGGCGGCGCGTCGCGGCCCGAGAAGCGCGTCACGGCCAGGTCGAAGCTCCCCCAGAAGAAATGCACCGGGCTGGCCTTCCCCAGGAAGCAGGCGCGGAACGACTTGAGCACCCGGTCCGCCTGCAGGAGGGCGCGCCAGAAGCGGTTCACCTGCTCCGCGTCGTAGCTGGCGTGTGCCTCGTCTTCGTGGAACGGGATCGGTTCCTCGACCTCGTTCGGTGCTCCGTGGATCTCCACGGGCACACCGAGCGCATCCAGGATCGAGAAGAGCTCGCGATGGAAGTCCGCTACCGACCGCGGCTCCAGCTTCATCGACCGCGTCGCGCCCTCCGCGGTCACTACCTGGAGGGAGTGGCCGACGAAGTCGAAGTCGATCTGGAAGATCCGGCTCCCGTGAGGGATCGGGGACGTGGTCAGCCCTCGCGCGGTGAGGTAGAGGGGGACGTGCCAGGAGTGGTTGGTCCACGGCGACTGCGCCAGACGGATCTTGCCGACGATCTGCGTCCACAGGTGGAGCGTCGCGCAGCTGTCCTCCCACTGGTCCAGCGCTGGAAGCTCGGGCCAGGCAGTGGCGGTCGGGGCGGGGTTCGTCATGGCGTGCTCGCGGCTCGGGTGGCTTCGCGTCTGCGGTGCATTCAAACAGCAGGCTCACACAGAGGCACAGAGACACTGAGGGAGCGTTTTTCTCTGTGTCTCTGTGCCTCTGTGTGAGATTGCCGTTCCTTTATTGGCACGAGCTTGGAATCTGGTGGGAAGCGGTCGTCGTACTTGCCGCGCACCGCACCATCCAAGCTGTACTCGTCGAGAATCTCGTCGTCCGGGACCATGCAGGTCTATCCACCGATGATCTCCGTCAGCCCGTCGAAGATCTGCGCGAGCTCTTCCGGCGCGACTTCGCCCAGCAGATCGCCGATGCGCTCGGTCGAGAGGGTGCGGATCTGGCTGATCTTGGCCCAGGACTGCTTGGGGAGCGATGCGGTGGAGAGAAGAAGAGTGAGGGGGAAGCCGGCGCGCTGGGGCTGGCTGGTCAGCGCGACCGCGATGACGGTGCCTGAGCGCTCGTTGAAGATGTCGTGGCTGAGGATCAGAACCGGACGCCGGCCGGCCTGCTCCCGCCCGCGGACCGGGTCGAGATCAGCCCAGCGGATCTCTCCGCGCCGTAAACGCATCGGTCAGTACTCGGGCCAATCCGCGAGGTCGCTTCCGAGCCCTTCCTCGGCCAGCGCGCGCTCTTCGGCCACATCCAACTGGGCGCATGCTTCGGCGAGGCGCGTACGGCGGAGCCGAGCCAGCTGATCCGCCAGCGCCGCTTCAATCGCCTGGCTGCGGCTTGGGAACCGGTGCTGGCGCACGAGCGTGTCCACCTCGTCCACGAGGACGGAATCCAGTGAGACTGCGATCTTGGTCTTGGGCATGGTATGATGTTACGTCATACTGCTTCGGCTGTCAATTGTCGCAGATATCACTGGTCCCGCTGCACCAGGTGCATCCACTGAAGCGAGTGCAGTTCGTCAGCTGAACCGTGGCTCACACGGAGACACAGAGGCACAGAGATGAAGTCGTCTCTGTGCCTCTGTGTGAGCCACGCTTTTACACGAGCGGCACCGTGAAGGCGAAGGTGGTCCCCACGCCTGGCTCGCTCCGGACCTCGATGCGCCCCCCGTGCGCCTCGACGATGCCCTTGGCGATGGCGAGCCCCAGGCCGGCCCCGTGGCGGCCCGCGCGGTTCGCCTGCCAGAACTGCTCGAAGATGTGGGGAAGCTGCTCGGGCGCGATCCCCGGCCCCGTGTCGGTGACGGAGAAGCACGCCGCGCCATCCTCCACCCGCAGCTCCAGAGTGACGGCGCCGCCTTCGCCGGTGAACTTGATGGCGTTGCCGGCCAGGTTTGAGAGCACCTGGTGGATGCGGTCCGGGTCGGCCATCACCGGGAGGGAGCCGCTGGTGGAGCGGAGCTCGAAGCGCAGCCCGCGCTCGTGCGCCAGCGGCTGGAGCGTCTCGCACGCGGCGTGGAGTAGCGTCACGGCGTCGTGAGGGCGCCGCTCCACCGACAGGTGCCCCGCCGCGATCCCGGCCACGTCCAGCAGGTCGCGGATCAGCCGGTCCATCTGCTCGGACGCGCGGCGGATGATGGAGAGCTGCTTGCGCACCGGCGCCTGCTCTGGGCCGTCGGGTAGGGTGTCCAGCAGGAAGCCGGCGCTCAGCCCCACCGTGTGCACCGGGTTGCGCAGGTCGTGCGATACGATCCCCAGCACCTCGTCGCGCATGCGCACGGCCCGCAGCAGCGCCTCCTCCACGCGCGTGCGCTCGGCGATGTCCATCCGCAGCTCGATCTCGGTGCTCACGGAGGCGGCCAGGTCGGCGAGGCTGGAGACCTGATCCTCGGTCCAGTCGCGCGTCTTGAAGTCCATCACGCACAGCGTGCCGATGGCGTGCCCGTCGCCGGTGAGGAGCGGGATCCCGGCGTAGGCGAGCACACCCAGCCCCTCGATGGCCGGATTGTCGCCCACGATGGGGTGCCCGCGCGTGTCGCCGATGATGAGCGGCTTGCCGAGCACCACCGTGTGCTTGCAGAACGACATCTCCAGCGGCGTCTGCCGCGCGCTGGCGAGCGGCTCGGGGACGCCGGAGCAGCTCAGGTAGAACTGGCGCTCGGCATCCACCAGCGTGACGGTGGACACCGGCGCGTCCAGGAGCTTGGACGCGAGGCGCGTGAGCCGGTCGAACGCCTCTTCCGTGGGCGTGTCCAGCAGCGTGGTGGCCCGCACGCGGGCGAGCCGCTCCGGATCGAGTATCAGGTCCGCGGTCTGATCAATCATGCCGGGGCCTGGACGCAGGATGCATGCACGGTCACTCGTCGCCGTCGCCTGCCGACAGGTGATCCACGCGCAGCGGCATGCGCCCCGCCAGCGCATCGGCCACCAGGCTGCGGTGGCAGTGGGTGGGGTCGGCCTCCAGGCAGAGCAGGCAGACGCGCCGGCCGGCCTTCACCAGCCCCTCCACCGTGTCCAGCCCCTCCTGCGCGGCGGGCGTGGCGAGGTGCTCGGCGAACACCGCGTGCATCTCCTGGTGGCGTCCGGCGCGGGCGGCGGCGCGGCCCGCGGCGGGCGTCCCGAGCGAGCGCAGGTGGAGGTACTCGATGCCGGCGCCCGCCAGGTGGGCGGCCAGCGCCGTCTTGGCGAAGCCGGGGCGGCGCGAGCTGGCCAGCGCGCGCACGTCCACGAGCAGGTCCACCTCCGCGGCCTTCAGCGCGGCAAGGAAGCGCTTCACGGTGGCGTCTTCGTAGCCGATGGTGGTGATGGAGTGCATGCCTGCGCGGGTGCGGGAGATGGAACCCCGGGGACGCTTTCAGGTATGCCATGCTCCCGGGGAGGGCGCAACCCCTCCGCCGGGCTTATGCTCATGGATACGCGGAATGCCGCGGGGGTGCCGACATGCGGATGTCGGCGCCCCCAAGCCGTTCCAGGGAGAGGATAGATGATCGGGATCGAAGTGTGGATCGGCGTGCTGGGCTTCGTGGGTTCGCTGCTGCTGGTGCTGGTGGGTCTCCTGAACTTCTCGGTGTTCAGGAAGCAGCTGCGCGTGGCCAACGAGCAGATCAAGACGGCGGTGGGGCAGCTCGAGCTCGCGCAGAAGCAGCCCGACCTCCACCTCATCCAGCGCGCCATCACGGAAACGTCCGACCACGTGCGGCTGATCGTGGAGCGGCCCTACCTGCGCCCGTACTTCTACGCGGACGCGGAGTGGCGCGCGGGCGACATGGCCACTTACGACGAGGTGATGGCGATGGCGGAGCTGATCCTCAACAACTTCGCCTCGGCGCTGATGCACTCGGCGGCCTTCCCGCAGTACCCGGTGCGCGGGATCGACCGCACCATCATGTTCCACATGCGCCACAGCGCCGCCCTTCGCGAGTTCCTGCTGGAGAACTTCGACCGCTTCCCGTTCACCGGCCTCACCCTGCTCTCGCTGCAGCACGGGGACCGCGCCAGGGTCGAGGCCGAGCTCCGCCGCCTCATCGACGCGCCGGGCCTGGACGAGCCGGAGGCCAAGCGCCGCCGCCAGCTCCTGGAGATGTACCTGGGCGACGAGAACAGCGAGCCGATGGCGTTCACCGCCTACAGCATGCAGCGGCGGCGCTAGAAGACGGGGCTCACCCAGAGACACGGAGGCACAGAGATGAAGTCGTCTCCGTGCCTCTGTGTCTCCGTGTGAGATCAGGGGGCCGCCTGCGCCGCCCGCGCCCGCAGCCCCACCAGGTTGCGCTCGATGTTCTGCAGCATCTCCGTGTAGATCGGATCGGGCGTGTGGTCGATCACGTCCGCGAGGGCGTGAAGCACCTCCTCGTGCGCGTTGATCGCCTTCTGCAGGTTGATCCTCTCGTTGTTCTGTGGCTCCATCGCGAGTCTCCTAGTTGGGGTTGGCGCCCTGGGCGATCCAGCGGCCGAGGAGGGCGCGTTCTTCGGGGGTGGTGAAGGTCTTGTTGGCCGGGGGCATGGTGGCCGTCTCCACGGCTCGGGCGCGGATGCGGTCCACGCGCGCCAGGATCTGCTCGGGGGTGTCGAAGGCAACGCCCGCCGGTGCGGCGCCGAAGGTGCGGTCGGCGGGGCTGGCGGAGTGGCAGACGGTGCAGCGCTTCTGGATGACGGCGTTGGCCTGCGCGAAGCTGACGGGCCCGCCCGCGGTGGCGGCGGCGGGGCGGGCGGGGCGCGCCAGCAGCAGGGCCAGCGCGCCCAGCGACGCCGCGAAGGTGGCGGCCAGCGCGGGCTTCCAGCGCGGGAAGGTGAAGCGCACGTTTAGGATGTGGCGCACGGTGGCGCCCGCGAGCACCAGGACCCCCAGGAGCAGCCAGTTGAGCCGGCTTGCGTACAGATCCGGGAAGTGGCTGCTCAGCATCAGCACCAGCACCGGGAACGTCATGTAGTTGTTGTGGATCGACCGCTCCTTGGCGCGCTTGGACGGCGCCGGGTCCGGCCGCTCCCCGCGCTCCGCGGCGGCCACCAGCACGCGCTGCGAGGGCATGATCACGCGGTACACGTTCCCCGCCATCAGCGTCCCCAGCATGGCGCCCACGTGGAGGAAGGCCGCGCGCCCGCTCAGCAGGTGCGTGAGCGCGTACGCCACCCCCAGCACCAGCGCGAACCCCAGCACCGCCCCCATCCGCCCCAGCCGCGAGATCAGGCGCCCCAGGAAGAAGTCGTACGCGAGCCATGCGGCCACCAGCGTCCCCGCCGCGATCCCCACCGCCTGCGCGGGGGTGAGGTCGCGCACCGCCGGGTCCAGCAGCAGCGCCCCGCCGCCCGCGTAGTAGACCACCACCAGGAGCGCGGCGCCGGTCAGCCAGGTGGTGTACGCCTGCCACTTGAACCAGTGGAGCGGCCGGTCGCGGTCCCACCCGGCGAGCCCCTTCTCCATGTAGTAGAACGCGCCGCTGTGCAGGAGCCAGATCTCGCCCTGCACCGCCTCCTTGCCCGTCCTGGACGGCTCCAGGTTGCGGTCCAGCCAGTTCCAGAGCAGCGAGTTGCCGATCCACATGATCCCGGCCACCAGGTGCATCCAGCGGAACACGAGGTCCAGGAGCTCGCGCACGGCGGGGTTCATCAGCTTCCGCGGTAGGTGGAGTAGCCGAACGGGCTCAGCAGCAGGGGTACGTGGAAGTGCTCGCCGCCCTCGCGCACGCGGAAGACCACCGCCACCTCGGGGTAGAAGGCGTCGGTTCCCTGCGCCGCGAAGTAGCTCCCCGTGTCGAAGACGATGCGGTAGCTCCCCGCCTCCAGCGGCTCGCCCGCCGGGAGCAGGTCGCGCAGGCGCCCGTCCTGGTCCGTGGCTCCGCTCGCCAGCAGGTTGCCCTCGCGCTCCAGCGCCACCGCGACCCCGGCGGCCGGCCGGCCCCGCGCCGTATCCAGCACGTGCGTCGTGATCATCTTCTCTCTGTGCCTCCGTGCCTCTGTGTGAGACCGCTTTCCAGCAGCTTCTCCAGGCGGATCCGCGTGATCTTTCGCTGCTCCTCGGCGGCGGCGCGCAGCTCGGTGGCGGGGTCGTTGGCGAGGCGGCGGGTGAGGATGGAGAGCATCTCGTCCGCCGTCTTCCCCGACGCGCAGACGATGTAAATGTGGCCGAAGCGCTCGTCGTACGCGCGGTTGCCCTCGGCCAGGGCGCGCTGCGTGGCCTCGGCGGCGGACTCCATCCCGGCCTGCTCGCCCGCGGACCACGCCTGCTCGCGCGCGCTCTGCCCCGCCTCCGCCTTGCGCTCGCCGATGCGCGGGTGGGCGCGGAACGCCTCGCGCCAATCCTCCGCGCCGAGCGCCCACCACACCGTCGCCGCCTTCTCCAGCAGCGACCGCTCGTCCGCGAAGGGCCGCGCCACCGCCATCCGCCGCGCCCACTCCCGCGATCCGCAGCAGGTGAGAAGCTCGCGCTCGGCCTCCTCGGCCGGGAGCCTGTTAAGGCGGTCGAGGGCGCTCATCCCAGCTCCGGTCGACGGGAGGGTTGCGGGCGAGTTTACTCGCCAGGCCGTGCCGGAATTCCGCGTCATCCCAGCGTCCCGAACAGCCGCAGCCGCGCGATGCCGCCGTCGGGGAAGACGTTGAGGCGGACGTGAGTGGCCGCGCCGGCGGAGATCAGGTCCTCGAAGCGGTGGCGCGTGTGGGGCTGGAGGCGGGTCTCGGGGAGGAGCGGCCGCCAGGACGCGTCCGCCAGGCCGGCGCCTTCGGAGAGATGCACGGCCTCCAGCGAGCACGTTTCCGGCGAGTTGCCCTTGAAGTGGTCCGTGTCGATCTCCACGCGGTGGATGGCGCCCGGCGCGGCCAGGCGCACGATGGTCCAGTCGTGGCCGGGCCCGCGGCGGCGGCGCGTCTCCCACCCGTCGCCCATGAACAGCGAGCGGCCGGGGAGGATGAGGTTCTGCCGGTGCCCGAAGAACATGTCGCTGCACGACGCCACCCAGCCGCCGTTCTCCATCGCCGCCAGGTCCACCTCGCCGCCGGCGCGGGCGAAACGGGTCCACTCCGGCACCACCTCGCCGTGCACGCGCAGCCGCGCCACGCCGCCGTCCGGGTAGACGTGAAGGCGCAGGTGCGTGACCCGCTCCCCGTGCGCCACCGCGAAGCCGTTGGGATGGTCGCCCTGCAGCGGCGACTTCGGGAGGATCTCCGTCCACGCGGCGCCTTCCAGCTCGCCGGGCGACGCGGTGCCGGCGGCGGAGCACGCCTCAAGGGAGCAGTGCTCGGGGTAGTTGCCGCGAAAGAAGGAGGTGTCCACCACCACGCCGCGCACGATGCCGGGCGCGCCCAGGCGGATGATGCACCAGTCGTGGTCGGGGGAGTGGCGGCGCGTCTCCCAGCCGTCCATCCACTTGCCGCGCTCGGTGTACTCGCCCTCGCGCCACTCGGCGGGGCCGGGCTTCAGCAGGCCCTCCTTGGGCGCGAAGAACTCGTCGCTCGCCGCGAGCACGGCGCCGCCCAGGCGCTCCGCCGCCAGGTCCGGAAGGTCTTGGAAGTCGGTCATCCGCGATGGCGAAGGAGGATGCGTCCGGCCGGCTCGCCCGGGAAACGGCCGCGGTCGTACACCTGCACCCCACGAACGTACGTCTTCAGCACCGCCCCGGCAAAGACGCCGCCCGCGTACGGCGTCACGCGGTGCCGGTGATGGAGCATCTCCGCGTCCACGGTGAGCTCCGCGTCGGGGTCCCACACCACCAGGTCCGCGTCGCGCCCCACCTCGATGGCGCCCTTGGCCTCCAGCCCGGCCAGCCGCGCCGGCGCCGCGCTCATCCACTCGGCGATCCGCTCGGGTCCCATCCCCCGCGCCCGCGCCGCCGTCCACATCACCGGCAGGCCGAGCTGCAGCGAGGCGATCCCCCCCCAGGCCTCGAACCAGTGGCCTGCCTTCAGCCCGGGCGGGCACGGGGAGTGGTCGGATGCAACCAGCTCCATCTCCCCGGCCGCCAGCGCCTCCCAGAGCCGCTCGCGGTTGGCGCCGCCGCGGATGGGCGGCGCGCACTTCCACTCGAGCCCGCCGTCGCCGATCTCCTCGGCCGCGAAGTGGAGGTAGTGGGGGCAGGTCTCCACGGTGATGGGAAGCCCCTCCGCGCGGGCATCGCGCAGCATCGGCAGCGCCTCCGCCGCCGCCAGGTGGACGACGTGAACGCGCGTCCCGAACTCGCGGCACAGGCGGATCACCAGCTCGACCGCCTCCGTCTCGGCCTCCGGCGGGCGCGAGCGCAGGTAGGTGGCGTAGCCGCGCGGATCGTCCGCGGCGACGGAGGCGGCGGCGCGCTCCAGCGCCGCGGGAAGCTCCGCGTGCACCAGCAGGGGCGCGCCCAGCTCCGCGAGCACCGGCATCGCCCGGCGCAGCTCCGCCGCGCCCACGTGGCCGAACTCGTCCACGCCGGAGGGGGCCAGGAAGCACTTGAAGCCGAGCACCCCCGCCTCGTGAAGCGGGCGCAGCTCGGCCTCGTTCCCCGGCACCACCCCGCCCCAGAAGCCCACGTCCACGCGGCACCGCCCCCGCGCCGCCGCCAGCTTCACGGCGAGCCCGGCGGTGGAGGTGGTGGCGGGGATGCTGTTGAGCGGCATGTCCACCAGCGTCGTCACCCCGCCGGCGGCGGCGGCGCGCGTGGCCGTCTCGAACCCCTCCCACTCCGTGCGGCCGGGCTCGTTGACGTGGACGTGCGTGTCCACCAGCCCGGGCATCAGCACGGCATCGCCCGCCTCCACCGTGGGCGCGCCATCATCCCACCCGCGCACCGCCACGATGCGCCCGCCGGCCACGTGCACCGAGGCGGGTCGCACGCCGTCCGGCAGCACCACGCGGCGCGAGCGGAAGACGGCGCTCACGATACGCGCAGGCGGTACATCCCGTCGCCCGGCGCGAAGCCCATGCGGCGGAGGTAGTCCGTGTGCTCCCTGCTCCCCGGCTCGCTCAGGATCTCGGTGACGCCGAGCTGCCGGAAGAACTCGGCCTGGTCGCGGAACAGGTAGCGCCCCGTCTTGAAGTCGCGGAACCGCGGGATCACGAAGTCCAGCACCACGCACAGCGCGCCGTCGCCCCGCGTCTCGCCGATGAAGAGCCCGGCCGGTACCATGTCGCGCAGCACGAAGAAGGTGAGCTGCCCCGGCGCCGGCGTGTGGGTGAAGCCGGGGAGGAAGCGCTGGATGTCGCCCTTGTAGAAGTCCAGGAAGTAGCGCAGGTACTCCGAGTCGGGCTGTACGCGCAGGAGCTTGAAGTACTCGCGCGAGCCCAGCATCTGCCGCAGGTAGTAGAGGTTGATGAGCACGATCAGCCCGTTCACCGCCGCCACCGGGTACGCCTGGATCAGCACCCCGTACACCGTGAACGCCGCCGACCCCACCAGGTTGATCACCCTCAGCCGCAGGATGGAGCTCATCATCAGCGACACGGCCACCAGCACCGACGCCACGTACCCCACGATCTCCAGCGCCATCTTCGAATCCATCGTATCCCCTGACTTGAAAATCCCTCGTAGCACCCGCCGCCTCCCGCGGCACCCCTGAACGTAGCGGGGGGGAGGCGGCGCGTAAAATCGACGTACGCTCGAAGCTGCCCAGACATCTCGCACGAAGACACAGAGGCACGGAGATGACTTCATCTCCGTGCCCCCGGTTAGACGCCACCCGGACTCGATGGCTAGATGGTGAATGCCCGCGAGTCGAGGAGGGATCTGTCGCGTGTCCCATCCAACGCGATCCCCGGGTGCTGTCGTGGGTTCTCGCCCGAGACACCCCTCCTGACCGCCCGGATAAGGTCGGCGTACGTGCCGTCGAAGCCGCCCCGCCAGATGTCCAGGAGCGTGCGGGTGAACAGGCCGTGGCCACCGCGTTCCTGCGCGTCCTCCCCTTCTCCGCACGCGGCCAGGAGCAGAACGTTGGCGGCGATTCTAACCGAGCTTCTGCGCCGCCGCTCCAGCACCAGGTCGGCGATCTCCGGAGCCAGGGCCGCGTCCGCTGCTCGGAAGCTGCTGTCCCAGGCTGCGAGCTCGCGGGCACGCTGCTCCCTGAGGGCGGATGACGCCAGGCGCATATTACCGCCCCATGCGCGCATCTGGACCGTGCCACTCTTGCAGCTGTCGGAGACTACCACGATGCGCACCCCCGCGCGGAACTTTGCCCATGCGTGGTGCAGGCAGTCGTCGATCAGTTCCCCGTCCGCCAGGCACCATGTCTCGTCATAGAAATCGCGCTCGTCGTCGTGGTCCCTGACCTGGGTGCCATGGCCGGAGAAGGTGACTAGCAGTATGTCTCCGCTGCGGAGCGCGTGAGCCGCCGTGGCGAGTTCCTTCCACACTCGCCGCCGCGTCGTTTGCTCCGGTGGGAGAAGGGCCGTTCGAAAGTCACGCGCGCCGGCGAGTGCCTGCATTGCACGCGCGTCGTTCTCCGACCCGGTGAGAGTGGAACCGCTGCAGTTCTCCCCACCGGGGTTGTTGACACCCAGGTGGATCGACAGTCCTGTCGGCATGTTCGTGCACCGCGGTGTGAGTCGTCTCGGCCGTTCCGTGGTCCCCATTCCCTATCGCCTCTTCAGGGCCCACCGCCCGCGACCATGCAGTTGAACGGAGTCGCGCCCCGTTCGAGCGTGAACATCCCGGCCGATTCAGCGGGCGGGCACCCGCTGTCGCCCGCGTACTTGGGGAAGCGAGCCTGTATCGGCTTCTCGAAGAGCTCGAAGTAGGCGCCGAAATGCTGGGGTGTGGCACCGGGCTCGGGCCGCGAGGGGGGCCCCGGGAGGGGGAAGATCTCGCCCGTGGGCAGGTGATCGACGGCGAGATTGATCACGGGAACGCTATCGGTGACCATGGGATACAGCGTCACATGCCGATGCTCCAGATCGGAGTGGGGAGCACCGGCGAAGTCCAGCGGCACGAGCGTCAGGGATGTGTCCTCAATCGCCGGGATCGTCCACTCGACCCGGTGGGTCAGGTGGTGGAACGAATCCGCCCAGTACCAGCAGTCTCCCTTCGCCAGCCCGGTGAAGCTTCCGCCAGCGAGCGTGAGGCGTGACGCCAGCTTCGTCGTTCCGGCTCCGAGGTGGACCGGATCGACGGGCTTGTCGGAAACCGAACGGATGTTGGGGATTGACGATAGCATCTTCACGTCGGCGCCGCCGGTTCCAAGCTGGAGGGTGAAGCCCTGGAAGCGCTTGTGGGCCAGCATGTTGTCACTCTCCGGGCTGCTGCGGCGCAGGTGCGCGGTGTCGAACCTCAGGAGCGGGATGTGGGGTTCCGCGCCGTGGGCGTGTGAGTGTGCACTCGGGAGGAGAACGTGCATCTGCTTCCGTAGCGCATCGGGGACGAAGAGGCAGAGGCCGGAGAAGCTGATCTTCAGGTCGAATGGCATTGAATTCCCCTTGAGCCAGAGCGTACCGGATCGGATTGGTGAGATACACTCGTTTGGATGGACACACACCGCCCGATTCACGGCTTCCGTTGATGCATCCGGCCCTTCCTCCTATGTTGCACTGCAGATCATCGCGCCCTGAGACCCTTATCAGACATTTCTCTGAATGCAAGACACCGCTGACCCGGGCACGACCCTCGTGGCGTACCGGGAGTGGATCGAGAAGGTCGCGGGGATCACCTGCCGCCGGAACAGCGTGTGGGGCGACGACGCGGACGACTTCGCTTCGCTGGCGTTGATGAAGGTGATGGAGAACGACTACGCGGTCCTGCGGAAGTTCCGGGGGGACTGCGACATCAAGACGTACCTGGCCACCGTGGTGGTGCGCCGCTTCCACGAGTACACGCGGGAGCGGTGGGGGCGCTGGCGCCACTCGGCGCGCGCCCAGCAGCTGGGAGAGCCGGCCCGCACCCTGGAGGCGCTCGTCCACCGCGACGGATACACGCTGCGGGAGGCGGTCGAGTTCCTGCACACGACGGGGAGGAGCACGCTCCCGGTGGCGGAGCTCACCCGGCTGTTCGCGCAGCTTCCCGCGCGCGAGCCACGGCCGGGAAGCGCGGGCGCCGAGCCGCTGGAGTCGCTCGCGGCGCCGGGGGAGGCGGACTACCGCGCGCTGGCCGCCGACGCGCGCGAGCGGTGCCGTTCGGTGATGAACGCCCTCTTCCGCGCGCTCGACGGGCTGGAGCCGGATGACAAGGTGCTGGTGCGGGGACGCTTCGGGGAGGGAAGAAGCGTGGCGGACCTCGCGCGCATGCTGGGCACGGAGCAGGCGCCCCTCTACCGCAAGTCCGAGCGGCTCCGGGACCAGCTGCGGAGGTCCATGGAGGAGGCGGGTGTACGGAAGGAAGACGTGCTCGAATGCCTCACGCTGGACGAAGCGTGATGTCCGCGCAGCCAGATTGGCGGGGTGTGTCCGTCCAATGGAAAGGGGCGTTTCCACCGGAGAGGTCCTTTTGAGGGAATCTGACATCGAGACCGAGCGGCTCGCCGCGCTGCTGGATGGAAAGCTGGGCGGCTCCGAGCGCGACGAGCTGCTGGCGAAGCTCTCGTCTTCGGGCGACGACTTCGACATCTTCGCCGAGACCGCCGCGGTGCTTCGCGAGGCCGAGGAGGCGAGCGTGTCCTCCGTCGCGCCTGATGCTGCGCCGGCCGCCGTGGCCCCCGTGCGCGCAAGTGCCGTGCGGCCGGTCCCGCCGTCCACGCGCGCGTCCCGCGGGTGGCGCCGGCCGGCGCGCTGGGTGGGAATCGCGGCCGTGCTCGCGCTGGCACTTTCGGTCTCCGTGTTCCTGCGGCCCGGTGGCGCACGCTCGCGGAGCCCGGAGCGGGTGGTCCAGCTGCTGTCGGATCGCGCCGGCGGGCTCCCCGCCGGGTGGACCGCGCGCCGGCCGTGGGGGACGGCGCTGGGCGCCGGAAACCCGCTGACCTCCACTGGCCGCGCGGTCCGCGTGGGGGCGCTCCACACGGACCTGGTGCTCGCGGTGGAGGCGCGGCAGAGCCAGGAGGTCGCACGGCTTGCCGCCGAGGTGGCCGTCCTCCTGGCCGAAGTTCCGGCATCCGCGCCCGTGGCCGATGCCTACCTCGGGGCCGCACGGGCGGCGGGGCAGGTGCCGGAGCGGCTTGAGGCGGCGGGCGAGGGCGCAGCGGAGCTCCTGGGAAGGGACTACGTGGAGCTCGGCGTGTGGGCCGAGGCCGCGCGGATCGCGGCCGCACGGCGGGATGCCGGGTTCTTCCGCGCGAGGGAGAGCGGGGTGATGCTGGAGCGTGCCTCCTCGCGTCCCGATCTGCCTCCGTCGGCACGGGCGGAGATCGAGCGAGTCCAGGGCGCGTCTGTGGGGCCGGACTGGCCGGTGCTCGGGGCGGCGCTGGATGCGCTGCTCCGCACGCTGGCGGTCTGAGGGCCGGTCACGAAAAGAAGGGGCTCACACAGAGACACGGAGGCACAGAGAATACTCATCTCTGTGCCTCCGTGTCTCTGTGTGAGCCCTCGCGTCACGGTTCTCCAGGCGCAACTCCCACCATACAGTTGAACGGGGTTGCCCCCAGCGGCGGCAGCAACGGCAGCTCCTCGAGGATGGGGATCGGTCCTTTCATCGGCTCCCTGAAGAGGGTGTAATAGACCTCCACGTGCTCCGCGGGGGCGCCGATTTCGGGTTTGTTGCCGGGACGGGTCGGAAGGTGCTCGATACGCAGCTTCACCTCTTTACCCGTAAGCTCCCCGAGGGGGTGCGGCCTGGGACCAGAGGCCGGGCAGAGCGGGTTGAGAACCCAGGTCTTTGGATCGATGTTGACACCCGGCACGATCCAGGTCACTTCGTTGGTGAGGCGAAACCGACGGATGTCCGAGCCCTCTTCCACTCGGAACTTTATCGGCTTCCCTGGTTTGACCGTGCCCGCGCGCGGGAGGGTGATCCGGGCGGCGACGCTTTCGCGCGGACAAAGGTCCCACTGCTTCGAGTCGATCGCCTTGCCGATCAGCATACCCGCCGGAAACGCGTTCTCCCCTACGTCGATCTTGGCTCCCGTTCCGCCCGCCATGGAGAGGTCGAGCACCCGGCCGTGAAGCGACTCCCGGGCGCCCTTGTAGTGGAGCTTAGCGTCGTGCGCGTGGACGTGGCCTCCGCTCCCCTTTGTCGCGGGCAGGAGGACGTGCATCAACTTCCCGTTCGGATCGGGGACGAACAGGCAGAGGCCCTTGAACGTCACGTGCAGGTCCATGTTCTCTCCTTGAGGCGGTGAGTCAGACGCCCGCGTAGCGGAACCCGGCCCACGCGGCGGGCGAGCGGAGTGCCGGGTCGGGGGAGTGCAGGAGGCGGAGCTGTGCGTGGCGCAGGGCACCGGCCGCGTCGCCGGAGGCGCGGTAGGCGCGGTGGAACTGAGTCATCAGGGGGCGGGTGAGAGCGTCGTCCACGCGCCAGAGGCTGCCCACCACGCCCCCCGCGCCCGCCGCCAGCAGTGCGCCAGACAGCCCGGCGAAGCCCCCGGAGCGCCCGCTCCCGGAGCGCTGCGTCTGACAGGCGGAGAGCACCACCAGCTTCAGCCCCCGCAGCTCCATCGCGCCGAAGTCGGCCGCGGTCAGCCGGGCGCGTCCGTCGCGCCCGGGGGCGAGCACCAGGTACGAGCGGTCGGGGCGCGCGTCGTCGAACACCGCGTGCCCCGCGAAGTGAAAGATCTTGGCCGTGCCCAGCGCCGCCGCGAGCGAGATCGGGTGGGCCGCGGTGTCCGCGAGGACCGCCGCGCGCGGGTAGCCTGCCGCGATGGTCCGGGTCCCGGACGCGGTTTCTGGAAGCCGCTGCAGATCCGGGTGGTCGCGCGGTTCGAAAGCAGGGTCCACTACGAACAGCGCGGCGCCGCGTGTGGGCGCCCGGGCGCCCGCTCCCCGTGCGGCGTCGCGGAGCGTGCTCGCGAACCGGAGGGGCCGGTCCTCGATCAGGTACCGGCCGCCCACCGTGTCGCGGAGGGCCGCGAACGGGACCGCCGCGATCTCGCCGTCCGCAACCAGCACCAGCGGCACCCCGCCGCGCAGGTACTCGCTCACGGGGCGGATGAGCTCGTCGTAGAGGTTTGCCAGGGAGGGGCCGGCGCCCGCGGCGAGGGCCGGGACCTCTAGCGCGGTATGCGCGTGCTTTGCGCGGGCCAGCAGTGTGTCCCGGTCCACCACCCGGCGCACCATGTGGACCGCCCTGCCTTCAACAACGAAGGTGAGCAGCGTGTCGCCGACCAGCGCGTACTCCAGAGCGACATGCCCGGCGGGCGCCTGGGGCGGTACGCGTGCCCCCGCGCGTCGCGGCCCCGCGCCATGGGTGAAGGAAGCGCGCCCCTGCTCAAGGGCGGCAAGGGCCTCGGCGGGCCGTCCTGCGCGCGCGTGCGACATGGCCAAGGCATCGAACACACCGCGCGCCGCGTCAAGAATCGAGGCTCGGAGGGCCGCGCTCTCCACGTTCATGCTGAGCCCGTCCAGGAGATGCGCGGCGGTGTCCAGGTCCGCCGTCGCGGCCGCCGGACGGCCGGAGGCGAGGTGTGCCCGGGCGCGGTACGCCAACGCCGGAAGCACACGGATCGGGGCCTGCATCGCCGAGAAGAACGCCACCACCGAATCCAGTTCGGATGCCGCGAGAACGGGCCGTGCGCGGATCGACAGCATGGCGGAGGTAAGCCGCGCGTTCTGTTCGTGCCAGCTCCGCTCCAACCCGGGCGGGGTCGCCGCGAGCTTCGGCCCGCTCGCCTGAAGGTCCGCGGCTGCGCCAGCGGAATCGCCCGCCGCGGCCCGGGCCTGTGCCCGCGCGAGCAGCGCTTCCGCGTGCACCGCCGTCCGCACGCGCGCCGCCACCGTCACGCCTTCGTCCTGCAGGCGCACGGATGCCGCGTTGAGCCCCCGCAAGGTCGCAGCCTGCGAGGTGACGTACAGGAGGTTGTGGAGCCAGAGGGAGCCGCGGTAGGGGCGGAGGATGTGGAGCGCGCGGTACATGGCGGCGTAGGCCGCTTCCTCGTCGCCCAACCCGAACCGTGCTTCCGCTTCCAGGTACCGGACCCCGCCCAGGTGCTCGCGCTCACCCGCGCGCTCGAACTGCCGTGCCGCTCCCGCCAGCAGGGGAGCCGAGGCGTCGAAGTCCCCGCGGCGCAGGAACATGGTGCCCAGCGACCAGCGCGCGCGCCCGGCGAGAGCCGGATGCCGCAGCGTGTCCACCTCCGCGATGCTGCGGAGGAATGCCGCTCGCGCGTCTTTCCCCCTCATCCCGTAGAAGAGCGCCACTCCCCGCAAGTAGCTGGACCACGCCCGCAACGCGGGAGAGGCATCGGCCCCCGCGAGTGCCGCGTCAAACTCTCGCAGCGCCCGCTCCGCTTCGCGGTTCCAGAGGGCCGGCTGCGCTCGCGAGTACGCCGCGTGCGCGGCCGCGAGCCTGCGGACCGCCGCGCGGTCGTGCGAGCAGGCCTGGATCGAGCGGACTTCATCGGCGAGCGAGCGGTCGCCGCCGC
>DASVSA010000420.1:0-4186 GCA_036388335.1 Longimicrobium sp. | reverse complement strand
AGGCACAGAGATGACTTCATCTCCGTGCCTCCGTGTCTCTGTGTGAGCCAAGCGGTTACGGCGCCTGCACCACCACCGGCGCTCCCTGGTTCCCCAGCCGGTCCACGCCCGAGACGGCCACCGTGCGCAGCGGCAGCGAGTCCGCCCGCACCACGTGCTCGCGCGCGCCGCCGGGGAGGATCTCCGTGCGCCAGCGCGTGCCGAAGCGCGACTGGACGACCCAGCGCGCCGGCGGGGTGCCGGAGCCGGGCTGCATGCGCACCGTGGCGCCGCCCTGCGGCCCCGCGGCCAGCGTGACCGTGGGGCGCGCGGGGGCACGCCCGCCCAGCCAGGTGGTGGCGGGGGGAAGCGCCGGCTCGCGGTACACCTCGTTGGCAAGACGGTCGACGAGGGAGTCCGGGTTCTGCATGAAGATCTTCATGCTGAAGTGCACGTTCCCCGTGGCGCCCGCCTGGCCGCGCGTGATGTAGATCTGCTCCACGATCTCCTCCGTGCGCCAGTTGCCCTCGGTGCGGTTGCCCACGCGGCTGGTGAAGTTGCCCGGCCACAGGTGGCGGCGCTGCACGTTCTCGCCGTTCCACCATCCCAGGAGCACGGGATAGCTGACGCCGGTGCGCGCCGTCTGCCAGTAGAGCTGCGGGGTGAAGTAGTCGGTCCACCCGTTGCGCAGCCACTTGCGCGCGTCGGCGTAGATCTCCTGGTACGCGTCGAAGCCGGTGATCTGCGCCGGGTAGCCCGGGCGCCACACGCCAAAGGGCGAGATCCCCACCTGCACCCACGGCTTCTCGCGCTTCACCGCCGCGTACAGCCCCTCCACGAAGCGGTCCACGTTGTTGCGGCGCCAGTCGTCGCGCCCCAGCCGGCCGCCCGCGCGCTGGTAGCGCGCGTACGAAACGGAGTCCGGGAAGTCGATGATCGCCCCCGACGCGTCGCGCTCCTTGTACGGGTAGAAGTAGTCGTCGATGTGCACCCCGTCCACGTCGTAGCGCCTCACCACGTCGGTGATGACCCGCGTGGAGTAGGCGCGCACCGAGTCCTCGCCCGGGTCCATCCACAGGTGAGTGCCGTAGGTGCGCACCAGCTCCGGGTGGGTGCGGCTGAGGTGCGTGGCCGAGGTGGGAGACTTGGCCGACGGGTGCCGCGCGCGGTACGGATTGAACCACGCGTGGAGCTCCAGCCCGCGGCGGTGAGCCTCGGTGACCGCGAACTCCAGCGGGTCGTACGCCGGCTCCGGCGCGCGCCCCTGCGCCCCGGTCAGGTACTCCGACCACGGCTCCAGCGCCGAGGCGTACAGCGCGTCGCCCGCGGGCCTCACCTGCAGGATGACGGCGTTGAGCTTCATCGACGCCGAGCGATCCAGGATCCGGATGAGCTCCGCGCGCTGGCTGTCGGCGGGGAGGCCGGGGCGCGAGGGCCAGTCGATGTTGGCCACGCTCGCCACCCACACACCCCGGAACTCGCGCATCACCGGCGGCGGCGCGTCGGGCGAAGCGGTGGGCGGCGCATCGGCGGAGCTCGCCGGCATGGAGGCGGGGGCGGCGCGCGGGGCGCAGCCAGCCAGCAACAGCGCGAGTGCGGCGAGGTAGGTATTTCCGAGCTTCGGCCGGGAAAGGCTCATCGTGCAGGCGGGTAGGGGTTGGACATGGGGTCGCCCGTGCAGTGTGGCACCTGGGGGCGCCGGGCGCAACATCGTGCGCTGGCCGGGGGTGTAACGGGAGAGGCCCGGCGGAACTTCCCGCCGGGCCTCTCCATCATCAACCGCGATCCGTCCTCAGGACTTGGGGACGTTCGGGTTGTTGTCGATCTCCGCGAGGTTGAGCGGCAGACAGGTCTGGTCGCCGTAGTTCAGCGTCGTGCTCCCCAGGTAGCTGCCGGTGGGGAAGTCGTTCACGTTGTAGAGGCGCAGGTACCGGCGCAGGTCGCCCAGGCGGTGCCCGTCCAGGTAGAAGTCACGGCGGCGCTGGTCGCGGAGCGCGGCCTGGTACTCCGCCTCGGTGGTGCCCGCGGGGAGCGCCACCTGCTCGCCGATGGCGCGCCGCTGGTTGACGAACAGGAGGTTCGCCGCGTTCACGCCTTCCGCCTCGGCCACGATGTAGCGCGCCTCGAGCCCCGAGGCGATGCGCACCGTGCCCCCCTCGGTCCACTCCCCGCCCGTCAGCGTCGCGGTGTATCCGCTGAACGAGGACGGGGGACGCGGCACGAACCCGCTCCCGCCCTGCACGGGAGAGAGAGTGGCCGGGCGCGGGACGCGCGGATCGTTCTTGATCGCCTCGAACGGCGTGTTGGAAAGCGAAGCCCACGCCGGCGTGACCATCCGCCGGAAGAACTCCGAGGTCTCACGCGTGCTGTTCTTGGAGTACGACGCGCGGAACTCGAAGGCCGCCGGCACCGGCCGCGCGAGCTCCAGCGCCTTCGCCATATTCCCCATGTTGAGGTAGGCACGCGCCGCGCCCACACGGGCAAAGTTGATGATGGAGTCCGCGCTGAGCGTGACCGCGGCCGGCGCGCCCGCAACCGCCTTGGCGGCCGTCGCGATGCGGATCGCGTCGTCGAAGCGCACGATGGCGCGGTTGAAGAGCGAATCGGGAGGAAGCGGCGCGCTCACGTCGATGGGCGAGTTGCAGAGCCCCTCGGCCAGGATCAGGTACGAGTGGCCGCTGTAGGCCTGCACCCGCGCCAGCCGCCGGTCGCGCCCCGCCGAGTCGGCCAGGAGCCCGCGCAGCCGGGAGGCAACCGAGTCCGCCAGGAAGCGCGTGCGCTGCATGGGGGCGTACAGGAAGAACGAGTGGGTCCCGTTGTCCGGCGTCACGCGGCGCTGGTCGAAGAGGTACTCCTCGCCCCCGGCCGCGCCGAAGTGGTTGCGCAGCTCGTCGGTGAAGACGGCCGTGCGGTAGGCGTACACCGATTGGGTGGCCTGGTACTCGCCGATCACCCCGTTCACCATCAGCGGGATGTACGTCGAGTCGCTCAGCTTCGGCTCTTCGATGAAGCCGGGGTTCTCCACTTCAAGGAAGTCGCCGCACCCGGCCAGCGCCGCGGGAAGGGCGAGCAGCGCGGCAAGGGCCGCGGCCCGGACTCCCTTCCGGCGAGCGAGTGAAAATACGTGCATCGGCATCTCCAGATCAGTAGCTCAGGTTTACCGACACCGAGTAGCGCCGGGTCATGGGCGCCGCGTACGCATCGGTGCGAACGAACGACCGGTTCGCCCCGGTGTTCACCTCGGGGTCCAGGCCGGAGTAGTCGCTCCACAGCGCCAGGTTGTGCCCGGCGAGAGTGAAGCTCAGGTCACTGGCGCCCGCCACGCGCAGCACGCGCGAAGGCAGGGTGTAGGTAAGCGACAGGTCGCGCAGCTTCACGAAGTCCGCGCGCTCCAGGTACATCGTGGCGTCGCTGCGGGCGCGCGCGATCTCCTGCGGCGTCGCCTGCGGATCGTTGACCAGCTTGCAGTTGGCGTTCGACACGCACCGGTTGTACTCCTTGAAGTTCATCAGGTGGTGCCCGCCGCGATAGTCGAACAGCGAGTAGACGCGAAGGTTCTGGAACAGCGTGAAGGTGTTGGAGAAGCCGACCTCGCGGGTGGGCACGGGAGTGCCGCCGTAGGTGCGCACCGAGTCCAGCACCACCGCCGTGCCCGCCGCGTTGTACTTGATGTTCCCGTTCTCGTCGCGCTGCGGCCCGATCACCCAGTACCCGGCCAGCGGGTACCCGGCGCGGTGCTCCTGCCGCACGGTGGCCCCCGCGGGGATGTAGGCCTGCGAGCCCACCGCCTCGAACACCTTGGTCGCCGTGCCGAACGACTCGAGCCGGTTGCGGTTGGTGGCCAGGTTCACCCGCGTGTCCCACGTGAACGCGCGGCTGCGCACCGGCGTGCCCGTAAGCCCCAGCTCCACCCCGCTGTTGCGCGTGGAGCCCAGGTTCTCGAAGCGCGACACCGGGAACCCGCCCGACGGGGGCAGGGCCACCAGCACGATCACGTCGTTCATCTGCTTGTCATAGTACGTGAACTCCGCTCCCATCCGGCCATCCATGATGCCCAGGTCGAAGCCGAGCTCGAACTCCTCGCCGCGCTCCGGCTTCAGGTTCGGGTTGCCGTACGCCGAGGTACGGATCCCGTTCACCGTTTTCTCGCCCAGCGTGACCTTGTCCACCGTGTACGACTGGACGGCCGTGTACGGGTCCGGCGCGC
>DASVSA010000419.1:0-34191 GCA_036388335.1 Longimicrobium sp. | reverse complement strand
GCATGGCGCCAGGGGAGGATGTGAGCGGCTTCCAAGCCAGCCTCCAGCGTCGACCCGGAGATCGCGCAAGCTCTCCCATAGGCCTCCAGCAGCGCACCTCTGAAGAGCATCTGCACGGTGCCGCGCACCTTCGCGAGCGCGTACACATCGGCGGCCCTTGTGGGGTCCGCGACGAGTGCCCGCTCCAGCTCCTCCGGCCGGGTTCCGTCCGCCGCAAACTGGAACGGATTGCCGTACGAGGACCAGTCGAACGTGTAGACCTGCGTGGCGAGGGTGCCGAACTCCTCACCATCCCAGGCCTCAAAGCCGGACCCAGGCCGATGCGTTCCCTGCTCCACCACGAGAATGCTGAGCGGAGGCAGGCCATTGTCCTGGCAGTAGTGCTCGATGATCGCCAGCGGATAGCGGAGCGCCCGATGGTGGATCTCCGTCAGTTTGCCGAGCATGCCGTATGTGACCGGCTTTCCCGCGCGAGCATACTCTGCCAGCTCTTGCCACACCGCATAGGCGCGCTGGTGCTGGTTGATCGTCCCCGCGTCTGACCGATTCCCCTCGACCAGCTCAGCGACGCCACCGTTGGCGCTGGGCCAATGGTGCAGAGTCCCGCGCCGGGGACGTACCGACAGCAACTCGGAAATCTCGGATTGTGTGACAATGATTGGGTTTCGAAGGTGGAACCCTTTGAGGACGGCTGGCCTTCCAACTGGCATCCGGTTCACTGCCCCCCACCGGCCTCGAATGATTTCGATTGGCGTCCTGGGATCGACTCGGCCGGCCACGTACAGCAACCCTCCTTCGAGTTCGTGCTCGGCGAGAATGTACCCGCCCCCACGCGAGATCTCGCGCAGGAGCTTGAGGTAGTCGGCCACCGAACCCTCCGGGTAATCACTGGGGTCCGTGCTTTCGTTGTCCGTGGCCCGGATCGTTCCGTCACGGTATTCGGGGTAGTGGATCGCCATGATCCTCTCGTCCCAGAGTCGCCTCCGGGTCTCGTCATCAATGTCGAGCGCCGGGGTATGCCGACCGAAGTAGTTCCGCATGAATTCGAGGGAACGGGTGGAATCCTCATCGTCCGGCGCGTCGCGGATGCAGCTCGAATGGGAGCACGAGCGCAGGCCCTCCTACGCGTTCACACCATGACCACAGATCCTGCCTCCAGCATCTGCCGGAGCACAACCGGCATCTCGGCCACGCTGATCAGCCAGAGCTCCGATCTGAACAGAGGTGGCCGTCACCCCAGGCGTCGATGCGGGTAAAGCAGAGATTCGAGAGTTCGAGCCGAAGGAGCTCCTCCCCGTAGTGCTCCCGCGCCTCGGCAAGCACCAAGCACCGCTCACGGTCGTCGAAGAGCAGACCCTCGGCGCAACACGCGTGCACGTCGCCGAAGCGCTTGCCTGCACCCCCGACCTCGTTGCGGAGAGCCTACGCGACGATTCTGCGATACGTCGTATTCGAACGGTGAACATTCAAGGGCCTACGCTGCCACTTGAGGCAGTCGGGAGCGAATCGGAATAGGCGCTTAAAAGAGCAACAGCGTCCCTGCACCAGTGCGGTGCGGGACGCTGCTCATTGTTCAATATCTCGTTGCGCAAACCGACGCAGCCACGCCGGGCACTCGCTTCCTTGCACCGCGTGGATTTCAACCAACTTGTTCGCGAGCTCCCGTACTGCGCTATCCCAGCGGGCGGGGGGAACGGAATAGAGAAGGATGTCAATCGCTGCGCGGACTGTGTTGGGATCTGGGACGTCCTGAGCAGCAGCGATCTCGCGCACATACCATGCGATCAATTTCTGGCGCGTCGACTCCCGCGGCTCAGCGCCTCCGACGAAGCTGCTCACTGACGACGGGTGCAGGCCGATCGCTCTAGCCACAGGGCGTAGTCCCTCGCTCCGCACTCGCCGCGACACCAGTGCGCGGAGCTGTGCGACAGGAATAGCTTCAGCAGCGGGTGACATCGCCCCCGCTGCTCCACGGGAGCGATGTCCCGTCCTGTCGGTTTCGTCGGTTTTCCTCTAGTTTACACTTGGAAGCTTAGGCGTCGTACGCGGCTCCGGCAAGATGAAGGAGTTAGCCCGGCACTTCCAACTACCCGCACAGAGCTTCGATTGTGAGCCTTTCCGAGGCGTTGGCCAAGACTGTGACGGAGCGGGTACGTCGTACCGACCTCTCCGCTTGGCAAAAGGCGGTCGATGTGGCTGAGTTCCAGCACTATTTGCGGACGAGCAATCAGCCGCACAGTACGCGCGATCTCGCTCGACTCCTACAGATCCCGCAGTCTCGGGTGGCGGAGCAGCTCACGATCGCGTCCGAGCTCGGCGCGCCCGCACTCGCTCGCTACGGAGTGTCGGTAGCGGATGTCGGCAATGCGGATCAC
This sequence comes from Longimicrobium sp., assembly GCA_036388335.1. Taxonomy (GTDB): domain Bacteria; phylum Gemmatimonadota; class Gemmatimonadetes; order Longimicrobiales; family Longimicrobiaceae; genus Longimicrobium. The sequence continues at coordinate 31,816 of DASVSA010000419.1, read as the reverse complement.
CGAGCGCTTTTACGAATCGCGAAGCTACCCCATTACCTGCGCGAGAAGCCGATCCGCGAATGCGCGCGGGGTCCAGATGCAGGTAAGGCGCGCGAGTTGACCGGCACGGGGGCAGTCACGCGGGAGCGGCGGCGGGCAAGTGTTTTTGAGAAGCTGCGAGATGAAGGGCAGTTGCTCATCGACATCCCGCGCCCGATCGTCACTCTGACCCCCTCCGAGGCGCGATCCTACCTAGACGAGTTCCTTCCTGCTCTTGCCCACCTAGCCGAGATGGTCAAAGGATCGACGAAGTCTCACTACATAGGATTGGCAGGGAACGGAGGGATTGTGATCTACCTCAGTCCGAGTTCGTAAGGGCCGACGGAGGTCACCCATCCCGTCTCGCTGACACCCTGGAGACACACCGATCACGCCCGCATCAGATCCCGCCTCTTCTGGTCACGGCAGGCAAAATTCCGCGGTGTCCGGAAACGTGAGCTTTGCGGACAGAGTTCAATGTCGGAGGGGGTTCCTTGTTGGCAACACGCCAGATACTTCTAACACAATGCTACATCCGGATCGTGCACGACGGTAAATTCTGTCCGACCTCAGCAAATCATCTCCGAAGTGTGGACCCCTCTTTGTGCAACCGAGCAGGCGCGGAAAGCAGGACACTCGTACCGCCCACAAATTCGCAAACCATTACAGGGAAGGCACTTGAGCAAATACCCGTGAGAACCTCTCCCAGTCCGGACAGAATTCATTGTCGCTGGACAAAATTCCCGTTGGCAATCCGGGCAAAATCGATGTCGCACAACACAGGGGTCCTATGCTCCCAGCCGTGCGACCTTGAAGAGCGGCAGGTAGATGCCGAACACCAGCGTCGCCACGAGGCCGAAGACGAGGAGGATCAGGACGGGCTCGATGAGCTTGGCGGCGGTGTCCACCTCCTCGAGGACCAACTCCTCGTAGTACTCGGCGAGGAGCTCCATCTGCTCGGGGAGGGTGCCGCCCGTCTCGCCGACGCTGGTGCTGGAGAGGACCTCGGCGGGGATGGCGCGCGTGCGCTCCAGCGCTTCCTCGACACGCATCCCGGCGCCCACGTCGGAGGCGGCGGCGCGGATCGCCTCGGCCAGGTGGTGGTTGCCGAGGGTGTCGGCGGACATGCGCATGGCGGACGAGACACCCACCCCGCCGAAGAGCATGGTGCTGAGCATCCGGCAGTACTGCGCCATCGCTCCGCCCTCGGCCAGCGGCCCGACCACGGGAACCTTTACCAGGTAACGGTCGGTGGCGCGCCTGATTCCGGGCCGCGCGTAGAGCCTCGCGAGCCCCATCCCGGCCCCCACGGCGACGAGCAGGATCCCGGGCCCCAGCCGCGTGGCCGTGGCCGAGGCCCAGAGAAGGGCGCGCGTGACGGCGGGAAGCTCCACGCCGGCATCGGCGAAGATGCTCGCGAACTGCGGCATGATCTTCGTGAGCATGTACCATCCCACGAGCCCCAGCGCCACCAGCACGAAGGCCGGGTAGATGGCGGCCGATCTGATCTTCGCCCGCACCTGCTGCGTGCGGTGGAGCGCCGTCGCCATGCGCTTCAGCACCACGTCTAGCGAGCCGGTGCGCTCGCCCACGGAGACGCTCGCCACGTAGCTGGGCGGAAAGACCTTCGGGTGCTCCTCCATGGCGTCCGCCAGCGTGCTCCCTGATTGAACGCGCACGGTGATCTGGTCCACCACCCTGCGCAGTGCCTTCTGCGCGAGGCGGCGGCGGAGCACGGCGAGCGCGTGCGCCGGCGTCAGGCCGCTGTGGAGGAGCGAGGCGAGGCGGCGGGTGAAGAGCATCATCTGCTTCTTCGGCACCCGCCCGCCGCCGAGCTCCAGCGCCAGGAATCTCTGCAGCGCCGGGGGCGCCGAGGTGGCGATCATCTTTCTACGTGCCTCCGGGTGAGCCGCTCCGTTCATCCCTGCATCGTCTCCCGCGTCACCTCTTCCAGCGTCGTCTCGCCCGCCCGCATCCGCTCGATCCCCGCCTGCCGCAGCGTCGTCATCCCCTCGTCCACCGCGAGCGCGCGGAGCTCGGCGCCCGGGCGGCGCGCGACGATGGCGTCGCGCAGAGCCGGAGACAGGGGCATCATCTCGAAGAGCCCCAGCCGCCCGAAGTAGCCGCTGCGGTTGCAGTACGAGCACCCCGTCCCCCTGCGGAAGGGGGTCTCCGCCGCCTCGTCGCGCGAGAGGCCGGCCCGGCTGAGCTCGTGTGCCGACGGGACGCACTCCTCGCGGCAGCGGGGGCAGATCCGGCGGACGAGGCGCTGCGCCACGACGAGCGAGAGCGCATCCACCAGGTTGTAGGGCTCGATCCCGATGTCCAGCAGGCGCGCCACCGTGGAGGGCGCGTCGTTGGTATGGAGGGTGGAGAGGAGCAGGTGACCCGTCATCGCCGCCTTCACCGCGGTGCCGGCGGTCTCCGCGTCGCGGATCTCGCCCACCATGATGACGTCGGGGTCCTGGCGGAGGATGGAGCGGAGCGCGGTGGCGAAGGTCATCCCGGCGCCCACCGAGGTCTGCCGGATGCCGCGGATCTTCCGCTCCACCGGGTCTTCGATGGTGATGATGCTGCGCGCGGGGTCGTTCAGGTGGTCCAGCGCGGCGTAGAGCGTGGTGGATTTGCCGGAGCCGGTGGGGCCCGTCACCAGGATCATCCCCTGCGGCCGGTCGACGGCCTCGGCAAAGACCGCGTGGTCGCGGCGTCCCATGCCCACGCTCGGCAGGTCCACCGGGGTCTGGGCGCGGGCCAGGACGCGGAGCACGGCGTGCTCGCACCCCCAGTCGGTAGGCAGGGTGGAGACGCGCAGCTCCACCTCCGCCCCGTCTTCCAGCCTGTGCTTCATCCGCCCGTCTTCAGGGATGCGGTCCTGCGCCGAGTTGAGGCCGGACAGCACCTTGATGCGGTTGACGATCTCGCGTCCCCAGGTGGGGTCCAGCTCCCGCGCCACGACGAGCTGGCCGTCGATGCGGTAGCGGATGCGGCCCAGGTGGTCGAAGAACTCGAAGTGCACGTCGGACGCGCGCTTCTTGACGGCGTCTTCGATGAACGCCTCCACCATGCGCGGGACCTGCGCGCCGCGCACTGCGTTCTCGATCTCCTCGGAGATGCTGGCACGCGCGCGCACCCGCGCCCCGCTCCGCTGCGCCTCGCCCATGACGCGGTGGAGCTTGTCCGCTTCGGCGTAGACGGCGCGGAGCAGGGTGTCCAGCGAGTGGTCATCCGCAAGGAGCGGGACGGGGGAGAGCCCCGTGATGTCGCGGATGCGGCTCAGCGAGGAGAGGTCGTACGGGTCGCCGTTGGCCACCCACAGGTCGCGCCCCTCGATGCGCAGCGGCACCACGCGGAGCTGCCGCGCCGTCTCCCCGTCGATCAGCCCCAGGACGCCGCGCTCGGGGCGCTCGGCCGCCAGGCTCACCGTCTCCACTCCGAAGAACCGCCCCAGCACCTCCAGCGCGCGGCCGGCGGTGAGGCGCCCCATCTCTACCAGGTGGAAGACGGCGCTGCGCCGCTCGCGGTCCGCCGCTGCCGCCTGGTAGGCTTCGTCCACGTCGTGCGGCGCCAGCTCGCCCGCGTCGAGCAGCGGACGGATGATGCGGTCCTGGATCGTCCCCTCGCGCTCGCGCTGGCCGCCGCGGGGGAGGTCGGCGGGAGGGGCTTCGGAGATGGTCGCTTCGCCGTGCATCGTGGGATTCCGCTGGAGAAGGGGGACGCGCACGGGCCAGCGGCGTCCCGGCGGCGTCTGCCCGCGCACCAGGTGGGGGTTGAGGGCGGAGACGTCGGCCTCCGGGACGCCGGCCCAGCGCGCAACCGGCGCGAGCGGGGTGCCTCCCGGGACCAGCACTTCGCGGTAGGCGAGCGGGGCGTCGCCACCGATGGCGAATCCGAACGCGGCCGGGTCGCGGGCGATGCGCGCCGCGGCCAGGAGCCGGGGAACGTAGTCGCGCGTCTCCCGCGGGAGGTGAGGGCGGACGCGCCAGTAAAGCAGGTCGCCGCCCCCGCCCCCGCCGTGCAGGCGCACCGCGCGCTCCACGCACCCGGCGCCGCAGTTGTAAGCGGCCACGGCCAGCTGCCACCCACCCAGCTTCGCGTGCAGGTCGCGGAGGTGGCGCGCCGCGGCCCCCGAGGCGCGCACGGGGTCGCGCCGCTCGTCCACCCACGGGCCCACCTCGAGCCCGTAGCCGCGCGCGGTGGCCGGCATGAACTGCCACACCCCGGCCGCGCCCGCACGGCTGGTGGCCGCGGACCGGTAGCTCGACTCCACCAGCGCCAGGTAGAGCAGGTCGCGCGGCAAGCTCTCCCGCGCGAGTGCCGAGCGAATCACCGGCTCCAGGTGCCGCATTCGCTCGAGGGCGCGCAGCATCTCCTCGCGATAGGGAGGCGAGGTCGCCAGCCGCAGCGTCCACTCGTCCACCTCGCCCGCGGGCGTGCGGGCCCCTCCAGGCGCCAGCCGCCCCCGCACCGACGCCAGCGACTCCCGCCGCTCCGCCACCGCGCGGAGCGGCTTTCTGTGCTCGGGTACCTGGGCACCGAGGGCTGTTGCCGGCGCGACGCTGCCTTGCATCGACCTCACCCGCCAGCTCGCGAGCCCGGCCGAGAGCGCCAGCACCGCCAGGAGCAGCGTCCACACGGCGCCCGGCACACCGGGTGGTGCCGCGAACCCACTCGGTCTGCGCTCTGTCTGCATCGGGATCCGGGGAGGAGGTGCGCCCGCCGACGAAGGGTGTGCTACATACGAGATACCCCGGGTGCGGGAATGCGGCTCCCGAAAACGGGGACTCGCCGCGAACACGGCCAGGGTGAGAACAGTCCGGATGTGCCCGTGACTGCTTTGGAGCGGGCAGGGGGTTTTGCAACGACGGAGGTGCGTATCCGGGGTATCTACAAGGAGGGACATCGACGATCCCGCTCTCGCGCTCTCCCGTCTTCTCGCCCCCGCCGTGCACGAGACCGAGCAACCCGTCAGCACCCGTCCCCCAGCCTCCGTCTGGGTGGCCGCCACGCTGACCATGGCATTCCTGGGCGTCGCGCTGGGTGCCCCGGCGCCCACCCGGGTCGCCGTGACGCCGCAGCCGCGCCCCCCTGCGCTCGCCGCCCAGCGCACCGTCGCATCCCGCCCGGTCCGCGCGTCGCCCGCCACCACGGCTTGGGTGAAGGCGGAGGAGCCAGGGCGCAGCTACGCGCCCATCGCGGACGAGCCGGAGCTGGGGCCTGCGCCGGAGTTTCCGGTGGCGACGAGCGCCGGGGCGCCGGCCACTGAGCTGGATGCTGGGGTGGGTGCGACCGAGTCCCGCCGCGGCCCTGCCGCGCGCCGGCCCCCGGACCGCGCGACCGGCGTCCCGCTGCTGGCGGTGCGGCGGGGGAGCGGACGCATCGTCTTCCACGCGATCGAGCAGGCGGGTGCCGCGGGGGACGGGCTGGAGGGGGAGTGGGCGGTCGCCGGGCGTTGCGGAGAGCGGCTGCGGCTGGACCTGGCGCAGCCCGCACGCGGCGCCGGCGCTCCGCGCGGCGTTGGGGCGGAACTGTCCTCCTCCGGCAGCTGGCAGGCCGCGGTCGCCGTCCCGGTCAAGGAGTGCACCACCGGACGAGTTCTCGTCCCCCGCCGCCCGACCCGCTTCGATCGGGAGCGCTTCGCCGGATTCGCGACCGACGACCTGCAGCAGGTGGTGGCGACTGAAAGCGTGGCCTGGCTCGTTTTCACCGCTCCTGGACGGTGCCGCGCAGTGGTGGTGGTCCGGCGGGACGGTGCGTGGCAGGAGGCGTGGTCGCGCGAGTCTGAAGGGGTTCAGGAGATCTCCGCCGTGCTCCGTGGCGGCGAGGGGTGGGATGGACTGTTCGTGACTTTCGGCGGCGACCGTCCAGACACCGTCCAGCGCGTCCGCGTCATCGGCGGCAGCGCCCATCCCGACGCACCCGCGTCGCTCCGCGGATGAAGCCCATGCGCACCCTGATCCTTGGACTGGGCGTGCTGGCGGCATGCGCTCCGCCGCCGCGCCTCCCGCGCACCACGCGCATGCCCCCGCCCCCACTAAACTGGACCGGGCGCGACCTGCGCGCGCCGCAGGGTCCGGCCGTCCTCCCGCTCAGCGCGGATTCGGCGCGGCGTCACGCGGGGTACCCGGCCGATTCGCATGTCTTCAGCACGGGCGTCGCGCTTCCGCCCGAAAGGTACGAGGCGGTCCGGGCGCTGCGGCTCACCGAACTCCCGGCGCGGCGCATCCTCGCCATCCTCCCGGTGCTGGGGACGGTGCCGCTGCGCACCGGCGTGTGGCCGGGTCCAGCGCGGGTGGTGGAGCACGACACGCTGGGCGCGCTGATCGCGACCGAGCCGGTATCGCTCGCCTCGCTCCGCGCGGAGGTGGTGTGCCCCAGCGCTGTGTGGCCGCGGGAGGTCGCGGTGCGGCTGGAAGCGTACGTCTCCACGGAAAGTGGAGTCGTGCTGGTCAGGCCGCGGATGGGCGTCGCCGGGGCGGCGGAGTGCCGGACCGGCGTCGTGGGCCGGGACCGCACCACCGCCTTCGCCGCCGATGTGGCCGCGGCGCTCCGGCAGGCCGCGCGCATGGGCATGCCCGTCCCTCTCCGTGCCGGACCATGACGCCGCTCCTCCACGCGTTCGCCGGAAGCATCGGCGGTGCGCAGCGGGCCTACGGGTACGGTGCGCACGGTGTGGCCGCGGCGGCGTGCGGGCTCCTCCTCCTCGCCATCTCCGTCCACGACGCGCGGACGGGCGAGATCCCCCTCCGCTACACGCTCGGCGGCACTGCGGCGGCGCTCGTCTGGGCGGGCTTCCGCACGGGTCCCGCGGCGGCGGGAGTGCGTGCTCTCGCCGCGGGTGGTGCCGCGCTCGGCCTGTGGACGCTGGCCCGCTGCGTAGGGCGCGTGGCGCGGCGTGAGGTGATGGGCGAAGGCGACGCGCTCCTTCTCGGCTTCCTGGCCATCGTCGTTGGCCCGGGGCGAGTCGGGACGCTCCTGAGCGGCGCGGCGACGCTGGCACTGGCCGTCTTCGCGGCGCGCCTCCTCCCCGCCCCCTGGCGCGCTCCGGCCGTATGCGTCGCCGTGCTCCTGGCGGGCGGCGCGTTCGTGGCCGGCGGATGGGCTCGGCTCGGCGCCCTCGCGCTGCCGCTCGCGGTGGTGTGGCCGCAGCGGCAGCGGGTGGGCGGGTCCCTTCCCTTCGGGCCGATGCTGGCGGCGGGGGCCGTCCTCGCCTTCTTCACCCCCACCCTTTCCCCGTGGCCGCCGAACGCGGCACTCGACACACCCCTCTTCCTGATCCACCCGCGATGAAGCTCCTGCATACGTTCTGCATCCCGGCGGTCCTGCTGGCGACTCTCGCATCCGCCCAGCGCCCCGTGGAGGCTGGGACCGCTCTGGGCGGCACCGGCGTCACCGAGGCGCGGCGAGCAGACGCCCTCCTCATCAATCCGGCGCTCCTGGGGATCTGGGACGGCGGGCCGGCCGCCTCGCACTCGTTCCTCGCGCTGGATCTGGCACGCCTTCCCAGCCAGGGCACCTTCGACGGCGCGGTGCGGCTGGGGCTGATGGACGGCGGGCGCCGCCCCCTGCAGTACTCGGCGCCGCTACCCGACAACCCCACGTACCCTGGCGCGCTGGGCGGCGTAACCTGGGGTGCCTTCCAGAACCGCGATTTCGCGCTCGCCCTCTCCACCCACGCGGCGGCCCACGCCCACATCCCGCCGGCCATCCGCGCCGCGCTCGGCGCGGGCAAAGCAGAGAGCGCCGCCAGCTACGAGAGCGGACGCAGCCTGGCCACCGTCCTCGCCGTCGGCCGTGCCGTCGAGCTGGGGCGGCTCCCCGGGATCGGAGCGGTGTGGGCGGGCGCCACGGCGAAGGGATGGTACCTCCACACCTATGCCCGCGGCGCGTTCGTAGCCGACGCGCCGGGCGGGGAGGTGTACCGCGAGACGGTGTTCCGCGGCGTCCCTGGCTATGGCCTGGACCTGGGGGTGGCAGCGAACCCAGGTCCGCTTCGCCTCGCGGCCTCGGTGAGCAACGTGTTCGCAGGGACCGTCCAATCCGGCTCAGGCCCGCGCGAGCGTAGCGTGTCGGTGGAGGAGAACCCAGGCGGGCGCGCGCTCGTCACCGAGCAGGTAGGGCCAGAGATCGGATTCGCCGATCTGGACTCCGCGTCGTACACGGACGCACGCCGAGCGTGGGATGATGCCCTCTTCCCCGCGGTGCTGCGTGCTGGCGCGGCCTGGGACGCGGGGGCCGGCACCGTGGCGCTGGCAATCACCGAGGTACTCCGCCAGGGAGGCCTGGAGCCGGCGCGGAGCACCGATCGCTTCACCGCCTCCGTGCGCGGAACGGAGCGGCTCCCCCTGCGCGCATCGTACGGATGGGGAGACGGAGCGCGGAGCTACACACTCGGCCTGGACGCCGGCTCGTGCGCGCGCCGGTGGACTCTGGGCGTGGCGTACCGGGACGGATCCGAGGGCTCATCGATCGGGCTCTCCGCCTCCCTCCGGCTGATGGATTCGTCCTGCTCTGGCGCGCGCTGACCGCCTGTCGCCCTTCAGGACTCGGCGAGCCGGAGAGTCTCGCCGCATCTAGCGCATCCGGTTCGGAGGGACTGTTAGCACTGGGACCATTCGGCCCGTCGGCGCGGACGCATGCCTCGGCTGCGGCAGGAACCGTCCAGTCCCCGCAGGGGGACTTCGTGTAGTCGTTGCAGCGATTTCAATCGCCCGCACCACCGTCCAGATGCCGCACGAGCCCGCGCAGGGAGCCGGAACCGCCCGGCAGATGATCGAGGCCGCATCGGCGTTCATCCGGCGCGAGATGCTGGACGAGGCGCGGGACGCACTGCGGAGCGCGCGCGCCGCTCTAGCCGTGCGCAGCGACGTGGGACCTGCGCACTGGTGTGACGCGTGCCTGGTGGCGCTGGAGATCGCGGCCCGCGACGGCGACGCCCCTGCGCTAGCGGCCGAAGCCGCACAGCTTCGCGCCCTTTCGGGCGGCCGGCGGTACTGGACGGAGCAGGCCCGCGCGCGGATCGCCGGCTGCGCGGGCCGCATCGACCCGGCGCACCTGGACCACGTCTTCGCCGTACTGGCGGGCGAACCCGCGGCCAGAGTGACGCACGTCCAGTGTCCGGCGGACGAGCCAACGAACCTGATTGCCGCCGAATGCCCGGGCGCTCAACAGTCAGGCCCCTTGCCGGCCGAAACCCTCTACAGCACGGACCTGAGGGAGGAGCCCAGCACCTGTCGGGTCGAGAGCTCCCAAGATGCCGCGGATGACCTCCGTTCAATCGCCGAAGGTCAATCTTACTCGGCAGGTGTCGCGGACGCGCCCCTCGCTGACTCACTCCCCGCATCACGCGGTGCGCGGGAAACCGAGCTCCCCGACGTACCTCCGCTGGAGCTCGCATCGTCGCGACGGATCGTACCGCGCGTCCAGATGCTCGTGTTCCCTGGATTGCACAGCGCGTCCGCGACACGCCATCGGCGCCGCGTGGTCCCGCACGGACGAGGCATCGTCGCGGTACTGGCACTCGGTCTCGTGTTGTGGGTCCACCGTTCCACCGGAGACCAGGGCGGCTCTCCTGGCTCCACGCCCGAGCACGAGCGGCTATCACGGGGAGCGCCCTCGGCGTTCGCGGCGGCAAGCCTCGGCCGTGAGGACCGACACGGAATCCCGCGTAACCACCTCCTCCACGGCCAGGCGCTCCTCGCGGCAGGCGATACGACGGGCGCCGTTGCCGCGCTCTCAGCCGCCGCCCAGAGCGACAGCCGCGGCACCGCTGCCTGGGCGGCGGCCGAAATCCTGGCGCGCCTCCCCGGCCGTTCCGCGACGGCCGCAGACGCCTACCTCCTCGCCTTTGCCGCCGGCCTCCCCGCAGACCACGCCGAAACCGTAGCGCGGGCCCAGGAGATGGCCGGCCGCCCCGACCGCGCCCGACGGGTGCGCGAGCAGGCTGCAGGTCCCTGAAGCGCAGAGAACCTCATGCGCCATTGACGCATGTACGTCACTGGCTTATATACCCCCCTGACCTGGCGCCCTCGCCCTGAGGGTGGCACGCTATGCAGATCGTCGAGACCACAGCCTTCAGCCGCCGCGTGGCCGATCTACTTTCGGACGATGAGTATCGTGCGCTGCAGGTGAAGCTCCGGCACACGCCTGAGATGGGACGAGTGATCGTGGGCGCGGGAGGAGCTCGCAAGGTGCGATGGGCGCTCCGGGGAGGCGGCAAGAGCGGCGGCGTGCGCGTGATCTACTATCACGCCGTGTCTCGTGAGATCATCCTGATGCTCCTCATCTACGCGAAGAGCGATCAAGATGGCCTCACGGGTGCGCAGAAAGCGATGCTGCGCAGGGCTATCGAACGATGGCTGCACGAGCCCCGGCATTCGTAGCACGAGCACCTTGACGAAGGAGGCAACGGATGCGTGACGATCTATTCGAGGAATTGTTGGAGAGCGTTCGGCAGGCCGGCGCCATCATGCGCGGGGAGATGGAGCCCGCGCGTGTCTTCGATCCTGATGACATCGACGTCGCGGAACTGCGCGGGCGCTTCGGCCTGTCGCAGCCTCGCTTCGCTGCGATGCTGGGGATCAGCGTGGGCACGCTACGCAACTGGGAGCAGGGCCGGAGGCGCCCCGACGGTCCGGCGCAGGTCCTCCTGCGAGTCGCCGACCGCAACCCGGAAGTGGTGCTGGAAGCGGCCGCTTCAGCCGCGGCGGAGCCCGTCCGTGACAAGCAGTCCCGCCCGAGTAGAGCGAAACGCCCGCCGCCGCTTTGAGCGGCTTCCGATAAATCGGGGGCCTCCCGCGCGAATGGGGCGAAGGGCGGCCGCCCGCGGCGCGAAAACAGCAGTCTCACACAGAGACACGGAGGCACAGAGAAGACCTGATCTCTGTGCCTCTGTGTCTCTGTGTGAGCCCCGTAGTTTTACAGCGACAGCTCCCACGGCCGCGACGCCGGGCGCCGGCCGCGCTCCAGGGCGTCGCGCATCAGCAGCTCCTGGTAGTTGACCTCGGGCTCGCCGCGCGCGGGGCGGCGCTGCACGTATTCGCCGTCGGAGCGCAGCTCCCAGGCGAGGCGGTTGTCGTTGAGGGCGTAGTGGAGGATCTGGACGATCCGCTCCTGAAGAAGCGGGTCGAGGACCGGCACCAGCACCTCCACCCGCTCGTTGAGGTTGCGCTCCCGCCAGTCCGCGCTGCCGATGTAGATCTCCGGGTCCCCGTCGTTGTGGAAGTAGAAGACGCGGTCGTGCTCCAGGAAGCGGCCCACGATGCTGATCATGCGGATGTTGTCGCTGTAGCCGGGAAGCCCGGGGCGGAGCCGGGTGTGCCCGCGCACGATCAGCTCCACCCGCACGCCGGCCTGCGAGGCGCGGTACAGCTCCTGGATGATCCCGGCGTCGTCCAGCGCGTTCATCTTGGCGATGATCCGCCCGCAGCCGCGGGCGCGCTGGAGCTGGATCTCGCGCGAGATCCGCTCCTCGAAGGTGCGGCGCATGTCGCGCGGGGCCACCACCAGGCGCTCGTACTGCTGGTCCGGCGCGTAGCCGGTGAGGAAGTGGAAGAGGTTCACCAGGTCCGCGCCCACCTGCGGGTTGCAGGTCATCACCCCCAGGTCGCTGTAAAGGCGCGAGGTGCGGGCGTGGTAGTTCCCGGTCCCCACGTGGCAGTAGGTGCGCGGCCGTCCCCCCTCGTCGCGCACGATCAGCAGCACCTTGCTGTGGGTCTTGAGGCCCACCAGCCCGTAGGTGACGTGCACCCCCGCGTCTTCCAGGCTCTCGGCGAGCTGGATGTTGTTCTGCTCGTCGAAGCGCGCCGTCACCTCGATCAGCACCGCCACCTGCTTCCCCCGCTCGGCGGCGCGAAGAAGCGCGCGCACGACCGGAGAGTCCACTCCCGTGCGGTAGAGCGTCTGCTTGATGGCCACCACGTGCGGGTCGTCGGCCGCTTCCTCCAGCAGGCGCAGCACGCTGCTGGTGAACGATTCGTACGGGTGGTGGAGGAGCACGTCGCCGCGGCGGATCACGGCGAAGATGTTCCGCTCGTCCTCCGTCTCCCCCTCGTGGCGGAAGGGCTCGGGGACCACCGCTTCCCACGCCTCGTAGCGGTGCGCCGGCAGGTCCAGGTCCGCGAGCTGCGCGCAGTCGGCCAGGTCCATCAGCCCGTCGCTCTCGTACACCTCCTCCGGCTTCAGCTCCAGCTCGCGCACCAGCAGCTCGCGCACCTCCGGCGGCATGTGGCGGTCCACCTCCAGCCGCACGGCCGGGGCGAAGCGCCGCTCGCGCAGCTCCTCGGAGATCATGGAGAGGAGGTCCTCCGCCTCGTCGTCGTCGCGCGCCACGTCGGCGTTGCGGGTGACGCGGAAGGCGGCCACCGACACCACCTCCATCCCGCGGAAGAGGGCGTAGGCGTTGGCCTGGATCACGTCTTCCACGGGGACGAAGTGGAAGCGGTGCTCGGAGCTGGGGACGGGGATCCAGCGCCCGGTGCTGGTGGGCACCTTGATGCGCGCGAAGTGCATGGTGCTGCGCGCGCGGTGGCGTAGGAGGACCGCCAGCGACAGGCTCAGGTTGGAGATGAAGGGGAACGGGTGCCCCGGGTCCACCGCCAGCGGGGTGAGCACAGGGTAGAACTGCTCGCGGAAGAAGTTGTCGAGCGCCGCGCGCTGCACCTCGTCCAGCTCCGCGTAGCGCGAGATCACCACCCCCGCCCCGGAGCGCAGGAGAGGCACCAGCTCGTGCTCCCAGATGGCGCTCATGGCCGCGTGCATCGCCAGCGCCGCGTCGGAGATCAGCTGCAGCTGGTCGCGCGGGGTGCGGCCATCCAGCGAGAGCGTCTGCACCCCCGCCGCGAGCTGGCGGCGCAGGCCGCCCACGCGCTTCTGGAAGAACTCGTCGAGGTTGCTGGAGGTGATCGCCAGGAACCTGACGCGCTCCAGCAGGGGCACGCGCGGGTCGGTGGCCTGGTGCAGCACGCGCCAGTTGAAGTCCAGCAGCCCCAGCTCGCGGTTGAAGTAGAGCGACGGATGGTCGAGCTCCGCTCCCTCCGGCACCTCGGCGGGCGAGACCGCGCGGGGGATGCGGCGCTCAGGGCCGGGGTCCGGCGCGTCGAGTACGAGGGCGGGGCCGGGCGGAAGCTCCTGGGCCGCGGCGATCTGGCTTTCCTCTGCGTGCATCATCGGGGAGGCGGGGGGGGATCGTCGATGCGGGGACCACCAATCAACTCCGCGGCGGACGTTTCCGCAATCGCGGGGCCCGCCGTTGCCAGCGCGAGCGGAGATTCGTACGTTTACGTCACTCTCCTCCTTCCCGCTCCTCCTCCTCCCAACCCCGCCCATGTCCGACGCCATCCATCCCAGCGCCCTCCAGTTCGACTACGCCGAGCCCGCCGGCGCCGCGTCGCAGCTTTCCTGCGCCGGTTGCCACGCCCCGCTCGCCGGCATCTACCACAAGGTCAACGACCGCACCACCTGCTCCCCCTGCCGCGCCGCCGTGGAGAAAGAGGCCGCGCGCGGCGGGTTCGCGAAGGCGCTCGCCTTCGGGATCGGGGCCGCCGTGGCCGGGTTCGTGGTCTACTTCGCCATCCTCAAGGTGACCGGGTACGAGCTTTCGCTGGTCTCCATCCTGGTGGGCTTCATGGTGGGGCGGGCGGTGAGCGAAGGCTCCGGCGGGCGCGGCGGCAAGCGGTACCAGGCGCTGGCGATGGGGCTCACCTACCTGTCGATCACCGCCACCTACGTCCCCATGATCATGGCCGACGCGGCCGGAAAGCTGGAGATCTCCGGCACCGGCCTGCTGGTGGCGAGCGAGCTGCTGGCGCTCGCCGCTCCCTTCCTGATGGCGACCGAGAACCCGATCACGCTGCTCATCATCGGCATCGGCCTGTACCAGGCGTGGCAGATGAACGGGCGACGCCAGCTGGACATCTCCGGCCCCTACAACGTGGCCCCGGCCCTTGGCTGAGCTCACGCTGGGCGCCGCCGCGCCTCCCTGCGGCGGCTGCGGGACCGAGATCGCGCCCGGGCTCCTCGGCTGCCCGGGGTGCGGCCGGCTGGTGCACGCCGCCCGGCTCCAGCAGCTCGCCGCCGAAGCCGAGCGCGCCGAAGCGGCCGGCGACCGGGCCGGCGCGCGCACGCTGTGGGACCAGGCGCTCGCGCTTCTCCCGCCGGACACGCGGCAGCACGAGGCCATCGTGGCCCGCATGGCGGCGCTCCCGCGCACCGCGGAGCCCACGTCCACCTGGCGCGGACCCTCCGCGGGGTGGGGAGCGGGCGCCGGCGCGGCGGCCCTGCTGCTGTGGAAGCTCAAGTTCGTGGTGGTCTTCGTGCTCACCAAGGCGAAGCTCCTCCTGCTGGGCTTCACCAAGCTCGGCACGTTCTCCTCCATGCTCCTGTCGTTCGGGGCGTACTGGGGGATCTACGGCTGGCCCTTCGCGGCGGGGATGGTGCTCTCCATCTACGTCCACGAGATGGGGCACGTGGCGGCGCTGCGCGGCTACGGCGTGCGCGCGACGGCTCCCATGTTCATCCCCGGCGTCGGCGCGTACATCCGCGCCGAGTTCTCGCGCACCACGCCGGCCGAGGAGGCGCGGGTGGGGCTGGCCGGGCCGCTGTGGGGATTGGGCGCGGCGGTCGTTGCCTACGCCGCGTTCATGGCCACGGGGCTCCCCATCCTGGCCGGGATCGCGCGCTGGGGCGCGCTGATCAACCTTTTCAACCTCACCCCGGTCTGGCAGCTGGACGGCGGGCACGCCTTCAAGGCGCTCACCCGCAACCAGCGCGCATACGCGGCGGCCGCCGTGCTCGCGGCGTGGCTCGCCACGCGCGAAGGGATGCTGTTCCTTCCTCTGGCGCTGGCGGTGTGGCAGATCTTCCGGCCGGCGCCACGGGAAGAGGACGTTGGGGTGCTGGGGATGTACGTGCTGCTGATCGCGGCGCTGTCGGCGCTGTTCTTCCTCACGCCGGGGCTGCCGGTGTAGCGAACGGCGGGGCTCACACAGAGGCACGGAGACACGGAGAGAAGCCCTCTCCGTGTCTCCGTGTGCGTTTGGCGCGGCATGTTGCGGGCGACTGAAGTCGCCAGGCAGGCGTTGCCGGAGGATCAGGACGAGGGCGGCCGGGCGAGCGTTCCGCGCAGGACGCGGCTCCAGAGCTCTTCGTGGTCCAGCGGGCCGTGGGGCGGGATGCTGGAGAGGGCGGCGGCGCGCGCGTCGTCGCCCAGGGAGCGCACGGCGCGCAGGATGTCGCGGCGCAGCAGGGTGTCGGCGGCGGCCTCGTACATCCAGGCGAGCTGCTGCGACGCCATGGCGTTCTGCCCGGCGCCGCGGGCGGCGGTGGCGTACTCGTCCACCAGGCGGCGCGCTTCCACCGTGCGGCCGCCGGCCAGCGCGAGCCAGGCCAGGGTGCAGCGGGCGCGCACCGCCTCCGGCTGGATGGAGAGGATGGTGTGGCAGAGCGCCGACGCCCGCGGCGCCTCCCCCAGCTCCAGGTGAAGGTTCACGGCGCGCCCGTACCAGGCGAGCGCCCGGCGGCGCTCTCCCATGGCGGCGCACAGGTCGCCGGCCTGCTTCAGGAGCACCGACCGGCTCCGCGGCGGGCTGCCCGCCAGCATCCGCTCGATCGAGTCGAGCTGCGTCTGTAGCTCGTCCGGAATCCCCGGATCACCCTGTTGTTGCAAGGACCTCCACCCCGCGCTGTGTGTGAGCCGTACCTCCCCGCGGCCGTGCACGTACCGCACCGCCACCCGAATATGTCGGAATCCGGCGGTGAGTGCCATATCATGAGGGGGCTCACCAGAGACACAGTGGTTCGGCGGTATCGCAGCCGGGCGGTTGAAACCGCTGCGACGACCACACGAAGTCCCCCTGCGGGGACTACAAGATTCCGGCTCGACCCCGAAGGATGAGTCCAGGCAGGTGGACTTCGTGCCGTTGTTGCAGCGACTTCAGTGGCCCGCAACCGCCGAACACAACAAAACCAGAGGCGCGGAGAGATTTTTCTCCGCGCCTCTGCGTCTCCGTGCCAGGCCTGGTTACGCCGCCTGCGCCACCCGCCGGGGGGTGTCCGCCGCGGCCGGTCGGGCCTTCTCGCGGCCGATCACGTTGTCCAGCGCCAGGGCGCCGGGGCCGGCCAGGAAGAGCGTGGCGTTGGTGACCAGCAGCAGGAGCGCGAACTCGTACCCGTCCGGGAGGAAGAAGCCCTTGGGCCCGTGCACCGTGGCGATGGCCACGACCATGGTCGCGGCGAGGAGCGGCGCCACCCAGCGGGTGAAGAGCCCCGCCACCAGCATCGCGCCGCCCACCAGCTCCAGCAGCGTCACGAACACCGCGTTGGCGTACGGAAACGGGATCCCCAGCGATCCGAAGAATCCGGCCACACCGTCGAAGCCCATCCCGAACAGCTTCAT
Organism: Longimicrobium sp.; assembly: GCA_036388335.1. Taxonomy (GTDB): domain Bacteria; phylum Gemmatimonadota; class Gemmatimonadetes; order Longimicrobiales; family Longimicrobiaceae; genus Longimicrobium. The sequence goes on along the minus strand of DASVSA010000419.1, from coordinate 15,408 downwards.
CCCGCCGTGCATCACGAAGATGATCCCCACCATCACCCGCAGCAGGGTGATTCCGTACTGTGAGTTGCGGTTGCTCTGCATGGTACCCTCCCTGGGTTGATCGAGCGCGGAGCCGCGTCCACGGCCCACTTGGTTGTCCTACGGTACTTCGTTGCAACAGATACTTCGCCGCGAATCAGGCGGATGCCGGGTCCCGCGCCACCTCCAGCAGCTCCACGAGCTGGCGGAGGCGGTCGTCGCCCATGTGCTTCAGGAGATCCACGTGGAGCTCGTCCACCGGTTCGTCCAGCGGCGCGATGGCGTCCAGCCCCGCGACGGTGATCCGCGTCCAGACCACGCGGCGGTCGTGTGTGCACCGCCAGCGCTCCACCAGCCCGCGCCGCTCCAGCCGGTCCAGCAGCCGGGTGACGTCCGGGTCGCGGGTGATCATCCGCTCCCCGATCTCGCCGGCCGTGCGCCCCGCCGTCCCCGCGCCGCGCAGGATACGCAGGACGTTGTACTGGGTGGGCGTAAGGTCGTGCTCCTTCAGCAGCTCCGTCATCGCCTGCGAGAGCTGGGCGGTGGTGCGCTGCAGGTTCAGGAACGCTTCTTCCTCCAGGCTCCCGATCGGCTTGGTCTGCTGGATCTCAGACTGGATGCGCCCCGCCATTTCCATCCTCCCGGTTCGGCGTTGCACAACAATAGTCGTTGCAACGTGTATTGTCAATAGAGAGCTCACACAGAGACACGGAGGCACGGAGATTGGTTCATCTCCGTGCCTCCGTGTCTCTGTGTGATCACGGGGCGGTGCGGTAGATACGGCCCTCCCAGACTACCGCTACGCGCTCGCCGAGGGCGAAGTAGCGGGCCAGCGCGGGGACGCGGCGCAGCAGTTCGAAGTACTCGTCGGTCCCGAAGCGGAGCGAGGTCTCGGGGAGGCCCGACTTCAGCTCGGCGTCGGTCCACACGCCCGTGCGGAGGTAGAAGGTCTTGCCTCCCACGTTGCGCGCGTTCGCGGTCACGACGGTCCCCTCCAGGGTCAGGGCGTCCTGCTGGGCGCGCGCGGCCTTGCTCTGCTGCACCGCGCCCGCGCCGGAGACCGCCGACACCGCCACGGGTGCGGGAGGCCGGGCGGGAGCGCTCTGGGCAACGCCCGCGTCGACTCCGCGGGCGACCCCGCCGGCGCGCCCCTGGCCCGAAAAGTCTTCCGCCTGCACGGCGGGGGGCTGCAGCTCCTGGAATCCGGTCACCACGGGGGGCCGCTCCCCCGCGCCGGGCTCCAGCGCCAGGAACGAGGTGTAGGGGGTCACGATGCCGTGGCGCGTCCCCAGCTCCACCACCTCGGCGCGCAGCTCGGCGTTCTCGCCGCGCGTGCGGATCTGCTCCATCAGCCACCCCACCCTGCGCGTGGCCCACAGGCGCGGGAGAAAGTCGTGCTCCTCGGCGCGCAGGGGGAAGCGCAGCCCGTTGTACGCGAAGGTGTGAGTGGGCGAGGCGTTGCCGCTCAGCCGAAGGGTCACGTTGCGCAGGTCGCGCTCGTTGCGGTAGCGGCCCACGAGCGCCAGCTGTGTCCCGCGGAAGAGATCGGGGAGGGCGCGCGGGTACACCAGCCCGGTCTCCACCCCGCCCATGTCCAGCGCCAGGTTGGTGAGCACCGGGTGGTTCACCTTGTCGAAGAACGACGAGACCTTCGCCTCCAGGTCCTCGCGCGGCTCCACGTACTCGGCCGTGCCGCCGTTCTCCGCCGCCACGCGGTCCAGGAGCAGCGTGTTCACGTCGTACCCCACGCCGAAGTTGAACACGCGCACGCCGTCTGGCCGGGCGCGGCGCACGTTCTCCACGATGCGCTCCGCGGCGGTCTCGCCCACGGTGGGGAGCCCGTCGGTGAGGAAGACCACCAGCCGCGTGCGCCCGCCGCGCTCCCGCGGGAACTGGGCGAGCGCCTCCGTCATGGCGTCGTTGATGTTGGTGCCGCCCACGGCACGCAGCCGCTCCACGAACGCCACCCCGCGCGCGCGCCCGGCCGCGTCCGCCGCGATCAGGCCGGTCTCCATCCGCCGCGTCTCGCCCGCGAAGGAGACGATGTTGAACCGGTCCTGCGGCCGCAGCGCCCTCACGCCGAAGAGGAGGGCGCGCCGGGCCTTCTCCATCTTGCCTTCGTCCTCCATGGAGCCGGAGGTGTCCAGCACGTACACCACGTCCTTGGCCGCGTACTCGCGCTGCGCCACGTCCTCGCGCGGCGAGAGGAGGAGGAGGAAGTACCCTTCCTTCCCCGGCTCGCGGTAGGTGAAGAGCGAGAGCCCCACGTCACGGTCGGCCAGCCCGTAGAAGAGCTGGAAGTCGCGCCGCTCGGCCCCGCGCGCCGATTCCCACGACGCCGTGGCGCGCCGCCCGCCCTGGTCGCGACTCACGTCCACCGAGTGGCTGGGCGAGTAGAGGGTGCGCAGCGCCGAGGGAGCGCGCACCTCCACCCGGCCCGAAAGGCGCTCCACCGGGGCCGCGTTGCGCCCGATGCCCAGCGGGTAGCGGTACCCCACCGAGCCGTTGTCCGCGCGCAGCACCTCGGTGTAGGTGAGCTCCAGCTTCTTGGTGGAGCGGGGGTTGATGGGGAAGATGCTGGCCTGGAAGAGGTTCTCCCCCGCGTACTCCAGCAGCCCCGGGTCGCGGCGGCGCCGCACGATGGAGTCGTAGATGCGGCGCGCTTCCTCACGCGGGCGCACCTCTCCGGCCAGCCGCCGCCCGCCGTCCCAGATGGCGAACTCCGTCACCGAGGCCGCGGCGGGGATGGGGAAGAAGTAGGTCCCCTCCAGCGTCGCCCCCGTCTCGTTGCGGAAGACCTGGGTGACGTGAGTGGTCGCCACCTGCCCGTCGATCTTCACGTCGAGCGTCACCGACTCCACGGGAAGGGAGTTGGGAAGGGGCACGCCGCACCCCTGGTCGCCGCAGCGGTCGGGTACGATGATCCCCTGCGCCGGCAGGGACGCGGCCGTGGCGAGGATCGCCAGTGCCGAGAGGACGAAGCGTGTGACCATGGAAGTCCGGTGCGATGGGCGTGGAACCGCGTGCATCGGAACGAACGGGAGCCGTTGTTCCTGACGCGTGCCCTTAGTAAGACGACCGGGACTCACACAGAGACACAGAGGCACGGAGAAAAACTGATCTTTCTCTGTGCCTCTGTGTCTCCGTGTGAAATCTTCAGGAGCCCTGCGTGACGCGCTCCGCCTCGGCCTTCATCGCGGGGAGGGCCTGCGAGTGGTCCGCGTACTCGACCACGTCTTTGCGCACCCTTTCGCTCTCGTACGCGGCCAGGAAGCGGCGGTAGAGCGCGGCGGCCCCGGCCGTGTCGCCGCGGCCCTGCGCCGCCTGCGCGCCGGTGAACAGGCCGAAGAGGTGCCTGGGGTTCGCGGCCAGGATGGTGTCCGACTGGACGCGCGCCGCCGCGAAGTCGCCGCCCACCAGGTGCAGCACGGCCAGGTGGTAGCGCCCGTCGTCATCGAGCGGGCGGGCGCGGTCGTACGCCGCCACCGCCATGGGAAGGAACTGCTTGGCCGCCGCCGTGTCGCCGCTGGACACGTTCTGCATCACGCGGTTGAACAGGCGGTCCGCCGCCTGCCGCGGCGTCATGCTGGCCAGGTCCACCGCGCCGGGATTTCCGCCCGCGGCGCCGGCCGGGCTGGCGGGGGGGAGGGGACCGGGCGCGGGCTGTGCGGCCAGCGCCTCGCCGGCCGGGGGCGCGGGGGCGGCGGGCGCCTCGCGGGTGGCGTTGAAGATCAGCGTGCCCGCCAGAGCGGCCGTCATCACGCCGGTGAGGATCCACGGCAGGACGGGGGTGCCACGCCCGGCTGCGCCGGCCGGGGCCACCGCGGGAGAGCCACACTCGTTGCAGAAGCGGGCCCCGGCGGGGAGCGGGTTGCCGCAATCACGGCAGGCGGCGTTCACCGCCGCGCCACATCCATTGCAGAAACGTCCAGACGCCGCGGCGCCGCAGGACGGACAGGTCTCGGTCATCGAACACAGCCGTTGCGAGGAGGAAGACGGAACGCCGCAAATCTACCCCGCGCAGCGACTTCCCTCAAGAGAACCCCGCCTGCTCGTCTCCGTGTCTCCGTGCCTCTGCGTGAGACCGGGGTCAGGCCGTTCCTCCGGCCTCGCACCACGCCAGCACCTCGGCGAAGCGGCGGTCCTCCAGCGCCCCGAAGAGGGGGTTGCGGGTGAGCTTGGCCTGCGTGAGCGCGGGGGTGGCGAGCCCGCACAGGAACCGGGCGCGCCTCCGCGGCGTGCCGAGCGCCACCGGCTGCGCGGCGCAGAGCGCGCGGAAGGCGCCCACGTCGATGGAGCGCGCCACCGGCGGGCGCTTGGGGAGCGCGGGAAAGCGGGTGGGGACGCGCGTCTCGCACCACGTGCAGTGCCCGCACGGCTCGCTGCGCGGTTCGCCGAAGTACTCCAGGAGCACGTTGGTCTGGCACCCGGCGCGCTCCACCAGCTCCACCACCTGCCCCATCCGCTCCACCTCCCCCGCCTCGCGCTGGTTGAAGCGCGCCTCCAGGTCGTCGGCCAGCGCCTCCACGTCCAGCCGGGGGACGAGCTTGGTGTAGCGCTGGCGGAGGTCCGTCACCTGCAGCTCCACCAGCCCCTGCTCGGACAGGTACTCCAGCGCGCGCACCACCCTGCCCCGGTCGGCGACCCCAAGTACGGGCTCGTCCGGCTCGATGGTGTAGAGGGTGCGCCCGAACTTGGACTGTTTGAAGACCGCTTCCACGAACTGCGCCCGCTCGCCCGAGAAGCGTCCCGCCACTTCTGGGAGCGGCGCCAGCAGCTTCGCCTTGTATCCCGCGTAGAAGGGTGTCCCCTGGCGGATGATCCCCAGCAGCTCCAGGTAGGTGAGCGCCGTGCGCAGCACGAGCTGCCGCAGGTCGTGCGCGTTGGCCAGCTTGAGCTGGGCCACGTCGAAGGTCGCGGGCTCCCCGTCGATCCAGCGGAGGAGGCCCAGGATGGAGTCGCGGTCGGGGGTGTCGCCGTACGCGAAGTTCTCCAGCGTGGCCACGTCCTCCAGGCTCCCGAGCACCTCCACCGTGGAGTCGAGCCCGTCGCGCCCGGCCCGGCCGATCTCCTGGCTGTAGCTCTCCAGCCCCTTGGGAAGGTTGTAGTGGTAGACGTAGCGCACGTCCGCCTTGTCGATCCCCATCCCGAAGGCGATGGTGGCCACCACGGTGGCGCGGTCGGACCCCTTCCACCACTCCTGCACCTCGGAGCGGAGCTCGGGCTCCATCCCGGCGTGGTAGGCGCGCGCCGGGATCCCGGCGTCGGCCAGCGCCTCGGCCACGCGCTCGGCCGTCTTCTGCAGCGTCACGTACACGATCCCCGATCCCGCCGGCCGGGAACGGATGCGCTCCACCAGCACGCGGTCGCGCCCCGACCACGCCACCGGGTGCGTGGAGAGGAAGAGGTTGGGGCGGTGGAAGCCGGTCACGATCGCGCCCTCACGGGCGATCCCGAAGCTTTCGCAGATGTCGTCGACCACCGCGGGGGTAGCCGTGGCGGTGAGGGCCAGGATGCGCTCCACGCCCAGGGTGCGCGCCGTCTCCGCCAGCTTCAGGTAGTCCGGCCGGAAGTTGTGCCCCCACTGCGAGATGCAGTGCGCCTCGTCCACGGCGAACAGGGAGATCCTCACCCGGCCGAGCTGCTGCAGGAAGCGCTCGTTGTTGAAGCGCTCCGGCGCCACGTACAGGATCTTCAGCGTCCCGGAGCGCAGCCCCCGCTCCACCTCCGCCAGCTCGTCGCGCTGCAGCGAGCTGTCCAGCCGCCCGGCCTCGATCCCCCGCGAGCGCAGGTAGTCGATCTGGTCCTTCATCAGCGCGATCAGCGGCGAGATCACCACCGTCACCCCCTCCAGCAGCAGCGCGGGGAGCTGGTAGCAGAGCGACTTCCCCCCGCCCGTGGGGAAGACGGCAAGCGCCCCCCGGTGCGCAAAGAGCGCCTCCATCACCTGGCGCTGCCCCGGCCGGAAGCCGGGAAGCCCGAAGCGCTCGCGCAGGAGCGCTTCCGCGCCCTCCATCCCGGCAGGTGTGTCGATCGTCGCCATCTTCAGCTCTTCCGTGTGTGAATCCGCCGCTCGTGCCTGCAACTTCGCCGCGCGGCGACTCCCGCACAATCGCGACGTTCCGCCACACAGCGCACGCTTTTGCCCCGCCGGAGGCCTCTAGTACCCGGTTTAGCTCACACAGAGACACGGAGGCACGGAGACGACTTCATCTCTGTGCCTCCGTGTCTCTGTGTGAGCCTTGGTCAGGGATCTGTGCAGTCCCGTTTGTAGCCGCAGTTGGGGCAGACGATCTTGCAGTTGTGGTCGTACATCTCCACGCCGCAGATGTCGCAGAAGTGCTGGGTGGGCACCTCCACCTTCTGGAATGGAGGGGGAGGCGGGGCGGGCTCGGCGGCCTTGTGCGCGTTGATGCGGGCGCACCAGCTCGGGTCGTGATGCGGCATCAGTGGCGGGCCGGGCCGGGCTCCCCCAGCCGCCGGCTCACCTCTTCCAGGAGGCGGCGGGGGTCGCAGGGCTTGGAGATCCACCCGTCGCACCCCGCCTTGAGGACGCGGCCGCCCACCGAGCCGTACGGGAGCGCGCTGACGATGACGATGGGGATGCCGCTCGTGGCCGGGTCCTGCTTGAGCTGCTCCGTCGCGCGGATGCCGTCGATCCCCGGGACGGAGATGTCCATCAGGATCAGGTCGGGGCGCTCCTCGCGGGCCACCCGCAGCCCCTCGATCCCGTTGCCGGTGGCGAGGACGCGGTAGCCGTTGTGCTGGAGGTACGCGGCGTGGATCGCCCGCATCTCCAGCTGGTCTTCCACGATCAGTACGGTCTTGGTGCCGCCGGGAAACTCGGCGCGCCGGGGAACTGCGCTCACTGCTCACCTCGGGGTAGATGGTCCAGCCACCCCAATGTTACACTCGCCCCCGTCGCACGCAAAGGGGGAAGCGCGAATCTGCCACCAAACAGTCTCACACAGAGACACGGAGGCACAGAGATTGGTTCTTCTCTGTGCCTCTGTGTCTCTGTGTGAGATCGCGGTCGCTATTCGCGCGAGGCGCGCTCCACGACCCAGATGGTGGGATCGAGCTGGTCCACCTCCTCCTGCCTTCCGTCTTCCCAGCGGACCACGGCCCAGAGGGCGAACCCCTCGACGATCTCGCCGATTCCGCCGGCCACGTGCTGCACCGCGTCGCCCGTGTTGTAGAAGTGCCGCGACTCCAGTTGTGCGCTCACCGAACCGCTCCCCCGCCATCCGCTGTGGATCTCCCGCGGCGCGCCCCCGGCCGGGACGCGCGCGAGACAACTTGACGCCGCCGCCCGCCCCGGGGCAACTTCCGGCCCGAACTTTCCGCGACCCTAACGATGCACCGCGTGCCGTCCCCAGAAGATCCGATCATCCGCTCCGCGCGCCTCGTGATCCGCCCGCTGGGGCTGGACGACGCGCCGCGCCTGCAGGCCGTGTTCGAGGCGGCGCCCGACCACTTCACGGTCGTCGCGGGCGCGGCGGCGAGCCCCGACAGCGCCGCCCACGAGATCCGCGAGGCCGCGGCGAGGCCCGGGCGCGAGGTGGCGCTGGTGTCGCTCGCGGACGGCACGGACGTGGGGGCGCTGGGGTGGTGGACCGCGCATCCCGAGCCGCACGTGGCGCTCCTGGGGATGATCGTGGTGGTCCCCGCGCACCGTGGCGGCGGGCTCGCGCGCGAGGCGCTGGCCGCGCTGGAGGAGCGGCTGGCCACGCAGGGGATCATCCAGCTTCGCACGGCCTTTCAGCGCCACCGGCGGGCCATCCTGCCGGTGGTGAAGGCGCTCGGTTTCCGGGAGATGAGCATCCGCGAGCACACCAAGCTGGGGCTGGCAGGGGCGTCGATCTCCTTGTGGGAGAAGGACGTAGCGTGAGCGGCGATCTCACACGGAGGCACGGAGACACAGAGAGAAAGGTCATCGCGACGACCTTTCCGCTCCCGGACGAGGCGCTGGAGCTGCTGCGTGAGGTGGGGACCGTGGTGGGACCCGAGGGGTGGCGTGGGGCGCTGGGGGAGGCGGTGGCGCTCCTTTGCCTCCTGACCGACCCGGTCGATGCGGCGCTGCTGGAGGCCGCGCCGCGGCTGAAGATCGTGGCGAACGCGGTGGTCGGGTACAACCACGTGGACGTGGATGCGTGCCGGGCCTGTGGCATCGTGGTGACCAACACGCCGGACGTGCTCACGGCCGCCACGGCGGAGCTCACCTGGGCGCTGCTGCTGGCTGCGGTGCGGCGGCTCCCGCAGGCAGAGCGCTCGCTGCGCGCGGGCGAGTTCCACGGCTGGGGCTTCTGGGACTACCTGGGCGATGGGCTGGAGGGGCGGACGCTTGGGATCTACGGGATGGGACGCATCGGGCGGGCGGTGGCGCACCGGGCCCGCGCCTTCGGGATGCGCGTCGTCTATCACTCGCGCACTCCGCTGGCGCCCGACGACGAGCGCGCCCTGGACGCGGAGCACGTGAGCTTCGACGATCTGCTCGCGCGGAGCGATGTCATCTCGCTGCACGCGCCGCTCACCCCGGAGACGCGCCACGCCTTCGGCCGCGACGCCCTCGCGCGGATGCGGCCAGGGAGCGTGCTGGTGAACACCGCCCGCGGCCCGCTCGTGGACGAAGCCGCCCTCGTGGAAGCCCTGCGCGACGGCCCGCTCGCCGCCGCGGGGCTGGACGTGTACGAGCACGAGCCCGCCGTGCACCCGGGCCTGCTGGAGCTCCCCAACGTGGTGCTACTCCCGCACATCGGCTCCGCCACGCGCGGCACCCGCACGGCGATGGCGATGCTGGCCGCCCGCAACGCGCACGCGGTACTGAGCGGACATCCACCGCTCACACCGGTTTAGCTCTTCTCCGTGCCTCCGTGCCTCTGTGTGAGGCTTCTCTTTCTCGGATAGCCCGATGTCGCTCCGCGAAGACGCGCGCCGCATCCTCGACGCCGCCGTGGCCGCCGCAGACCCGCGCGCGGCCGTGCTGCGTGCCCTGCGCCGCGAGGGCGACACGCTCCACGTGGGCACCGAGACGGTGGAGCTGGGGCGCGTCCTGATGGTGGGCGCGGGGAAAGCGGCGGCGGCGATGGCGCGCGCCGCGCTGGAGGTGCTCGGCGACCGGGTGGAGGGCGGATCGGTTTCGGTGCCGCACGGGACGCGGGCGGAGCTGGCGGGGATCGACGTGTGGGAGGCCGCGCACCCGGTGCCGGACACGCACGGCCTGGCCGGAGCCGTAGCGGCGCTACGAGTGGCGCGTTCGGCCCGGGAGCGTGACCTGGTGCTCTGCCTTCTCTCCGGCGGAGCGTCCGCGCTGTGGCCGTGCCCGCCTCGCACAGTGGGACTCTCGGAGGTGCGCGAGGTGACCGGCGCCCTCCTGCGCGCGGGGGCCGGGATCGGCGAGATCAACGCGGTGCGCAAGCACCTGTCGCGGATCGCCGGGGGCGGGCTGGCGCGGGCGGCGTATCCCGCGCGGGTGCTCACGCTGGCGCTTTCGGACGTGGTGGGGTCGGCGCTCGACGTGATCGGCTCCGGGCCAACCGTTCCCGATCCCACCACCTTTGCGCAGGCGGTGGAGGTGCTGAGGCGCCACGGGGTGCGCGCGCCGGACTCCGTGATGGCCCACCTGCAGCGCGGCGCCGCCGGGGAGGTGCCGGAGACGCCCAAGCCCGCAGACCCCGCCTTCCGCCGCGCATCGACGCACGTGGTGGGCTCGGTGCGCGACGCGCTCGCCGGGGCAGGGCGCGCGGCCGAGGAGCTCGGCTACCGCGCGGAGGTGGTGGCGGACAACCTGGAAGGAGAGGCGCGCGACACGGCCCGCGGCATCGCGGCGCTGGTCCGGCGCCGGCGCCAGGAGCACACGGGAGAGGCGCGCGCGCTCCTTTTCGGCGGCGAGACGACAGTGACGGTGAGGGGGAATGGGCGAGGCGGGCGCAACCAGGAGCTCGCGCTGGCCCTGGCGCTGGAGATCGATGGCGAGGACGGCACGGTGGCCGCCGCGCTGGGCACCGACGGGGTGGACGGGCCCACGACCGCCGCGGGGGCCATCGTGGACTCCGGGACGGTGGCGCGCGGAGCCGAGCGCGGGCACCATGCGCGCGCCGCCCTCGATCGAAATGACAGCCACACCTTCTTCCGCGCCACCGGCGAGCTGGTGGTCACCGGCCCCACCGGCACCAACGTGAACGACGTGGTGCTGGTGCTACTCCGCGGATCCGGCGTCTGACACGCTGTCGGGGAGGGGCTCCTCCCAGGTGGCGGCGTCCAGCGCCAGCCCACGCTCCCCGTCCACGGGGGCGAGGCCCATCTTCAGGAAGAACCTCTCCGCCCCGGACTCGGGAACCAGGCGCAGGGTGGCGGCATGGGCGCGCCGCACCCGGCGCACGGCATCGGTGAACATCCACCGCCCGCGCCCGCGCCCCGTCCACTCCGGCGCCACCCACAGGTGCCGGAGCGTCCAGGCATCCCCTTCCTCTTCCAGCGCGTAGAAGCCCACCAGCCGCGCACCCTCGGTGGCCGCGTACACCGGGTGAGCGGCGACGTACTCCGGTGTGACGGTGGCGGAGTGGGCGCGCGCCAGAGAGGCCAGGCGGGGAGCGTCCGAGGGGGCGGCCCGGCGGATGATGAGCGACACGGCTACGGGAGGTGCTCCACGAGGAGGTCCAGCACCCCCTCCGGGTTGTCGGTGTTGATCCAGTGCCCTCCCTCCAGCCGGTGGAGGAAGACGCGCCCGGTGGCCGCCCCCGCCGCCTCCACGCGCGCGGCGGCCGACTCTTCCAGGGTGCTGGACTCGGTGGCCTTCACGAAGTGGAGCTCCACCCCCTCGGGCGGGCGCGCGACCGTGGTCCACAGGTCGGTGCGGAAGAAGTCGCGAAGCATCTCCTCCATCACGTCCATGTCGATGCGCCAGCGGTAGCGCCCCTCGTGCGGCTCCAGGTTGATGGCCATCCACTGGCCCAGCCCCTCGTCGTACCCCTTCTCCATCAGCCCCTTCACGGCCTCGGCGCGTGAAGCGAACTCCGGCGGCAGCGAGCGGATGGCCTCGATCATCCGCCAGGCGCTCCCTTCGGGCGCGCGCACGGCCGGCGTGGAGTCCATCACCCACACCTGGCGCAGCCCGGCGGGCGCGGTGGCCGCGTAGGTGAGCGCCACCTTTCCGCCGAACGAGTGCCCCATCACCGCCGCCGCCTCGCTCCCCAGGTGCGCGGCGAGCGCGGCCACGTCGCCCGCGCTGGCGGCCACGGTGTGCGGGCCCGTGAACCCGCGCGAGCCGCCGTGCATGCGCAGGTCGGTGAGAACCGCGCCCCACTCCGGCCGGCGCTCCACCAGCCGCCGCGCGATCGTCCCCCAGTTGCGGCCCGAGCCGTAGATGCCGTGGAGCACCAGCAGCCAGCGCTCCGGGGTGCGGCCGGGGGCGGTCACGTGGGAATGGCTGAGGATCGGGTCGCTCGGCATCGCTCATCGGGTTGGATGGGGAGCCCCGAAGCTACCTATCCCCCCGCGGTGGGACAATGGCGACAGGGCTCACACAGAGACACGGAGGCACAGAGACGACTTCATCTCTGTGCCTCCGTGTCTCGTTGCGTACCCGCGGTGGCGCTCCAGGGAGTCATCTGGACCTGGATGCGCTGTCCCAACGCCTCGGCGATGCGCTGGAGCATGCGAAGGGAGTGCCCGCCGTAGTCCGCATCTTCGAGACGGCTGATGACCGACTGCCGGGTGCCCACCCGCTCCGCGAGCTGCTTCTGCGTGAGGCCCGCAGCGGTGCGGCGGTCGTAGATCATCTGCGCGACCTCCGCGTTGATCCGCTCCCGCTCGATGGATGCCGCACGCGCGGCATCGCCACCGACGTAGCGCCGGCGCAGGATGCCGCCCGCTCCCTGGTTCTGCTCGTCCATCATCCACGCTCCTCCCGGTACCTGTACTTCTCCGGCGCGGCCGCGTGGCGCCGCCTCCGCTCCACGGCCAGCTCGATCTCCCGCGGCACCGCTTTCTCCTTGGTCAAGCCGTGTGAGATCACCGCCACCTGGCCTTGAAAGAAGTACAGCACGCGGTAGTTCACTCGCTGCGACACCACGCGCAGCTCGTGGATGCCGTCGCGCAGCGTATCCGCGTGCGGTCGCCGGAGCTCGTGCCCCCTCGCCTCGAGTAGCTCGATTCGCGCGATCAGCTTGTCCTGCACCGGGGGGTCGAGCCGGTCCATCCACGATAGGAACGGAGCCGCGTTTCTCTCGGCGTAGAATACCACCACGGTCTGCGGCATAGTCATCTCCTCCTGGCGGAGAAGATAAATGCCGCAGACTCGCAATCACAATATTGAGATACAAAGCGGAAAGCAAGCCTACCCTGGTGTACGAGCGGTGGCTGAACAGAATCGTCCTGCGGCGCGGCTCACTCCCGCGGACGATCGGCTGCGCCGTGAAGCTCGGCCGCGAACTGGCGGACCGCCCACTCCGGCGTGTACCTCGCGATGTACCAGAGCACCCCGCGCGCTTCCGGGTCGGTGCGGCGCTGGAGCTCGAAGAGGAGGATGCCACGCAGGGGGAGCTCGTTGACGGCCTGAAAGAGCCGCAGTAGCTCCGAGGCCGGGGGGTTGGTGCGGAGTGCGGCCTCCAGGGTGCGCTTCCGCTCCTCCAGGCCCCTGCGCCAGTCAGCCACCTCCAGGAATGGCTGCTCCCACTCCGCCTGCCGGCCGGCGCGCCGGATCCCTTCCCGCACGGTTACGGCGTGGGGGTGTTCCGAGAGGGTGAGGGAGTGCCTCGCTACGTCGCGCAGCGCCGGGTCGTCTCCGCGCGCGACACGGGCGAGCATCTCCACCGCCTCGACCTCGGGACGCCCTTCGAGCGCGGCCAGGATGCGCACCCGCAGCTCCCGCGCGTCCAGCCGCACGTACAGCTCGGCGAGCGCGTCCAGGTCGACAGGCGCGCGGAGGACGCGGTTCAGCGCGCGTACGCGGTGGTCCATGTGGAGCAGCGGGTTGGCGGCGGCGGCGATCAGCGCGTAGCTCGTGATCGGCCCGGGTCCGGCCGCCGCCTCCGGGGGCGCGGCGCGCGGAGCCGCCGCCGGGCCCGAGACCAGGTGCGGGTCCGCGATGAGCTGCCCCACCCGGAGGAACTCCCCCAGCGCCGCCCGCACCTGCACCTCGGCCCGGGCGCGGACGCCCGCCGGAGCGTGGGTGGACCATAGCCCTTCGGCGAAGTGCGCCTGCGCCTCCGCGGCTGCGTACCTCTCGCGGATGCGCCCCGCGTCCGTATGCGCCTGCACGCCCGCGGGCCGCTCCGGGACGAAGCCGAGCGCCGCCGCCGCGTGGCCGTGCACCACGTGGAGGGCCCGCAGCAGCCCCTGGAAGTGGGCCGCCGACGTCCCCGGCTCTACCTGTGGGCGCGGGAGCTCGGCCGGGAGGGGCGCGTCCACGCGGAAGCCGGGGTTGGCGCGGGCCTGCCGCACGCGGCACGCCCACGCCTCGGCGCCGTGGAAGCAGGCCATGGCCTCCGCCGCGACCGCCGGCGGAAGGTAGCCCCGGGTTCCGGGGTGGTGCTGCTCGTCCGCGTCCAGCAGCGCGGCGCCCAGCGTGTGAAGCACGAAGGCGTTCCACGCGCACAGGATCTCGGCGCTCACGGCCGCCGGCATCGTCCACGGGTCGTGCCCCTCGATGCGGCACTGGAGGCGGCGGTGCTCGGCGTGCTCCATCAGCTCGAGCACGGAAGCGCCCGCGCGGCGATACGCCTCCAGGGCGGCGCCGGGCACCTCGCCGCGGAGGCGCGAGTACACGCGGGTCCAGACGGTAGGCTCGGGGGTCGCCACGGTATGATGGGGGCAGGGTGGGGGCCGATTCGCGCCGGTCCTCCGCGCAAACCGCCGGCCAGACGGGTTCCGGGCGCGAGCAGATCCCGTGCGAGCCCCGTCTGTTCAGGATCCCGGCGGCACGTACATGCGCCCCGCCTTCGACGCTTCCCAGATCGCGCGGCGGTACGAGTCGCCCTGGAAGTACGTCGGATTCTGGCGGCGGGCGTTCTCGAACGCGGTGGAGGACTCGGGGAAGCGGCCGAGGAGGTGCTCCAGGTGGCCGATCTCGGCCCACGTCCCGGCGTCGCGGGGCTCGAGGCGGCCCGCCGCCCGGTACGATGCGACGGCTCCGGGTAGATCGCCGCGAGTCTTCTGCACGCGGCCGAGCACCCGGTGCGCCCAGGCGTCGGAGCCGTCCAGGCGCACGCTTTCGCGCAGCTCCCGCTCCGATTCGGGCAGCCGGCCGAGGTGGAGGAGCACCATGCCGAGCTCCGAGTGCGCGTTGGCCCGCAGGGGATCGCGCCGGATCACCTCGCGGTAGACGGGCTCCGCCTCCGCGTAGCGCTCCAGCCCGGCGAGCGCCCACCCGAGGTTGTGGCGCGCCCGGCGGTGCCCCGGATCGAGCCGCAGCGCTTCGAGGAGCACCGGAACGCTCTTCGCGAGCTCGCCCTCCTGCATCAGCGCCCATCCCAGCGAGTTGCGCAGGTCGGCGTCGTCCGGGTTCAGGCGCACGGCCTCCGCGAGCACCGGACGCGCCTCCACCCAGCGCCCCTCGTCCACCAGCGCCCACGCGAGCGCGCGAGCGATTTCCGGGTCCGCCGGCGCCTCGCGCGCGGCCGCACGCAGCCGGGGGACCGGGTCCTCCGCGGCGCGCGGAACGATGGCCGTGGCGAAGATGCCCGCCGCCATCATCAGCAACATCGCCACGACAGGCACCCGCGGGAGATCGACGAGCGGGATCCTGGACGGGGGTGCCCACTCCGGCGAGGCCGCGGCGCGGGCGGGCGGCCCCTCCCGCCGGAAGACCTCCGCGCCCGCGAGGCCCCGCAGCCGGCGGCGGAGGGCGCTCCCCCGCTCCACCACCACGATGGCGTCCAGCGGCTCCGGCGGATGGACGACGAGCTGGAGCCGGGTACACAGCTCCTGAGTGCGGCTCCACGTGCTCGGCCGGTACCAGCTCACGCCGGGGTCCACCGCGAGAATGACCGCGGGGGCCGCTTCCGGGTCGCGCAGGCGCTTCTGCACCAGCCACGCGGCGCGCACTTCGTTTTCGCGGAGCGCCGAAACGAGCGCCGCGGAGGCGGCCGGCGGCAGGGGATACGGCCGCAGCGTGTCGCGCTCGGAGAGCGTCGCCCGCTCGTGGAAGGCGCGGCGCGCGCTCTCGCGCAGCTCCATGCGGCGCTCGGTGCAGCGCCGCAGGTCGCGCGGCCATCCCACGCGTGCGTAGAACCCTTCGAGCGCCTGGTTGGCGGCGAGGGCGGAGCCGGTCCGGCGGCGGGTCTCCGCCTCCAGCAGGCGCACGGCTTCGTCCTGCGCGGCGTGATCCTCTTCGTGCAGGAGGAGGGTTCCCAGCAGCACCCGGGCCTCCGTGCGCTCCGGCACACGGCG
>DASVSA010000418.1:0-10513 GCA_036388335.1 Longimicrobium sp. | reverse complement strand
CGTGGCGCGGCTGCCGCCGCCGCTGTACTCGCCACCGCCGCCGCCGCCCTCGCGGCCGCCGAGCATGGTCATCTCCCGGGCCTCGATCTCGGTGACGTAGCGCTTGCCGGTGCCGTCCTTGGCTTCGTACTCGCGGTACTGGATCTCGCCCTCGATGTACACCTTGTCGCCCTTCTTGAGGAAGCGGTCGGCGATCTCGGCCAGCTTGCGCCAGGCGACGATGCGGTGCCACTCCGTCTTCTCCTGCTTCTCACCCGAGGCGTTGGTCCACGAGCGGCTGGTGGCGACGCTGAACTGCGCCACCTGCTGCCCGCCGCCGGTGGTCCGCAGCTCCGGGTCCGAGCCCAGGTTGCCGATGATGATTACCTTGTTGACGCTGCGAGACACAGCTCCTCCTTCCGCCGCAAAGTGAACAGAGTTGACACCCGGGTGGGGCTAGAATGGCCCCGCGGTCGCCCGGTTGTCAAGAAGAATCGTCAAACGCGGAGACGCATAACGAGCGCGTCTTCCGTGGGCGACGAATAGTAGGAGCGGCGGCGGCCGACGACGTCGAATCCGCGCTCCGTGTACACCGACTGCGCGCCCGTGTTGGACTCGCGCACTTCCAGGAAGAGCTCCAGGGCGCCGCGCTCCCGCACCCGCTCCACCACCGCGTCCACCAGCCCCCCGCCGATGCCGCGCCCGCGGGCCTCGGGGGCGACCGCCACGTTCCCCAGCTCGCTCTGGTCCGCCACCGTCCAGCAGGCGGCGTAGCCCACCAGCAGGCCCCACGACTCGGCCACGAACAGGTCCGTGTCGGTGCGGCGCATGAGGCTGCGGAAGGTGGTCTCCTTCCAGGGGGTGGAGAAGGAGGCGGCCTCGATCTCCATCACCCGCGGGAGGTCGCTCTCGCGCAGGAGGCGGATGCGGAAGCGGGAGGCGGACTTCTTCTCCGCGCGCGCCGCGTCGCTCACCTCACCCTCCCCTCGGCGGCGATGCGCTCGGCCCCGGAGCTGCGCACGTAGTCCGGCTCCCACGAGGGCGGGTCGGCCACGCGCCCGAGCTCCGGCACGGCGCCGGCCAGCCACAGGAGGCCGGCCGCGGTGGAGGGCCCCTCCTCCGGCGTCACGGCGCCCTCGCCGAATGCCGCCGCGAGCGTTTCGCGGTGCATCCACGCCCCGTCGCCCGTGAACAGGGGCGGGTCGTCGCGGAACCGTTCCACCAGCGCGTCCAGCGCGAGCGCCTCGACCGGCATCGCCACCTCCACGCGGGCGCCGAAGCGCCAGCACCCGGCGTACACCTCGCGGTTGCGGGCGTCGAAGAGGGCGCACACCGCGCGTTCCCCCTCCCGCCGCGCCGCCGCGGCCCCCAGCAGCCCGCTGAAGGCGAAGAGCGGGATCCCCAGCACCCGCACCGCCGCCTTCGCGGTGGCGGCGGCGATCCTCAGCCCCGTGAACGAACCCGGGCCGCCTCCCACCACCAGCGCCGCCACGTCGCGCGGAGCCCATCCCGCCTCGCGCAGCGCCTCGTCGGCGTTGGGGAGCAGAGTCCCCGAGGCGCCGGCGCGGTTGGGGAGCACGCGCTCGGCCGCCACGCGCCCCTCCACCCCCACGGCCACCGAGCCGCCCAGCGTGGAGCTGTCCAGCGCCAGCACGGGCCCGCTCAACGCGCGCTCCGCATGGGCGGCAGCGGGGGCGGCGTGCCCACGGGCGTGGCCCGCACCCGGCGCAGGGCGCCGCCGTCCGCCTCCTCCAGCTCCACCTCCCAACGCGTCCCTGGCAGCATCGTCTCCGCGCGCTCCGGCCACTCGATCAGCACCACGTCGTCCGCGGCGCCCAGCTCCGCCCATCCCAGCTCCCACACCTCGTCCGGGTCGTCCAGCCGGTAGAGGTCCAGGTGATGAACCCGCACGCCGCGCGGGGCCTCGTACAGGAAGAGGAGGTTGAACGTAGGCGAGGGCACGTCTCCCTCCACCCCCGTGCCGTGCACGATGGCGCGGGCCAGCGTGCTCTTCCCCGCCCCCAGGTCCCCGCGCAGCGCGAGCACCAGCGGCGTCTCCGCCTCCCGCCCGATCCGCTCTCCCCAGGCCACCAGCTCCGCCTCGGAGAGCTCCGCGACGTGCTCAGCCATAGCCCCGCAGCTGGGCCACGGTGCGCCGCTGCGGAGCCGGGCGGGCGCCGTCCATCTCCGCCTTCAGCTCCAGGTACTGGTCGCGGAGGAGGGCGGCGCGCTCGAAGTCCAGCTGCGCGGCCGCGTCGCGCATCTCCACCTCGATGTCGGCCAGCAGCTCCGCGGGCGACTTCTCGCCGAAGGCCGCGCGGCGCTCCGCCACCTTCTTCACCTCCTGCTGCTGCGCCTCGTACTTGGCGCTGCGCGAGTCGGCCACGCGCGTGGTGCGCTCGATCTCCTCGATCGACTTGATGACCGTCTGCGGGATGATGCCGTTCTCGCGGTTGTACTCCTCCTGGATCGCGCGCCTGCGGTCCGTCTCCTCGATCATCCGCTGCATGGAGCCGGTGATGCGGTCCGCGTAGAGGATGGCCGTGCCCCGCGAGTTGCGGGCGGCGCGCCCCACCGTCTGGATCAGCGACGAGGCCGAGCGCAGGAAGCCTTCCTTGTCCGCGTCCAGGATGGCCACCAGCGACACCTCGGGGAGGTCCAGCCCCTCGCGCAGCAGGTTGATGCCGATCAGCACGTCGAACTTCCCCAGACGCAGATCGCGCAGGATCTCCACCCGCTCCAGCGACTCGATGTCCGAGTGGAGGTAGCGCACCCGCACCCCCGCCTGCGAAAGGAACTCGGTGAGGTCCTCGGACATGCGCTTGGTGAGCGTCGTCACCAGCACCCGCTCGTTCCTCTCCGCGCGCACGCGGATCTCGGCGAGGAGGTCGTCTACCTGCCCCTTCACGGGGCGGATCACCACCTCCGGGTCCACCAGACCCGTGGGGCGGATGATCTGCTCCACCACCACGCCCCCCGACGCCGCCATCTCGTACTCCCCGGGCGTCGCGGACACGAAGACGGCGCGCGGCACCAGGCTCTGCCACTCCTCGAACTTGAGCGGCCGGTTGTCCAGCGCCGACGGGAGGCGGAAGCCGTGGTCCACCAGCGTCAGCTTGCGCGCGCGGTCGCCGTTGAACATCCCGCCGATCTGGGGAACCGTCACGTGGCTCTCGTCCACCACCACCAGGAAGTCTTCCGGGAAGTAGTCGTACAGGCACGCCGGCCGGTCGCCCTCGTCGCGCCCCGAGATGTGGCGCGAGTAGTTCTCGATGCCGGAGCACGTCCCGATCTCCAGCATCATCTCGATGTCGAAGTTGGTGCGGCTCTCCAGCCTCTGCGCCTCCAGCAGCTTCTGGTCGCGGTAGAGCTCCTTCAGGCGCCCGTCCAGCTCCCCGCGGATGCGCTGCACCGCGCGCTCCAGCGTGGGACGCTGGGTCACGAAGTGCTTGGCCGGGTAGATGGCCGCCTTCGGCATGATGGCGATGGTGTCGCCCGTGAGCGGGTCGAAGCGGGTGATGCGCTCCACCTCGTCGCCCCACAGCTCCACCCGCACCCCCTGCTCCTCGTAGGCGGGGTAGATCTCGATCGTGTCGCCGCGCACCCGAAAGGTGCCGCGCTCGAACGAGGCGTCGTTGCGCGAGTACTGGATGGCGACCAGCCCTTCCAGGATCTTCTTGCGCCCGATCTCCTGCCCCGTCTCCAGCGTCAGCATCAGCTTGCGGTACTCCTGGGGGTCGCCCAGGCCGTAGATGCACGAGACCGACGAGACGATGATGACGTCCTCGCGCTCCATCAGGCTCGAGGTGGCGCGCAGGCGCAGCCGCTCGATGTCCTCGTTGATGGAGGAGTCCTTCTCGATGTACGTGTCCGTGGAGGGGACGTACGCCTCGGGCTGGTAGTAGTCGTAGTACGAGATGAAGTACTCGACCGCGTTGCGCGGGAAGAACTGCTTGAGCTCGCCGTAGAGCTGGGCCGCGAGGGTCTTGTTGTGGCTCATCACCAGCGCCGGCTTGCCCAGGTTGGCGATGACGTGAGCCATGGTCAGCGTCTTCCCCGTCCCGGTGGCGCCCAGCAGCGTCTGGTACTTGTCGCCGCGCTTCAGCCCCTCGGTCAGCTCTTCGATTGCCCGGGGCTGGTCGCCCGCGGGGGCGAAGGGAGACACCAGTTCGAACGGCATGTTACCTCGTCTGCGGACCACGAAGGAGGGGCGAAGCGCCACGCTCCTGGTACACCGAATAAAGCCCGAAGTTCACGGAATCAGCACCCCGTCGAAGCCTTCACGGTGCGGTTCCCAGACGTCATCCGCAAGACCCCCGCCCAACTCCGCCATCCGCCGCACGCACGGGGATCAGGATGAGTCACACAGGGGCGCGGAGAAGGTCAGCGGGTGAGGATGAAGACGTGCTCTTCCTGGCCCGAGCCGATCTCGTGCACCACGCGCAGGCCGTGCCGCGCAAAGGTGGCGGCGAGCAGCTCCGGGGAGCGGCGGATGCGGCGGATGCCGCGGCGCCAGGTGCGGCGCAGCAGGAAGTCGGGGAGCGCGTTCCTCACCCGGTAGGGGAGCGTGGCCGGGCGGGTGTCGAACTGCAGGTGCGCCACGCCCTTGGGGTGGAGCGCCTGCGCCACGCGGCGGATGTACTCCTCGATCACCTCCCACTCGGGGATGTGCTGAAGCACCCAGCGGCTGTACGCCAGGTCCACGGGCCCGCGCTCCCAGTACGGCTGGTCCGGCGTGAATCCCTCGACGTTCGTGAGCCCGTCGCGGGCCGCGTTGCCGGCCAGCTTCCGCAGCATGGTGGGAGCGATGTCCACCGCCACCACCCGCCCGAAGCGCCGCGCCGAGGGGAGCGTCAGCCGCCCCACCCCGCACCCGATCTCCAGCGCCGCATCCCTCCGCTCCCCCAGCCACGGCTCCACCTCGCGCAGGATCTGCGCGACATCCGCCTCGCCGGAGCGAAAGAACTCGTCCATCGCGCCGGGCTGCGTGTAATCTGTGGTCTCGGTGCGGATGTAGAACTCGGCGTCTTCACGCGCGAGTCGCTCCCAGCGCGGCTCGGGGGTGCTCACTTTATGATCTGGTACGAAGGAAGAAGGGCTCGTTTTCGCCGGGTATATAACCCCATCCCCTCCTCCTCGCCAGTAAAAACACGGAGACACGAGGGATGTTCTCCTCCGTGCCTCCGTGTCTCCGTGTGAGCCCGATCTTTTACTCGGCCGTCTCCCCTTCCCCCGCCAGGTCCATCTGCTCGCGGCGCTCCACCGAGATCACTCCCTTCACCTTGCGCACCGCGCCGATCACCCGGTTCAGATGAGTCAGGTTCTCCACCTCCACCACGAACTGGCCGTGCATGCCGTGTTCGTCGGCGGTGATGTCGGCGCTCTTGATGTTGGTGTTGGTGGACGAGATGGTGCTCGCGATGTCCGCAAAGAGGCCCCGGCGGTCCGTACCTTCCATCACCAGGCGCACGAAGAAGCGGTCGCCGGCCACCGACTCCCATTCGATCTCCGTGCGGCGCTCCGGGTGGTCGCGCAGCTGGAGGATGTTGGGGCAGTCGATGCGGTGGACCGAGATCCCCCGGCCGCGCGTGACGTACCCCGTCACCTTGTCGCCCGGCACGGGCTGGCAGCACTGCGAGTACCTCACCATCAGGTTGTCGATCCCCTGGATCTTGACCCCCTGGCCGCGCTCCGGCTCGGCCCCGCGCACCCTCGACACCAGGCGCTCGAAGGCCGAGGGCGGGCGCGGCGGCGCGGCCTCCACCGTCTCCGGCCACAGCTCGCGGATCAGGGCGCTGGGCCCCAGGTCGCCCCGCCCGAGCGCCGCGAACAGGTGGTCCGCGTCGGCGAACTCCAGCTTCTTGGCGGCCTCGGCGAAGCGCTCGTCGCCCACCTTCTCGCGGCGCGCCTTGCGGATCTCGCGCTCGATGAACTCCCGCCCCAGCCGCACGGACGAGCCGAATTCCTCGTCCTTGATCCACTGCCGGATCTTGTTGCGGGCGCGGGCCGTCTTCACGAACGCCAGCCAGTCGCGCGAGGGGCGCTGCTTGGGGTCGGTGAGGATCTCCACCGTGTCGCCGTTGCGCAGCTCGCGGGCGAGCGGCGCGATCTTGCCGTTCACCCGCGCCCCGCTGCACCGCACACCCACCTGCGTGTGAACGGCGAAGGCGAAGTCGATGGGCGTGGCGCCCTTGGGGAGCTGCTTCACGTCGCCCATGGGGGTGAAGACGAAGATCTCGTCCTGGAAGAGGTCGATGCGGAGGAACTCCATGAACTCCTCCGGCTCCCTCGTCTCCTGCTGCCACTCCAGCACCTGGCGGAACCAGGAGAGCGTCTCGTCCACGTCGTCGCCGCGGGAGCCCT
Organism: Longimicrobium sp.; assembly: GCA_036388335.1. Classification (GTDB taxonomy): domain Bacteria; phylum Gemmatimonadota; class Gemmatimonadetes; order Longimicrobiales; family Longimicrobiaceae; genus Longimicrobium. The sequence goes on along the minus strand of DASVSA010000418.1, from coordinate 4,171 downwards.
CCTTGTACTTCCAGTGCGCCGCGATCCCGTACTCCGCCGTGCGGTGCATCTCGCGCGTGCGGATCTGGATCTCGTAAAGCCGCCCCCCCGGACCGAAGATGGTGGTGTGGAGCGAGCGGTACATGTTGGACTTGGGCGTGGCGATGTAGTCGTGGAAGCGCTCCGTGAGCGGCGTCCAGCGGTTGTGGATCACCCCCAGCGCGTGGTAGCAGTCCGTCACCGTGTCCACGATGACGCGCACCGCCATCAGGTCGTAGATCTCCTCGTAGCTCTTCTCGCGCACCGCCATCTTGCGCCGGATGGACCACAGGTGCTTGGGCCGCCCCGTGACCTCGCACACGATCCCCGCCGCGCGCAGGTCGCTCTCCAGCGGCTCGCGCATCTGCTCGATCAGCTCTTCGCGCTCGCGCCGCTTCTCGGCCACCTTGGTGGCGAGCTCCTTGTACGCCTCGGGCTCCAGGAACTTGAAGCAGAGGTCCTCCAGCTCCCACTTGATGTGCGCCACCCCCAGCCGGTGGGCCAGCGGCGCGTAGATCTCGCGAGTCTCCTGGGCGATGCGGCGGCGCTTCTCTTCGCGCAGGTGCTCCAGCGTCCTCATGTTGTGGAGCCGGTCGGCCAGCTTCACCAGGATCACGCGGGCGTCCTGCGCCATGGAGAGCAGCAGCTTGCGGAAGTTCTCCACCTGCTGCTCCGTGCTGGTGCGGAACTGCACCTTGCTGATCTTGGTGAGCCCGTCCACCACCGTGGCCACCTCGGGCCCGAAGGCGTCGCGCACGTCCTCCAGCGTCGCCGAGGTGTCTTCCACCACGTCGTGGATCAGCCCGCTGGCGATGGTCACCGAGTCCAGGTGGAGGTCGGCCAGGATGTGGGCCACCTCCTCGCAGTGGACGATGTAGTCCTCGCCGGAGTGGCGCTTCTGCCCGGCGTGGGCGATGCGCGAGAACTCGTAGGCGCGGGTGATGCGGTCCAGGTCCAGCCGGTCGAGCGAGGGCTCGAGGGCGGCGAAGAGCGCCGGCGGCAGGATGGCCCGGGCGTGCTCTACCGCGTCTTCCCGCGCGGGGAGCAGGGACGGAGTGTGAGTGGCCAATGAGCTACCCTCGGGCGGCTTGCGGGCGCGCGCCGTCCGCCGCCGCGTGGGTGCGGGCGGTGGGGGAAGCGGTCGGCCGGCGGAGTTCGTACGAAGTCATCACGCAATCTACACCATGGGGGAAGCCCTCACCCCTTCCAGGATCCCGCTCTCCACGAACGAGACGTATCTCCCCTCCCCCACCACCACGTGGTCGAGCACGGGAATCCCCAGCAGCTCCCCGGCCTCGGCGAGCTGCACCGTGACGGCGCGGTCCTCGGCCGAGGGGGTGGGCTCGCCGCTGGGATGGTTGTGGACAAGGATGAGCGACGCGGCGGACTCAGCCAGCGCGGGGCGGAAGACCTCGCGGGGGTGCACCAGCGAAGCGTCGAGCGTGCCGCGGGTCACCACCACGTCGCGCAGCACCTGGTTCTGCGTGTTGAGGAGGAGCACGTGGAACTCCTCCTGGGGGAGGTCGCGCATCACCAGGCGCATCTTTTCATACACGTCTCTGGGCGATGCGATCCGGTCTCGCTCGCCGCGCACCTCCTCGGTGGCGCGGCGCCCCAGCTCCATGGCGGCGAGGATCTTGGCCGCCTTGGCGGGCCCGATCCCATACACCTCGCAGATGGCGCTGGGCGGCGCCGTGAGGATGCGCCGCAGCGACTCTCCGCCCCCCGCCGCGGCGGTCCAGCGCAGCAAATCACCGGCCAGGTCCAGCGCAGTCTTCGCGGGCTTTCCCTCCTGCGCGGGCCGCCCCGTCTCGATCAGCAGCGCGAGCAGCTCCCGGGACGCGAGCGCCCTGGGGCCCAGCAGCCGCAGCCGCTCGCGGGGCTGGTCGGCGTTCGGCCATTTCTTGATCGTGTAGCTGGCGGTCAATGGGGAACGGGGAACGGGGAACGGGTGGCCCTCACCCGGCAGCTTACAGCTGCCACCCTCTCCCATAAACACCATGGGAGAGGGGACTACTTCGCGCGCGCTCCGCGGGAACCGCTCCTCGGACTTCGTACGCGCGATTAGGATGAAGCGCGCGCGGAAAGAGGCCCTCACCTCCCGTCCTCCTCTCCCAAACAGCTGGGAGAGGAGGCACATCCGCCGTGCTGGGGCGCCGGTCTGCCGCGTCGCGTCCGCGGAATCGCGGTCGCAACGGACGTAGTTCTCCCCCTCCCCACGCTCCCCCGCGCGCGGGGGAGGGGGCCGGGGGGTGGGGGCCCGCCTCGTCGCACCGCACCGTGGAAATCGCCCCCATCTCCCGTTATCGAGAGAGGGGGGTCGGGGGGGTGAGGGCCCCCGCGGGCGCCCCCTAACATGCATCGCCGCGCCCGGACGCAGAAGCCCGCCCGCGAAACTGGTCCGCCCCGCGTCGCCAGACGAGCGCGAGCGCCACGAAAGCGACGGGGGCGGAGCCGAAACCGGCCCCGCCCCCGCTGAAGTAGTCCCCTCTCCCAGGGCAGTTACTGGGAGAGGGTGGCAGCTGTAAGCTGCCGGGGTGAGGGCCCTTACGCCGTCCGCCCGTGGCAGTTCTTGTACTTCTTGCCGCTGCCGCAGGGGCAGGGCTCGTTGCGGCCCGCCGCGGCGGCGGGGGTGGGGCGCGGAGCCTCTTCCTCGCGGTTGGTGCGGAGCTGCGCGGGCTCCGGCGGAAGCTGCGTGTACGGGTTCACGCCCAGCATCGGCCCGCGGCGCGGCGGCGGGGGCGGAGCCACCTCCTCCTGCGCCGGCTCCGGCGCGGCGTGCTCCATCCCCGGCTCGTCCGCGAACTCGTCTTCCACCCGGTTGGGGAAGCCGAAGAAGTCCATCGGCGGCGGCTCCATCGCCGGGGCCAGCTGCGCGCGGAAGGTGAAACGCGCCACGGAGGCGTACATGTCCTTCATCAGGTCTTCGAACATGTCGAACGCCTCCTTCTTGTACTCCACCAGCGGGTCCTTCTGGCCCCAGCCCCGGAAGCCGATGGACGCCTTCAGGTGGTCCAGGTCGTACAGGTGGTCCTTCCACTTCTCGTCGATGGTGGAGAGCACCACGAAGCGGAGCACCGCGTCGGTGGCCTCGCCGAAGCGCTCGATCTTCTCGTCGAAGAGCTCGCGCGCCTGCTGCATCACGTACTCGTCCAGCTCTTCGCGCGAGCCGAAGTCGTGGGCGCCGCCCTCGTCGGCCGGCAGGCGGTCGGGGCTCATCCCGAAGTCGATCAGCAGGCGCTGGCGCAGGGCCGAGAGCTCCCACCTGTCGCGGTCGGTGCCGGCGGGGGCGTACTCCTCCAGCACGGCCGGGAAGGCGTGCTCCACCATGTCCCACACCTCGGCGCGCAGCTCGTCGCCGCCTTCCAGCGCGAACGTGCGGAGGTCGTAGATCACCTCGCGCTGCTGGTTCATGACGTCGTCGTAGTCCAGCAGCCGCTTGCGCGCCTCGAAGTTCTGGAGCTCAACGCGCTTCTGCGCGCCGCCGATGGAGTTGGTGATCCACGGGTGGGTGATCACCTCCCCTTCCTCGGCGCCCATCCGGTCCATGATGGAGGCGATGCGGTCGGAGCCGAACAGCCGCATCAGGTCGTCTTCCAGCGACAGGAAGAACTGCGAGGCGCCCGGATCGCCCTGGCGGCCGGCGCGCCCCCGCAGCTGCCGGTCGATGCGGCGGCTCTCGTGGCGCTCGGAGCCGATGATGTGGAGGCCGCCCATCTCGGTGATGGCGTTCCCCTCGGCGTCGGTGGTCTGGCGCGGCTCGGTGACGCCGCGGCCCAGCTTGATGTCGGTGCCGCGCCCGGCCATGTTGGTGGCGATGGTCACGGCGCCCGGCTGCCCGGCCAGCGCCACGATCTCGGCCTCGCGCTGGTGGTACTTGGCGTTGAGCACCTCGTGCGTCACCCCGCCGCGCTTCAGCATGCGCGAAAGCGTCTCGGAGGTGTCCACGCTCACGGTGCCCACCAGCACCGGGATCTCCAGGGCGTTGAGGCGGCGCACCTCCTCCACGATCGCGTTCAGCTTCTCGCGCTTGGTCTTGTAGACCAGGTCGTGGCGGTCGTCGCGCCGGATCGCCCGGTTGGTGGGGATCACCATCACGTCGAGCCGGTAGATCTGGTGGAACTCCCCCTCCTCGGTCTCCGCGGTGCCGGTC
>DASVSA010000417.1:0-13283 GCA_036388335.1 Longimicrobium sp. | reverse complement strand
TCGCCAACAGCGCCGCCCTGCGCGCCGCCGGCGTCACCCGCGCCGTGGAGGACGTGGAGGGTGGCGAGATCGTGCGCGGGCCGGGCGGCGAGCTCACCGGGATCTTCAAGGACAACGCGATGGGGCGGGTGGACCGCGCGGTGCCGCCGCCCTCCGCCGTGATGCGCGACCGCGCGCTGGACGCGGCCATGCGCTACGTGGCGGAGCAGGGGGTCACGGGCGTGCACCACGTGGGCGGCTGGGACGACCTGGCCGTCTTCCGCCGCGCGCACGCCGCGGGAAGGCTGCGCACCCGCATCTACGCCGCCGTCCCGCTGGACAGCTGGGAGCGCCTCCGCGACACCGTGGCCGCGCGCGGCCGCGGCGACGCGTGGCTGAGGATCGGCGGGCTGAAGGGGTACGTGGACGGGTCGCTGGGGTCGCACACGGCGGCCTTCCACCGCCCCTTCACCGACGCGCCCGCGGACTCGGGTCTCATCGTCACGCCCCGCGCCGACCTGGAGCGCTGGGTGCGCGGGGCGGACGCGGCGGGGCTGCAGGTGATGGTGCACGCCATCGGCGACCGCGCCAACGCGCTGATCCTCGACGTGTTCCAGGAGGTGGCGCGGGCGAACGGGGCGCGCGACCGGCGCTTCCGCGTGGAGCACGCGCAGCACATCGCCCCCGCGGACCTGGCGCGCTTCGGGCGGCTGGGGGTGATCCCCAGCATGCAGCCCTACCACGCCATCGACGACGGGCGCTGGGCGGAGCGGGTGATCGGCTCGGAGCGCTCGCTTACCACCTACGCCTTCCGCTCGCTGCTGGACGGCGGGGCGCGCCTGGCGTTCGGGAGCGACTGGTTCGTGGCGCCGCCCACCCCGCTGGAGGGGATCTACGCCGCCGTCACCCGCCGCACGCTGGACGACCGCAACCCCGGCGGCTGGGTGCCGGGGCAGCGCATCACGGTGGAGGAAGCGCTGCGGGCCTACACGGCGGGCGCCGCGTACGCCGGCTTCGACGAGCGCGAGCGGGGCACCCTGCAGCCCGGCCGCGCCGCGGACTTCGTGTTGATCGACCGCGACCTGCGCCGCATCGCGCCCGAGACGATCCGCGACGCGCGCGTGCTGATGACGGTGGTGGACGGGCGCGCGGTGTACGAGCGCCCGTGACGGACGAGGGGTGCCTCAACTGCGGGGCGATCCTGGTGGGCGAGTTCTGCCACCGCTGCGGGCAGCGGAGCGGGCCCCGCGTGCTCCCCGTGCGCGCCATGGCCGCGGGGGTGGCGGACGACCTCCTGTCGCTGGACGCGCGCATCGTCCGCACGCTGAGGGGGCTCCTCTTCCGCCCCGGCTTCCTGACGAGCGAGTACCTGGCGGGGCGGCGGGTGGGCTACGTGCCTCCCTTCCGCCTGTACCTGCTGGTGAGCGCCGTCAACCTGGCGCTCGCGGCGAGCCTCCGCTCCAACAGCTTCTTCTTCTTCTCGTCCACGCCGTCGGGGGCGCGGGTCATCGCCCTCCTCCCCCGGGTGATGTTCATCCTCCTCCCCGCCTTCGCGGCGATCCTGGCGGTGGTGTACCGCGGGCGGATGTTCGCCGAGCACTTCGTGTTCGCGCTTCACTTCCACTCCGCCGCCTTCCTGCTCGCCACTGCGCACCTCCTGCTGGTGGCTCCCGAGGTGGGGCTCCCGAAGCCGCTCGTCCCCGCCGCGCGCGTAGTGGACGCGCTGCTGCAGATCGGCGTCTTCGTCCACCTCTACCTCTCCCTGCGCCGGGCGTACGGGCGCTCGCACCTGGCTACGGCCGCGTCGATGGCGGCGGTGCTGGCGGCGTATTTCGTGGCCCTGTTCGCGGCGCTCACGCTGACGGTCGGCGCGGTGGCGCTTTTCCCCCGGCCGTAGCGCGCTCCGGTTCGATCTCACGAGGAGCTCGTGTCCGTGCCTCTGTGCCTCTGTGTGAGATTGCTTTATACTATCCCCACCCGCCGTCCCCTCTGCTGCCAAACCCCGCCCCGCCTTGTCCGCACACCCCCTGATCGACGGCCGTGAGTGGCTCGTGGAGGCGCACGGGTGCGACGCGGCGCCGCTGGCCGACACCGGCGAGCTGCGCCGCCTGTTCGCCGCCATGGTCAGCGACCTGGGGCTGCACCCGGTGGGCGACCCGCTCTGGCACAAGTTCCCGGGGCCGGGGGGCGTCACCGGGCTGGTGCTGCTGGCCGAGAGCCACCTGGCCGTTCACACCTTTCCCGAGCACGGCTCGCTCTGCCTCAACCTCTTCTGCTGCCGCCCGCGCGCGGACTGGGACTTCGAGGCCGAGCTGCGCGCCCGCTTCGGCGCCGACAGCGTGACGGTGCGCGCGGTGGACCGGCCCTACGCCGCCATGGTGGCGCGGTGACGAGCCCGACCGCCCAGTGCCCCAGCTGCGGCGCGCCGGTGGAGTTCCGCTGGGCGGACGCGGTGCAGACCGTCTGCCCGTACTGCTCGTCGGTGCTGGTGAGGCACGACGTGTCGCTGGAGCGGGTGGGCAAGGTCTCCGTGCCGCCCAGCACCGAATCGCGCATCCAGCTCGGCACCGAGGGGGAGTACCGGGGGCGTTCGTTCACGGTGGTGGGCCGCATCGCCTACGCGTGGGAGCGGGGCGTGTGGAACGAGTGGCACGTGGTGACGGGCGACGGCCGCAGCGCCTGGCTGGCCGAGGCGGACGGCGAGCTGTCGATGACCGTCCTCGCCGCTCCGCCGCCCGCCCTGCCCCCGGCGGAGCGGGTGGCGGTGGGCGCGGAGGTGGACTGGGGCGGCGCGCGGCTGCGGGTGACGGAGGTGGTGAGCGCCCGCTACGCCGGCACCGAGGGCGAGCTCCCCTTCGTCTACTGGGACAAGGACGAGATCCTCTTCGCCGACCTGCGCTCGGCGGGCGAGCGGGTGGGGACGATCGACTACAGCGAGGCGCCGCCCCTGCTCTTCGCGGGCGAGTGGGTGGAGTGGGACGCGCTCAAGCTGACCGGCCTGCGCGAGCTCACGGCACCGAGGGCGCGGCAAGTTCGCACGCTGCGCTGCCCCCGCTGCGGAGGCGCGGTGAAAGTGCGCGCGGCGGGGAAGACGGTGACGGTGGCGTGCGGGTCGTGCAGCTCGCTGCTGGCCGCGCGGGACCCCGGCCTCCGCGTGCTGCAGACCTTCAAGAGCCACACCAGGCACACGCCGCTCATCCCCCTGGGCTCGCGCGGGCGGCTGCACGGGGTGGAGTGGGATGTGATCGGCTTCCAGGTCCGCTCCACGAAGGAGGAGGGGATCGAGTACTCGTGGTCCGAGTACGTGCTCTACCACCCGGAGCGCGGCTTCCGCTACCTGACGGAAGAGAACGGCCACTGGACGGACGCCGTCCCCCTGCACAACGTCCCCACGCTGGGCAGGTCCGGCGAGCGCCCGACGGCCACCTACAGCGGCGAGCTCTTCAAGCACTACGCGACCGGCCAGGCCACCACCACCTTCGTCCTCGGCGAGTTCCCGTGGGAGGTGCGGGTGGGCGACCGTGAGACGGTGCGCGACTTCGTGCACCCGCCGCGCATGCTCTCGGGCGAGGACACGGCCGGCGAGACGGCGTGGTCCGTGGCCGAGTACGTCTCGGCGGCCACGATCTGGAAGACCTTCGCGCTCCCCGGCGCGCCCCCGGCGGCGAAGGGGGTGTTCGCCTGCCAGCCCTCGCCGCACACCGGCCGCACGAAGCGGTACGGGCGGGTGTTCTGGATCCTCACCGCGCTCTTCACGGTCCTGGCCCTGGGGCGCTGCACGACCGCGAAGATGGACCGGGTGTTCCAGGAGAGTTACAGCTTCACCCCGGGCCTCCCGGAAGACGCGACCTCGGTGGATGCGGGCCCCATCGTCCTCACGGGGCGGCCCGCGCCGCTGGAGGTGGCGGTGAGCACGGACCTGGACAACGCGTGGGCCTTCTTCTCCTTCGCCCTGGTGAACGAGGAGACGGGGCGGCGGCTGGAGTTCGCGCGGGAGATCAGCCGGTACAGCGGGGTGGAGGGAGGCGAGAGCTGGAGCGAGGGCTCGTCGTCCGACGAAGTGCGCCTCCCGGCCGTCCCCGCCGGGCGCTACCGGCTGCAGATCGACCCGGAGGCCGAGGTGCCGGTGTCGTACCGGGTGGCGCTGACGCACGACGTGCCGGGCACGAGCCTGTTCATCGTCACCTTCCTCCTGCTGCTGGCCCCCGCCGTGCTCGTCGGCATCTCCGCCGCCGCCTTCGAGAGCCAGCGCTGGGCAGAGAGTGACTACGCGCCGGACGACGACTGAGGCCCTCACCCGGCAGCTTACAGCTGCCACCCTCTCCCATAAACAGCATGGGAGAGGGGACTACTTCGGGCGCGGCGAGCCGGGTGAAGAGCGTGCCTCCTCCGTGTCTCTGTGCCTCTGTGTGAGCCCGCTGTTGGAACCAGGAGCCCGTGCCGGGCCTCAGCCGTAAATGCACGCGAAGTAGTCCCCTCTCCCAGGGCAGTTGCTGGGAGAGGGTGGCGGCTATCAGGCCGCCGGGTGAGGGCCAATCCGTTCCCCGTTCCCCGTTCCCCGTTCCCCAATGCAAGGTCCGCGAATCTACCTGCTCTACGGCCTGGCGGTGCTCGCGCTGCTCGGCTGGGCGGAGTACACCGGGTGGAGCATGACGTCGGTCAACGAGACGCGCGAAGGGGCCCCCAGGTCCGTGCGCGACAATCCCGGGGCGAACCGCCCCATCTACGGCGGCTCAGGCCGCTACGTCGGCGGAAAGTAAAGGCAATCACATGAACCAGTTAGCGAGCGACATCCTGGCCGTGGTCATCTACTCCCTGCTGGGGATCGTGATCCTGGCGGTGGCGCTGGTCATCGTAGACAGGATGACGCCGGGGACGCTGTGGAAGGAGCTGATCGAGGAGCACAACACCGCGCTCGCCACCGTGATGGGAGCGGTGGTGATCGCCTTCGCGATCGTCATCAGCGCGGCCATCGTGGGCTGAGCGTGCGCCACACGCAGGCGGGCGGCTCCCCCGGGATGGCCGCCGCGCTCTTCACCTCCGTGCTCCTGATCGCGGCGTGCGGGCTGGTGTACGAGCTGGTGGCCGGCGCGCTCTCCAGCTATCTGCTGGGCGACAGCGTGATGCAGTTCTCCACCGTCATCGGCACCTACCTGGCCGCGATGGGGGTGGGGAGCTGGCTCAGCCGCTACGTCACGCGGGGGATCGTGGCGCGCTTCGTGGCCACCGAGCTCCTGCTGGCGGTGATCGGCGGCTTCTCGTCCGCGGCGCTCTTCCTGGCGTTCGCGTACACCGAGGCGTTCAGGTTCGCGCTCTACGCGCTGGTGGCGGTGATCGGCGCGCTGGTGGGGCTGGAGATCCCGCTGCTGATGCGCATCCTCAAGGGGCGCTTCGAGTTCAAGGACGTGGTGGCGCACGTCCTCACCTGGGACTACCTGGGTGCCCTGGGCGCGTCGCTCCTCTTTCCCGCCGTGCTGGTGCCCGAGCTGGGGCTGGTGAGGTCGGCCATGGCGTTCGGCATCGTGAACGCGCTGGTTGCGCTCTGGTCCACCTACCTGTTCCGCGACGTGCTGGGGGCGCGGCGGGTGCTGCAGGGGGCCTGCGCCGTGGTGATCGCCCTGCTCTGCGCGGGCTTCGTGGGGGCCGAGCGCCTCACCCGCGCCGCCGAGCGCAGCATCTACGCGGACGAGATCGTCTTCACCCGCGACTCGCGCTACCAGCGCATCGTGCTCACGGCGTGGAAGAACGACCTGCGCCTCTTCCTCAACGGCCACCTGCAGTTCTCGTCGCGCGACGAGTACCGCTACCACGAGGCGCTGGTGCACCCGGGTCTGGCGGCGCTCCCGGGCGCGCGCCACGTGCTCGTGCTGGGCGGCGGCGATGGGCTGGCCGTGCGCGAGGTGCTGCGCTACCCCGGCGTCCAGCAGGTGACGCTGGTGGACCTGGACCCGGAGATGACGCGCCTCTTCGCCACGCACCCCGTGCTCACGGGGCTGAACGCCAACTCCCTGCGCTCTCCGCGGGTGCGCGTGGTGAACGCCGACGCCTTCGTGTGGCTGGCGGAGACGGACGAGATGTTCGACTTCGTGGTGGTGGACTTCCCCGACCCCTCCAACTACGCCGTCGGCAAGCTCTACACGACGGCCTTCTACCGCCTCCTGGACCGCCGCCTCAGCCGCGACGGCCTGGCCGTGGTGCAGAGCACCTCGCCGATGTTCGCGCGGCGCGCCTTCTGGAGCATCGACGCCACCCTGCGCGATGCCGGCTTCCGCACCCACCCGTACCACCTGTACGTCCCCTCCTTCGGCGAGTGGGGATTCGTGCTGGCCGGGCGCGGCGCGTACGAGGCGCCCACCGAGCTGCCCGCCGGCCTCCGCTTCCTCACCCTGAAGGGCGTCCCCCAGCTCTTCGACTTCCCCGCCGACATGCGCCCCGTTCCCGCCAGCGTCAACCGGCTGGACGACCAGATCCTGGTGCGCTACTACGACCAGGACTGGAAGGACTTCGGGGCTTGATCGCACACAGAGACACAGAGGCACAGAGACGAATTCATCTCTGTGCCTCTGTGTCTCTGTGTGAGCCTGCCGTTTAGTGGCCGGCGGGCGCCGCGGTCGTCGTGGAGTCCACCGGGGCCGGGGCGGGCGTCGCCGGGTCGATGGTGGCCTCGGCCGCGTTGTTCTCGGGGGTGACCGAGTTCTGCGTGGAGCCCGGCTCGTCGCTGCCGCAGGCGGCGAGGGCGGAAAGGGCGAGCACCGCGATGAGCTTCTTCATGATGGGCCTCGTAGAGCGGGGTTGCCGACCGGTGCGGGAAGCGCCCGGTTCGGCACGCTGTAAAGGCAACGCGTGTGCCTCGCGAAAATCCCAGTGTTTACGCCGTTTCGCGTGGATCCAGCGGCGTTCGGTCAGCCGTTCGGAACAACGCCGCCTGTTCGCTGAACACTTTACCCCGCAAGGACTTCGGCAATCGCGGCCCGCACCGCGGCGCCGTCCAGCAGCGTTTCGGGGTCGTGCGCGGCCAGGGTGTGGGCGAGGGCGGGGAGGATCGCGTCCCAGGGTGTGGGGGCGCGGACGGTGGCGGTGAAGGGGGCTCCCTCGACGGTGCGCCAGCGGCGGCCGTCGTGGACGAAGGCGGCGATGTCGGCGCGGGTGGCGGGGCCCTCCGCGTCCGTCCAGGCGTGGAGGGCCAGGGTCAGCCAGACCGGGCCGTCGATGGCGTGGAGGACGGGGCCTCGGCGGTGCGTCTCCGTCCAGCAGCGCGGGCGGCCGACGACCGGGTGCGGCTGGCCGGGGAGGGCCGGGAGCGCGGGCCAGGCGAGGGGCGGAAGCTCGGGGACGCCGCGAAAGGTGCCCGCGTGCGCGTCCCAGCGGAGGCGCTGGGGGTAGATGAGCTCGGTGGCGCGGGCGGGGGCTTCGGCGGCTTCCAGCCAGCGCATGGGGCTGTCGACGGTGGCCGACTGCGTCTCGCGCATCCACCGCGCCCATTCAGCGAAGTGCGTGTGGAGGATGCGGCGCGCCTCCGCTCGGTCGCCGCCGCGCACGGGGTGGCCGATGCGGGCCCCGCTGTCGTCGCGCTCCAGCCACGATTCGGCCGGCACTCCGTCCTCGCGCCGCTCCAGGATGGATACGCCGACGGCGCGGCACCGCACCTCCCCGGCGCTGCGGCCGGCATCGGTGCGGTAGATGTGCACCACGCGCCGCGCCACGCGGTGGATGCCGTTGCGCTCGTACTCCAGCAGGCCGCGATGGAGGCCCTCGTGGCGAAGGCAGCGCCACACTTCCGGGTGCAGGCGGCTGTCGCCCAGGAGGGGAAGGGGGGCATCGGGCGTCCACGGCACGTCGTGCTCCGGGAGCACGCCGCGCGCGGGGACCTCGATCCAGGGGATGCCGAGGCCACGGAACTTGGCGGCCCTCACGTCGTCCACCGCGTGCGTCGCGTACACCTCCACCGCGGCGACCACGGCTCCATCGCGCAGCAGCACCAGGTCGGCGCGCAGGGAGGGAAGGGAGTGCTCCACGCGCACTTCGTCCCACCGCAGGGGCCAGGCGGTCTCCGGGGCGGCGGTGCAGCGCTCGGTGCTTCGCTCCTCTGGCACTCGGTGGCAGAGGGGGCGCACGATGAGCGGGCCGCCGCGCCCGAGCTGCTCGGCCAGGTGGATCTTGGCGGCATGATGGAGGGCGCCCTCGCCGCGTGCGGCGGCGCACTGCGACCCGGCGAGGTGCGCGTAATGCGCGCGGTTGCGCGCACCGAGCTTCATCCAGACCCGCTCCAGGCACACGGGGCAGAAGCTGCGCGGCCTGCGGCGCGGCGGGAGCGCACGGTACGCGGCCACCGGCACCAGCAGGTGCAGCGCGCCTTCCAGGAGGCGGCGTGCACCGTCCACTGCCGCCACGGCCGACGCGGCGCTCCCCGCCTCGCCGGCCGCGACGTAGGCCCACGCCAGCCGCACCTCGTTTCGATCTGCCATGCGAGTAATCTACAGAAAAAGCATAGCTCACACAGAGGCACAGAGACACGGAGGAGGAGGTCTCTCTGTGTCTCCGTGGCTCTGTGTGATATTGTGTTCGCTGTGCGTCGTGCCGGCCCACGCAAGCGTCCGTACGCCGGGTGGCTCTTCGCGGGCGCTCAGATCGCGCGCGGAGCGTTCGCTTGCGGTGGAGATCGGCATCACGGGACCGGCCGCGTTGGGCGAGCCTGTGCAGAACGGGTACACTGCCTGCTTGCTGACGGTGGCGCGCCCGAAGTAGTCCCCTCTCCCAGGGCAGTTGCTGGGAGAGGGTGGCAGCTGTAAGCTGCCGGGTGAGGGCACCGAAACAATCGCCCGTAAGCGTCGTACTACCATGCGTTTCCGCGCCCCGGCGAACGTCCGGGCGCGCCGTTGGGCCCCTGCAGAGCATCGAGCCGTGAAGAAGTCCTCAGCCGTACGCCTTACGCTCGTTTCCGCACTCGCCGCCGGCGCGGCGGGGTGCGGCGACGACCGCCCGCAGCAGACGATGCGCGGGTGGTGCGACCCCGATAGCCCCGAAGTGTGCGAAGACCGGCCGCGCGCGGGCTTCGTTCCCATGTTCTTCCCCATCTACCCCCGCGGCATCTACTACGACAACCGCGGCATCGGGCGCACCGGGCCCGGCGGCGCCGTGGTGAGGAACGCGCCGCGGCCCACCATCTCGCGCGGCGGCTTCGGGCGCACCGGCTCCGGGCGCGGCGTGGGCGCCTGAGCGTGCGCCGCCAGACCAACCCCCCGCGCCCCGACTGGGAGCGCCGCGTGGAAGAGGTAGGGCTCCGCCACCACACGGCCGGCGGAGTGCCTTACTGGAACGAGGAGGCGCACTACGTCTTCTCGATGGCCGAGGTGCGGCGCATCGAAGAGGCCACACGCGAGCTCCACGCGCTCTGCCTGGACGCGGCGGAGGCGGTAATCGAGGGGAAGCGCTACGCCGAGCTGGCGATCCCCCCGCAGGCGGTGCCACTGATCGAGGCGTCGTGGGAATCGGACGCTCCCTCGCTGTACGGGCGCTTCGACCTGTCGTACGACGGGCGCGGCGAGCCCAAGATGCTCGAGTACAACGCGGATACGCCCACCTCGCTGGTGGAGGCGGCGGTGGCCCAGTGGTACTGGCTGGAGGACCGCTTCCCCGGCTCGGACCAGTTCAACCGCATCCATGAAGCGCTGGTGGAGACGTGGGCGGAGCTGCGCCCGTACCTCTTCTCGGGCCGCGTGCACTTCGCCTCCATCGTGGACGCGGAGGACCAGGCCACGGTGGAGTACCTGCGCGACACGGCGCAGCAGGCGGGGCTGGAGACGGTTCAGCTCACGGTGGAGGAGATCGGGTGGGACGCGCGCGAGCGGGCGTTCGTGGACGTGGACGACGCCCCCATCCGCTGCGTCTTCAAGCTTTACCCGTGGGAGTGGATGATGAACGAGGAGTTCGGGCAGAACCTGGCCCGCGTGAGGGCGCCGGTGCAGTGGATGGAGCCCGCGTGGAAGATGATCCTCTCCAACAAGGGCATCCTCCCCATCCTGTGGGAGCGCAACCCCGGCCATCCCAACCTCCTCCCGGCCTACCGCGACGACCTCCTCTTCACCCCGGCGGACGCCTACGTGGTGAAGCCGCTCCTTTCGCGCGAGGGTGCCAACGTGCGCATCATCTCCCCCTGGCACACGCAGGCGGAGACGGGGGGCGAGTATGGGGAGGAGGGCTTCGTGTACCAGGAGTACGCGCCGCTCCCCTCGTACGACGGCTGGCAGCCGGTGATCGGGAGCTGGATCGTGGGGCAGGACCCGGCGGGGATGGGCATCCGAGAGGCGGGCGGGCCCATCACGGACAACCTGAGCCGGTTCGTGCCGCATCGGATCGAGAACTGATTGGGCTCACACAGAGGCACAGAGGCACGGAGATGAAGTCGTCTCTGTGCCTCTGTGTCTCTGTGTGAGATTTCTTTGCGCGGGTTCTCAGCGTCCGCTACACTAGACGGACACGCATATCCCCTGAGAGGCTGATGCTGAAGCTCGATCTGATCCACACGCTGGCGTTCGCGGGCCTCGTCCTGATGCTGGGGTACGGGGTGCGCGCGGCGCTCCCGGTGCTGGCGCGCTACAACATCCCGGGGCCGGTGATCGGCGGGCTGATCGCCTCGGTCGTGGGGCTGATCGCCCACTCGCGCGGCACGCCGCTCTGGGAGTTCGACACCACGCTGCAGTCGCCGCTGATGATCGCCTTCTTCACCACCATCGGCTTCGCGGCGTCGCTGCGGCTGCTGAAGGTGGGCGGGCCGCAGGTGCTCATCTTCTTCGCCATCGCCACCGTGTTCGCCGTGGTGCAGAACGTGGTGGGGGCGGGGATGGCCACGCTGTTGGGGCTCCATCCGCTCTTCGGGGTGCTCACGGGGTCGGTTACGCTCACGGGCGGCCCGGCCACGGGGCTCGCGTTCGCGCCCGTCTTCGAGCGGGCGGGCGTCGAAGGCGCCACCACCATCGCGGTGGCGTCCGCCATGGTGGGGATCGTGTTCGGCGGGGTGATCGGCGGGCCCATCGGGACGCGGCTGATCGAGCGGTACCGGCTTCACGACCGCCTCCGCACCCCCGTGGAGCTGGAGACGCCGGTGGCGACGGAGCTGGTGGAGGCGCAGCTCCCGGAGCCCACCGCCGCCGCGCCGGAGGGGGAGGACGAGAGCTCGTGGCACCTCCTCAAGGCCGTCGTCCTGATCCTGGTGGCGATGTGGGCCGGCTCGTGGGTGAGCGCCGCGTTCACCTCGCTGGGGGTGACGCTCCCCGCCTACATCGGCGCGATGCTGGTGGCCGCGGTCATCCGCAACTTCGACGACGCGGTGGGGTGGATCGGCGTGTCGCAGCGCACCATCGACGACGTGGGGAACGTGGCGCTGGCGCTCTTCATCGCCATGGCGCTGATGACGCTGAAGCTGTGGGAGATCAGCAACCTGGCGCTCCCGATGCTCGCCATCCTGGCCGTGCAGGTGATCCTGGTGGCCATCGTGTGCGCCTGGCCCGTGTTCCCGGCCATGGGGCGCGACTACGACGCGGCCGTGATGGGGAGCGGGTTCGCCGGCTTCATGCTGGGCACCACCGCCAACGCCATGGCCAACATGAGGTCGCTGGTGGAGCGCTACGGCCCGGCTCCGCGCGCCTTCCTGGTGGTGCCGATGGTGGGGGCGTTCTTCATCGACTTCACCAACGCGGTGATCATCACCGTGTTCGTGAACCTGCTGGGCTGATGGGCCGCGTCTTCACCGGCCGCATCTCCCTCTTCGGCCGTCCGGCCGAGCGACGCCCGCGCATCTCGCACCCCCTCTTTCTGCTCGCGGACAGCCAGCTCCTCTTCTGGGCGGAGCGCGGCGAGCTCTTCCTGGAGCGGGCGCGCGAGCGCATCGAGCACGACCAGCCCCGCGCCGCCTACCTGGGCGCTTCCAGCGGCGACCAGCCCGACCTCTTCGCCCTCTTCGCGGGGGCGATGGAGGGCGTGGGGATCCGGCACTGCCGCCTGATCCCCGCCGAGCCCACGGCCGACGACATGGAGTACCTGGAGGATGCCCACCTTCTCCTGCTGGGCGGCGGCGACCCGCGCCTGGGGTGGCGCGCCTTCCAGTCCAGCGGCGTGGGCGACGCCATCCTGCGGCGCTACGTGGGGGGCGCCGTGGTGCTGGGTGTGGGCGCGGGCGCCGTGCAGCTCGGCCTCTCCGCCGGGGGCGCGGACATCCCCACGCTGGGCCTCGTCCCCCACGCCATCGACGTGCGCGGCGAGGACGACGACTGGTCCGCGCTGCGCGAGCAGGTGCGCGCGCACGCCGGCGTGGTGCAGGGGCTGGGCATCCCCCGCGGCGGCGGCCTGATCTACCATCCCAACCATCGCGTGGAGGCGGTGCGGCACCCGGTATGCGAGCTCGCGTGGCGCGGCGGCGCCGTCTGCGATTCGCAGCTCGCGCCGGAGTAGCGATCTCACACAGAGGCACAGAGACACGGAGAGCATGCCCGTCCAACCCATCGTACGCCTCGGCGACCCTCGCCTGCGCACTCCCTGCGCGCCGGTACGCGACCCGGCGGACCCGCGCGTGGCCGCGACGGTGCGCGACCTGGCGGACACGCTCGCGCACTCGCGCAGCACCACCGGCTACGGCCGCGCCATCGCCGCGCCGCAGATCGGGGTGCTGGAGCGCATCATCTTCCTCAACGTGGATGGCCGCACGCCGTGGCCCTTCGTCAACCCGTCCATCGTGGAGCACAGCGACGAGGTGGTGACGGTGTGGGATGGGTGCCTGAGCTTCCTCAGCATCTTCTGCCAGGTGCCGCGCTGGGCGTGGGTCCGCGTGCGCTACCAGGACCTTGCCGGCGCGTGGCAGGACGTGGTGGCCGACGGCGACCTGTCCGAGCTCCTCCAGCACGAGATCGACCACCTGGACGGCATCCTCACCGTGGACAGGATGACCGACGTGACCACGCTGGTGACGCGCGAGGAGTTCGAGCTGCGCTACCGCGCCAGGTCACCGTACGCCACCTCGTGAGAGGCACCTCTCCGTGTCTCCGTGCCTCTGTGTGAGCCCGCCGTTCTGCCGACTCTGACCGATCTCGCCGCCACCATCGAGCTCATCACGGGCCACCCGCCGGACGTCGTCGTGCCGTCCGCGCGCGAGGTGCGGCGGCTGGGGCTGGCGCTGGAGCCGCCCGCGCGCGTGGAGTCGCTCGACGCCCTTTTCCTGCACAGACCCTGGGGGATGCGGGACGTGCGGATCGGCGTGCTCGCGAGCCATCTCCCCTTCGACGAGCGGCTGACGATCGGGTTCAACCCGGATC
>DASVSA010000416.1:0-4350 GCA_036388335.1 Longimicrobium sp. | reverse complement strand
AGCCCCACTCGCGCGGATGGTACTGCCGGGGCCACCCGGTGGGAGAGTACGGCGCTGCCGGCCTACGTATCAGCCCCCCGACGCTCAGCGATGAGTGTCGGGGGGCTTCTGTTTTTCTCCGTGCCTCCGTGTCTCTGTGTGAGGCCCTCTGTTGACTCCATCCAATCCCAGACTATAGCTTCCCGCGCATGAATACGACCGAGACCCGGGCCGGGCTCGTGGCGCTCGTCGGCTTCCCGAACGTGGGGAAGTCGTCGCTGATGAACCGGCTGGTGGACCAGAAGCTCAGCATCGTCACGCCTTTCGCGCAGACGACGCGGGAGCGCGTCCTGGGGATCGACACCCGCGGCGGCGTGCAGATGGTGTTCGTGGATACCCCCGGCCTGGTGGATCCGCGCTACCTCCTGCACCGGTCGATGATGCACGTCGCCCTGCAGGTGATCGCCGACTCCGACGTGGTGCTGCTGCTGGTGGACGCGTCCGGTGGCGTGCCGGAGTTCGGCCAGGACGTGCTGGAGCTCCTGGACCGCGCCCCCAAGCTGGTGGTGGTGAGCAACAAGGTGGACGTGGCCGCCGCCGACCGCCGCGAGCGCGTGCGCGAGTGGAGCCGCCAGCGCTTCGGCGTGGAGCCGGTGGAGGTGTCGGCCGTCACGGGGGAGGGAACCGAGCGGCTGCGCGGCGAGATCGCTCAGCGGCTCCCCGTGTCCGAGTTCCTCTACCCGGAGGAGGACGTCTCGTCGCAGCCGGTGCGCTTCTTCGTGGCCGAGCTGATCCGCGAGACCGTGTTCGAGCTGTACTCGCAGGAAGTGCCGTACAGCGTGGCCACCAAGGTGGAGGAGTTCCGCGAGGAGAGCTCGCCGCTCTACATCCGCGCGGTGGTGTTCGTGGAGCGCGCTTCGCAGAAGGCCATCCTGGTGGGGAGCGGCGGCCAGGCCATCAAGAAGCTGGGCCAGCTCGCGCGGCAGAAGGTGGAGGAGTTCGTGGGCGCCCCGGTGTACCTGGACCTGTGGGTCAAGGTGCTCCCCCGGTGGCGCAAAGACCCGGTGACGCTGGAGCGCCTGGGCTTCAGGCTTCCGGATGCCAAGGAGAGAACGTGATCGAGCCGTGGCTGCTGGAGATCCTGGTGTGCCCCGTGTGCAAGGGCCCGCTCCGCTACGAAAGCGACCCCGAGTCGCTGGTGTGCGAGCGCGACCGGCTGCGCTACGAGGTCCGCGACAACATCCCCATCCTCCTGATCGACGAAGCCACCCCCCTCGACGCGTCCCCCGCGCGCTGAGGCACCCCGGGGCCGCGCCCCGGCCCCACCCGCCTCCCTCCCCATGCTCCCACGCGTACTTCTGCACTACTCGCCGCACGGCCGCGCCGCACCCGGCCTGGTGCACGAGTTCGCGTCGTCGCGGGGGCACTCCGTGGTGGAGGTGAAGTCGCCCGGCGAGCTGGAGCAGCGCGCCGGGCACATGCAGGCGGTGGCGCTGGTGGTGGACGCGTCCGAGCCCGCGGGGAGTGCGCTGGAGGTGTGCCGCAGGTTCAAGGGGGAGGCGTTCACCTCGGTGTTCCCCGTCATCATGTACGTGGCCGTGGACGCGTCGCGCGCCGAGAGCGCGGCCGAAGCGCTGGCCGCCGGCGCGGACGAGGTGCTGAACGCCGGCTTCTCGGAGCGCGAGAGCGTGCTCCGGCTGGACCTGGCGCTTCACCGCGCGGACCGGGACGTGGGGGTTCACCCCACCACGCTGCTGCCGGGCACGGTGAGGATCGAGCGCGACATCGCCCTGCGGCTGGCGGCGGGAGAGAAGTTCGCGGTGTGCTACGCGGACCTCGACCACTTCAAGGAGTTCAACGACCGCTACGGCTACAACCACGGCGACCGGGTGATCCTGATCCTCTCCCGCATCCTGCGCGAGGTGGTGAGG
The DNA here is from genome assembly GCA_036388335.1 of Longimicrobium sp. Lineage (GTDB taxonomy): Bacteria > Gemmatimonadota > Gemmatimonadetes > Longimicrobiales > Longimicrobiaceae > Longimicrobium. Next base: position 2,440 of record DASVSA010000416.1, on the reverse strand, counting down.
GCCCACTCGCCCACCGCCTTCGTGGGGCACATCGGGGGAGACGACTTCATCTTCAACGCCCCGCTGGAGGACTTCCGCGCCTGCTGCGAGGAAGTCCTTGCCGTGTTCAACGAGCTGATCGACCTGCAGTACACGGAGGAAGACCGCGAGCGCGGCTACTTCGTGGGCAAGGACCGCCGCGGCGGCGAGCACCAGGTGCCGCTGATGACGCTCTCCATCGGCGTGGTGACCAACGAGCACCGGCGCTTCACCCACACGGCGCAGATCAGCGAGCTGGCCACCGAGATGAAGGCGTACGCCAAGAGCTTCTCGGGCTCCGTCTACGTGGTGGACCGCCGCTCGGACGAGCCTCCCGCGGCCCCCTGACGCTGGCGGCGGGCCTCCCGCGCGCCTACTTTCCCGGCCACCCGCCCCTCTGCACGAACCTCACACGGCGAGACCCATGAACGCCCAGTGCACGCACTGCAACACCATCTTCCGCGTCGACCCGGGCAAGGTGCCGGAGGGCGGGGTCCGGGCGCGCTGCTCCATCTGCCGCAACGTGTTCGAGATCCGCGTCCCCGCCGCGCAGCCCGCGCCCGAGCCGGCGCCCGCCGCCGTGCCCGCGCCCGTGGCCGAAGCACCCGCGCCCACGCTCGTGGCGGCTGCCCCCGCACCGGCCGCGCCGCCGCCCGCGCCCGCACCCGCGGCCCCCGCCGCGCCGCGCGCCAACCCGTTCGGCGCCAACGACCCGGGCGCGAAGGCACGCCGACTCGCCCGCGCTCTGGTCTCCGACATCGTCACGTACCACCCTGAGCGCCGCGACCAGGCCCTTCAGAACGGCACCCTGAAGCGCGAGTTCATGGACGAAATCAAGAAGAGCTGGGAAGAGTACGTCGGCCAGGTAGGCCCCGAGCTCTCGCGCAGCACTCCGCACTTCCGCGACGCCCTCAACGAGATCCTCGCCAAAGGCCAGACCGTCTTTTAACTCGTCCCCGTGGCTCCGTGTCTCTGTGTGAGCCCTTCTGTTGAAAGCCCACACAGCCCGTTATATTTGGCTCCGCGAAACCGCGAACCTGGGCCGTCCCAGCCGGACGGCCCTTGTCGTTGCTGTCAGACAGGGGAAAACATGACCGCAGAGCTGCGCACTGCACTGGATGCCCACAGGAACCGGCTCGAAGAGCTAAGGGGGTTTCTTTGACATCCCTGCCAAGCAGGAGAAGCTGAACGGCCTCGAAGCCCGCATGGGCGACCCTTCGTTCTGGAACGACCAGTCGAAGGCGCGCGAGGTGATCGACGAGATCAACAAGGTCAAGCAGTGGGTTGCGCCGTGGGCCGGGCTCACCGCCCGCGCGGCCGACGCCAGCGAGATGCTGGAGCTGCTGGAGGTGGAAGACGACCCGGACATGCTGGCCGAGGTCACGGCCGAGGTGGAGCGGATCGGCACCGAGCTGGCCGACCTGGAGCTGAGGAACATGCTGCAGGGGCCGGACGACCACCGCGACGCGCTGGTGACGCTTCAGTCCGGCGCCGGCGGCACCGAGTCGCAGGACTGGGCGGAGATGCTCCTGCGCATGTACACCCGCTGGGCCGAGCGCCACGGCTTCGACGTGGAGCTGCTGGACCAGCAGGAGGGCGAAGAGGCGGGGATCAAGAGCGCCACGCTGGAGGTGCGCGGCGAGTACGCGTACGGCTACCTGCGCGCCGAGCGCGGCGTGCACCGGCTGGTGCGCATCTCGCCCTTCGACAGCCAGGCGCGGCGGCACACCTCGTTCGCCTCGGTGTTCGTGTACCCGTCGGTGGACGACACCATCGAGATCGAGGTGCGCGAGGAAGACATCGAGATGGACGTGTTCCGCGCGTCGGGCGCCGGCGGGCAGCACGTCAACAAGACGTCGTCCGCGGTGCGGCTGCGGCACCTTCCCAGCGGCATCGTGGTGGAGTGCCAGCAGGAGCGCTCGCAGCACAAGAACCGCGCTACGGCCATGAAGATGCTCAAGGCGCGGCTCTACCAGCAGGCGCTGGAGGAGCAGGAGAAGGAGAAGGCCAAGCTGGAGTCCACCAAGACGGACATCGGCTTCGGCAGCCAGATCCGCTCGTACGTCTTCCAGCCGTACACCATGGTCAACGACCACCGCACGGAGCTCAAGCTGCCGGATGTGGGCAAGGTGATGGACGGCGACGTGGACCCCTTCATCCAGGCGTACCTGCGCCAGTTCGGGGGAGAGAAGCAGCTATGAGCGAGCAGGGCACACCGGAATCCAGCGAGCGCGTGGTAGCCGACCGGCTGGAGAAGCTCCACGCCCTGCGCGAGCAGGGTGTGGAGCCGTTCGCATACGGGTACGATCCCACCCACTCCGCCGCCGGCGCGCGGGCGCTCTTCGAGGCGTGGGAGGAGGGCGGGGGAGAGGGCGACGGGCCGAGCGAGCGGGTACGGCTGGCGGGGCGCGTGGTGGCGAAG
>DASVSA010000415.1:0-11716 GCA_036388335.1 Longimicrobium sp. | reverse complement strand
CCGTGCCTCTGTGTCTCTGTGTGAGAGCCTTTTTTCTTACATCCCGCTGAACGGCGTAAGGAACGCCACCATCAGGATCGGGACCAGGGGGATCATCAGGATCCCGAAGACCCAGAGGAGCACCTCGGCCATCGTGTAGTCGTCTTCTTCGACTATCGGCTCATCTCTGCGGACGTTAAGATCGGCCATGACTCGCTCGTTTCGCTGCGCGGGACGCCTGCGGGCCCGCGGATGGTTCGGGTTGAGCGCCCCGCGCGAGGGCTGCGGGGGTATTCTATCGTGCCTCCGCGCCCCTGTCCAGAAGGGCGCGAATCAGCCGCCCGCCGCCAGGCCGCGGTAGAACGCGGCGGCCACCCGCGGCGCCATCGGCACCAGCGGGCGCGACTGCTCGCCCAGCAGCCACTCCAGCTCGATCTCCTCCAGCGCGCCGATCAGCATCCGCCGCGCCAGGGGGATCTCGGCGTCCGCGCGGATCTCGCCGGAGTGCTGGCCGCTGGCGAGCAGCTCGTCGATGGCGGCGGCGTACGAGCGCATCACGTCGCGCACGGCTCCGCCGTAGAACTTGCTGGACTGGCGGCTCTCCAGCAGCAGCACGGTGGCCAGCGGCGGGTCTGCCTCGATGCTCTCGAACTGGAGCGACACGAAGCGCGCCAGCCGCTCCTCGAAGCGCAGGGTGGGCGCCAGCGCCTCCCGCGCGGACGCGCAGAACTCCTCCACCTTGTCGCGGAACGCGGTGAGGAGGAGGTCGTCCTTGCCGTCGAAGTACAGGTAGATCGTCCCCTCGGCCACGCCCGCCCCCGCCGCGATGTCGCGGATGCGGGCGGCGAAGAAGCCGTGCTCCGCGAACACGCGCACCGCGGACTCCAGGATCGCGCGGCGCCGGGCTTCGCGGCTCTCGGGAAGGGGGCGGTCAGACATGCGCAGGATATTACGCGGGCACAGCGGGAGGCGAAAGGCTGTGCGCGGACGAATCGTGTGAGCCGCCGGTCGAAGCCCGGCGCCGCCGGGGGTTAAACCCCCGCGGCTGGAGCCGCGGAAAGCCCGCTGAAGCGGGCTTTTCGTCGTTCCAGCGGGGGGATTCATCCCCTCGCGCCCGGGCACCGCGGGCGTCACAAGACACGGAGGCACGGAGATGACTTGATCTCCGTGCCTCCGTGCCTCTGTGTGAGACCTATTTTCTTAGAAGCCGGGCTGCAGCGAGAACTGCCAGTGCCAGCCGGTGGGCCGGTCGAAGGCGTTCACGTACACCCCTTCCAGCACCGCGTAGCCGAACAGGTTGACCCGCGCGCCCACGCCGGCGCTGGTGAACAGCCCGCGGTCGTCGCCGGGCGCCACGCCGCGCCGGAAGTTGGGGCGCGTCTGGATGACGCTGTTGTTCGCCCCCTGCACGTCGCCGTACGCCGTGCCCGCGTCGGCGAAGAGGATCCCCTCGATGGGCGGAAGCCCGATGCCGGCGCCCACCACCGCCTGCCGGATCAGCGGGAAGCGGAGCTCGGCGTTGGCAACCGCGAACCGGCTGCCGATGAGCTGGTTGAGCACCTGGCACTCTTCCGGCGCCGTCCCCGCCGTGGCGGTGCCCCGCGCCTCGTCGCACGCGTCGATCACGCTCCCGTACGAGTAGCCGCGCATGATCTGCGGGTACCCGAGGAAGATGGGGCTCAGCGAAGCCTCGTCACGCCCGTACCGCCCGAAGTGCCACCCGCGGATGGCCAGGGTGAGCGGGCGCAGGAAGATGTAGCGCCGGTAGTCCGCCGTGAGCTGGGTGAACTGCAGCGTCCCGATGGTCGGCGCGACCTCGAAGCGGTAGCGCTGCCCCGCGAACGGCGAGGTGTAGCCGAACATCGAGTTGTCGTACACCAGCGCCGCCGACCCCTCGCCCAGCGTGTACGATTCCAGCGGCGTCAGCTCCTCCACGTACTCGCCCTGCGAGGTGAAGCCCTCCATGCGGATGTCCTGCGCGATCCGCCGCGCCCCGGCCGAGAACTCCAGCCGCTGCACCTGCGAGAAGGGATACTGCGCCAGACCCGCGATGTTGGTGTCGAACAGGCGGTACGTCAGGCGGCTGATGGCGCCCGTCTGCGGGTTCTGCGTGTAGCCGCCCGCGATGTAGGGCGAGCGCTGCACCGCCGCGCCCAGGTTCCAGCGGTGCGAGCGGTTGATGTACGCCGCGCTCCCGCCGATCTCCTCGATGCGCCCCTGCGCCTGGATGGTGCCGTACACCGTGTGGCGCCCCAGGATGTCGCTGAAGATGCCCCCCACGCCGCCGTACACCCCGCCCCGCTGGTATGGGCTGGTGCTGCCCGACACGCCCACCTGCGGCTGCCCCAGGTAGTCCAGCGACAGGCGCGGCTGATACGGCCTCACGGCGTACTGCGCCGCCTGCTCCTCGGTGGGAAGCCCGCTGGAAACGTCGTTGAGAACCGCCAGCACGCGGTTGAACGCCGGCTCCACCGGCCGCGGCGAGGGCGGCAGCAGCGCCGGAAGCGGGATGCCGCCCGTAAGCTGCGGCGCCGTGGGCTCGGTGCCCGCGAGCTCCGCCGGGTTGTTGATGGAGTACAGGTTGAAGTTGTTGCGCTCGTAGGCCGAGAACACCACCCGGTCCGACTGCGTGGCCGAGCTGAGCGCGGGGCTGAACGCCGTCACGCCGCTCACGCCCGTGAACAGGTTGGTCACCTGCGTCAGCCGCCCCCCGGCCAGCTCCACCCGGTACACGTTGGGGATGCCGGTGCGGTCCGAGATGAAGTACACCGCGCCCCCGTCGCGCGCCCACTGCGGGTTGATGTTCTTGCTGCGGTCCTGCGCCGGGGCGATGCGAACCTCCCCCGAGGCCACGTCGATCAGCGCCACCCGCACGTCGCGCTGGTAGCGGAGCGAGTCCAGCGCCACCCCGCGCTCCGTGGCGAAGGCGATGGTCCGCCCGTCCGGCGAGTAGGCGGGCTGCAGGTCGCCGTACACGTCGCTGGTGAGCTGGCGCGCGCGGCCGCTCGCCACCTCCACCGTCCAGATGTCCGTGATCCCGCCCTTGTTCCCCGAGAAGGCGATGGTGGCCCCGTCCGGCGACCAGGTGGGCGACGATATCTCGCTGACCCCCGGGATGCGGTACTCGCGGATCACGTTGGCGTTGCGCGTGTCCAGCGTCACCAGCACGTCCTCGCCGCGCCGCTGGGCCGAGAGCACGAAGCGGCGGTTGTCGGGCGCCCAGGCCCCGGCCGAGTTGATGAAGCGCAGCGAGCTGAAGTGCGGGTCGAACGACGGGCCCTTCACCAGCCGCCTCACGATGGCGCCCGTCTCCGCGTTGGCCAGGAAGAGCTCCACGTCCAGCCCGTCCAGGTCGGAGAGGAACACCACCTGCCGGCCGTCGGGCGAGAGCGCCGGGCCCACGTTGTAGCGCCCGCCGCGCCCGCGCTGGGTCACCAGCGGCCGGGCCTCTTCGCGGGCCTCGCGCCGGTTGGTGAGCAGCGGCAGGTAGGTGCGGCGGATGGAGGTCTGCCAGTCTTCGACGATGGCGTCCAGCTCGGCGTTCAGGATGCGCTCGAAGGCGGCGTCGTACGGCACGCCCTGGCCCACCTGCTTCAGGATCTGCCCCACCGCCGCGTCGCCCCAGCGCCCGCCGATGTACGACCACAGCGCCTGGCCCCAGCGGTAGGGGAAGAACTGCGGGTCGTAGTTGAGCTGGCGCAGCGAGGGGAGGCGGCCGGTGAGGGCCGCGTCGCGCAGCCACATGGCCGTGTGCGGGTCCACCGGGCCCACCGACAGGTACTCGGCCATCCCTTCGGTGAACCACAGCGGGTTGTTGAGCCGCTGCGCCGCCTGGTCCAGCCCGGCGCCGGCGCGGCCGGCCCCGGTGATGTCGTACTGGAAGGCGTGCACCAGCTCGTGCCCCAGCACGTGGTCCGTCTCCTGGACGGTGCCGCCGAAGGGCTGGATGATGCGCTGCTTGAACACCTCCGTCACGCCCCCGGTGCCTTCGCCCAGGTTGCCGGTGATGGTGTTCTGCTGGAAGTGCGGCGAGCTCGCGTACATGATGAGCGGCTGCCGGTTCTCGAACTCGTAGTCGAGAACGCGCGACAGCCGCGTGTACCACCGCTCCACGTAGCGGGCGGCGTAGCGGGCCGCTACCTCCTCCTCCGGGTAGAAGTACACGTCGAAATGCTCCGTCCGCATGATGCGGAAGTCGAAATCGCGGTACTGGACCTGGTTGCGCCCGAAGTACTGGGCGGCTGCGGGTGTGCTGTACGCCGCGGTTGCCGCGCTCACACAGAGGGCGGCGGCCCAACGCGAGGCGCGTCGGCTCAGAACGGACATGGATTCTCCTCTACCCGGCCATGGGGGACCGTCAGTTCACGCGCGGCGGGGCGCGGTATGCTGCCGCGCCGCCCGGGTCCGCGCCCGGTGTTTGTACAATGCATCTACCGTACCCCGCGCATCCACAGAAAGCCGGGTGCATCCGCGGGCTCCCGCCGTCTCAGCGCGGGGCGGTTGTAGCGCCCCGGTCCAGCTGGTCCACGATCTCGTCGCCGTCGTCTTCGCCCAGGATCTCGGCCAGGGCCCAGATGGCGAGCGCCAGCACCAGCAGCCCCACCGCCCACGGCCACACGCCCAGCTTCCGCCGCCGCTCCACCCGGATGTCCGCCACTGATTGTCCTCTCCGAAGGAATGGATGTCCCGCTTTCTCGTGCCGCTGGAGGGCCGCTCACGTACAACGAACGAGCGGCTCCGATCCTGCCCCAACCGCAGAGAGCGTTCCGTGTGGTCCGTCCCTTGCCGCGTCGCTGCGGGTTGAGCGCGGGCGTGGACCCGCGCGGAGCCGAAACGAACTGGGAGGAGACGTGAGCGAGCCCGACATGCCGACGACGGACATAGAGACGAACGCGGACCACGTGCTGGAGGCCTACCGCGAGCGCCGCCGCCGCCGCCGCGCGGACGACACCTTCTTCGGCAGCTCCAGCTGCCTCATCGGCCACGACGCCGACGGCTCGGCCGAGGGAGACGGCATCCGCCGCCGCACGGAGCTGATGGACGACGCGCGCGCCGCCGGCATGTCGCCCGAGCTCGCCGACATGATGTACGACATCGCGGTGGAAGAAGGATTGGATCCGGGGCTGGCCTTCGAGCTGGTGCGCAGCGGCCTGGGCGTGGCCCCGCCCGAGGAGGGGATCGACAACGCCCCCTCGCAGCCCACCACGGACAAGTACACGCCGGGGTGGCTGATGCAGCCCCCCTCCCCCACGGACGACATGCTCCGCGAGCGGATGCTGCGCCTCTCCTTCCGCCGCGTGCGCGGCCTGCTGGAGACGCACCCCGAGCCGGCCGACGCCTTCCGCGCCTTCGCCCGCGAGCCGGACGTGGGAGCGTACGGGTACTGAACCGCGGTGCCTAGTGCCTAGTGCCTAGTGCCTAGTGCCTAGTAACAGAAGTCCTGAAGACTAGGCACTTGGCACTGGGCACTTGGCACTTCGGTGACTTTGCGCGAGATTGCAGGATTACAGAAGAAAATCCGCCGATTGGAGATAGATAAGTTGACCGAGCCGACGACTGAAGCGCCCGCAGCCGTGTTCACCGATCTCGGGCTGGAGCCCGACATCCTCAAGGCGCTGGACACCCTTGGGTATGAAGAGCCCACCCCGATCCAGGTGGAGGCGATCCCCGTGCTCCTGGCGGGGCGAGACGTGCTCGGCCAGGCCGCCACCGGCACCGGGAAGACCGCCGCCTTCGCCCTGCCGCTGGTGCAGAAGATCGACGCCAGCCAGCGCGGGGTGCAGGCGCTCGTCCTGGCGCCCACGCGCGAGCTCGCCGTGCAGGTGGCGGAGGCCACCCACCGCTACGGCGCCGGGCGCGGCGTGAGCGTGCTCGCCGTGTACGGCGGGCAGGCCATCGACCGGCAGCTCCGCGAGCTGCGCCGCGGCGTCAACGTGGTGGTGGGCACCCCGGGGCGCATCCTGGACCACATCCGCCGCCGCTCGCTGGACCTGTCGTCGGTGCAGTACGTGGTGCTGGACGAAGCGGACGAGATGCTGGACATGGGGTTCATCGAGGACATCGAGACCATCCTCACCGAGACCCCCGAGGGGCGGCAGACGGCGCTGTTCTCGGCCACCTTCCCGCCGCGCATCGCCCAGCTCGCCGACCGGCACATGACCGACCCGGTGCGGGTGACCGTGCGCGCGCCCAAGCTGGAGACGCCGCTGGTACGCCAGGCCGCGTACATCGTCCCGCGCCCCTACAAGCTGGAGGCGCTGGCCCGCGTGCTGGACCTGGAGGCGCCCACCTCGGCCATCCTCTTCTGCCGCACCCGCAACGAGGTGGACGAGCTGAACGAGGCGCTCTCGGTGCGCGGCTACCGTCCCGAGGCGCTGCACGGCGGGCTCAACCAGGCGCAGCGCGACCGCGTGATGAAGCGCTTCCGCGAGGGCACGGCCGACCTGCTGATCGCCACCGACGTGGCGGCGCGCGGGCTGGACGTGGAGCACGTGAGCCACGTCATCAACTACGACATCCCCCAGACGCCCGAGGTGTACGTCCACCGCATCGGCCGCACGGGGCGCGCCGGGCGCGAGGGCACGGCCATCACCCTGGTGCAGCCCCGCGAGCAGGGCCTGCTGCGCGGCATCGAGCGGGTGGTGGGCCGGCCCATCGAGATCGCCCGCGTCCCCACGGTGGCCGACCTGCGCGCGCGCCGCGTGGAGCTGCTGCGCTCCGCCATTCGCGAAACGATCGAGGAGGACGAGTTCGACGGGTACCGCGAGATCGTCGCCACGCTGGCCGACGACTACGATCCGATCGACATCGCCGCCGCCGCCGCCAAGCTGGCCGCCGACGCCACGCGCGGCGAGGAGCCGGAGAACGAGGTGGAGATCCCCCAGTGGGAGAACCGCCCGCAGCGCCCCCGCGACGACACCCGCGGCCCGCGCGGCCGCCACGACAGCTTCGACGGCCCCGGCCGCGACGGCCCGCCGCGTGGCCGCCGCCCGCGCGGCGACATGACGCGCCTCTTCATCAGCGTGGGCCGGCGCCGCGGCATCCGGCCGGGCGACATCGTGGGCGCCATCGTCGGCGAGGCCAAGATCCCCGCCGAGGGGATCGGCTCCATCGAGATCGCCGACCAGTTCACCCTGGTGGAGGTATCCGAGGAGCACGCCGACCACGTGATCCGCGCCATGTCGCGCGCCGCCATCAAGGGCCGTCCCGTCTCCATCCGCCGGTCGCACGACTAGGCTCACACAGAGACACAGAGGCACGGAGAAAGATGCTTTTCTCCGTGCCTCTGTGTCTTTTGTGAGTCCGGTTACAGGAAGGGCGACGGCACCTCGTCGTCGATCACACCCGCGTCGCGCGCGCGGGCGAAGAGCGCTTCGATGGCGCGCGCGCCCTCTTCCGCTACATCCACCGAGAAGCGGTTGACGTAGAGGTCGATGTGCTGCTGCGTGACCTCGTCGTCCATCTCCTGGGCGTGGGCGCGCACGTACGGGCGCGACGCCTCGGGGTGCGCGAAGGCGTACTCCACCGAACGCCTGATCCCGTCCTCGATCCCCCGGATCGCCTCGTCCCCCAGTGAGCGCCTCGCCAGGATGCCGCCCAGCGGGATGGGCAGTCCGGTCGTGCGCTCCCACCACTCCCCCAGGTCCACCACGCGCACCAGCCCGTGCTGCGGGTAGGTGAAGCGCGACTCGTGGATGATGAGCCCCGCGTCGAACTCGCCCCGCGCCACGGCCGGCATGATGTCGCTGTACACCCGCTCCACCCCCGGCGCCGCGCCGGGCGCGAAGAGGCGCAGGAGGAGGTTGGCCGTCGTGTTGCGCCCGGGGATGGCGATGCGCGCCCCCGCGAGCTCCTCGGCGCTCATCTCGCGGCGCGCCACCACCAGCGGCCCGCACCCGCGCCCCAGCGCCCCGCCGCTGCGCAGCAGCACGTAGTCCCGCAGCAGGTGGGGGATGGCGCCGTAGGAGATCTTGGTAACGTCGAGCTCCGCCCCGGCGGCCAGGCGGTTGAGCGTCTCCACGTCCTCCAGCCGCTCCGTGAACCGCAGCCCCCCCGCCTCCACACGCCCGTGCACCAGCGCGTCGAAGATGAAGGTGTCGTTCGGGCAGGGCGAATAGCCCAGCGTCAGCGCTTTCGATTCAGCCATCCGTATCCGTCCTCACCAGCCCATGCGCTCGCGCAGCGCGGTGACGTGCGCCACGTGGTGGTCGCCGTGCCATGCGTAGAGGGCTAGCTGCTGCTCCAGCGACATGGGCCCGCGCTCGGGGTGCTGCATGGTGCGGCGCCACTGGGGCTCGGCCACGCCGCGCAGCACCTCCACCCAGCGGACGTGAAGCGCTTCCAGCAGCGCGAGCGACACCTCGGGCGGCGTGGTCACCGAGTCCCGGAGCGTGGCCCACAGCGCCTCGTCGTACGTCTTGACCGTGGGGTTCTCCTCGGTGAGCGCCATCTTGAGCCGCACGTAGGCGTTCATGTGGCTGTCCGGCAGGTGGTGGACGAGCTGCCGCACCGTCCACCCGCCCTCGCGGTAGGGAGTGTCGAGCTGCTCGGGGGTCAGCCCGTCCACCGCCACGTGGAAGCGCGCGGGCATCGCGGCGATGCTCGCGATCCAGCCGAGCCGCCGCGCGGGAGTGACCTCGCCCTCCAGCCGGAACTTGCCGATGGGGTACCGCGCGTCCGACGTCTGCATCGCGCCCTCTCCGTGTCTCTGTGCCTCCGTGTGAGCCCCGCCGTTCAAGCTACCCCGCCGCCCGGCCGGGGCGCAAACCGATTGGGGTCCGGCCAATCCTCCGGCCGGACCCCCGATTTCCCCAGAGACGATTGGGACGCGCGGCTAACGGCGATAGCCCGCCATCAGGTTGCCAAGCGACACCTGCACACCGCGCGCCCCCGATGTATTACGGCCGTTGTAGATCATCGAGAAGACGATCCGCTCGCCGCTGGCCGAGTTCACGTACCCCGAAAGGGAGCGCACCTGGCGGATGTATCCCGTCTTGGCGTGCAGGTTCCCCGCCGCGGGCGTGCCGTTGAACATCCGCTTCATCGTCCCCTTGGGGTCCGCCGCCACGGCCAGCGACTCGTGGAACACCTTGGAGTACGGCGACCGGTCCGCGTAGCGCAGCGCCATCACCAGTGCCTGCGCGCTGGTGCGGTTCTGGTTGGAGAGCCCCGACCCGTCCGCCTGCCAGAGCTGCCCGTACGGCACGCCGGCCTGGCGGTGGAAGAAGTTGGCCGAGGCCGCCCCGCCCCCCGTGTAGGTGCCCTTCCCGGTGCTCTTGGCCACCGCCGCCTTCCAGAAGTGCTCGGCGAAGAAGTTGTCCGAGTGCTGGTTGAGCTGCGGCACCATGTCCGCCACCGTGAGCGACAGGTGGCGGTGCGCCAGCTTGGCCCCGCGCGGCGTGCGCTGAAGCTTCACGGCGCCGTTCACCTGGATCCCCGCCTCGCGCATGGCCTGGCGGAGCGCGGCGGGGGCCAGCAGCGCCGGCTCGAAGGCGCCCACCGGGAAGCGCGTCCCCGGCCGCCCGATGCCGCCGCGCAGCCTCACCGTGTCCTGCTCCGGCCGGCGCACCGCGTAGCCGCGCCCGCCCCGGCTCTGCCACACCACCGGGATCTCCGGCACGTCCGGGTGAAGGACGAAGCCGTTGGGCCCCTGCCCGTTGGGCTCCACCCACAGCATGTTGCGCTGGTAGGGGAGGCCGCTCACCGTGGGCGCGTAGTGCGCGGCGCCCATCCCCGTGTCCAGCGGCCAGCCGGGCCCGTAGTTCTGCTGGTCGTGGATCGTGGCGTCGCCGATGACGCTCCCCGTCACCTGGTTGATGCCGAGCTGCTTGAGGCGCCGGGCCATCACCCGCAGCGGGTCGATGTTGTCCTTTTCGTAGCTCGGGTAGCCGAACCCGGGGTCGCCGGAGCCGCGGATGACCACGTCGCCCTGCAGCACGCCTCCCTGGATGCTGCCATTGATCAGCAGGTCGGTGGGGAAGCGGTAGTCCGGCCCCAGCACCGAGAGCGCCCAGATGGCCGAGTAGACCTTGTTGTTGGAGGCCGGTACCATCGGCTTGTTCGCGTTGATGGCGAACAGCGTCTCGTTGCGGTCCAGCGAGTAGGCCATGATCGTCCACTCGCCCTTGTTGGGGACGATGGCGTCCGCCTGCCCCTGCAGCGGCCCCCCGGCGGTATTCACCGCCGCCGGCTGTGCCGCGGGTTGCGCCGCCGGTGCCGCCGGCTGCGTGGCCGGAGCGGCGGGCTGCGCCGCCGGGGCCGCCTGCGTCCGAGCCGCCCCCGCCGATGCGGCCGCGCCGCCCAGCGCCACACCGAGCGCCGCGGCCCAACGTGTCCTTCTCATGCTCATAGGCCCGCCGCCCGCGCGTCCTGCACCGGCCCCGAGACGACGGTAGCGGCGTCGTCGGCCACCGCGGGGGTGCCGCGCCGCGACTCGGTCATCTCCTCCAGGATCTGCTGCTGGAGGCGGAAGGAGGCGCGCGTGTTCTCCTCCACGTCCATGGTGAGCTCGAAGAAGGCGGCGATGGAGAACATGGCCACCGCGCCGAGCACGGCCGAGAGGAGGAAGGCGAGCCCCGCCATCCCGCCGCCGCTGTCGTCGCCCAGCGCGCCGAAGAAGGCCACCCCGCCGATCACCAGGATGATCACCGCCAGGAAGCGGAGGACGGCCAGGAGCACGCGGATGCTCCCATACCGCTCTTCCAGCCCGGCCAGGCGGCGGGGCGCGCGGCGCTCCTTGAGGAGGTTGCCGCAGTTGGGACAGCGCTCCAGCGTGGGATCATCCACTACCGTGCCGCAGTGGGTGCACTGCACGGGGGTGGAGAAGAGGTGCAAGGCCATCGAAGGGTCCGGTTCGCTCGATCAGGGGGTTTTGCGGCAGTCGCCGCCGAACCCCGGCGAGGGAGCAACGCCCGTGCCAGCGGCGGACGTGCCGCCCCGCGCTCAGGCCACGACGGCCACGGCCCGGGGCGCCGACGCGGCAACCGCGGCGGCGAAGCGGCGCATCCTCACCAGCCGCAGCGAGCGCAGCGTGTGCCTCACCATGGCCCGGAAGCGGCGGCACGGGCGGCACTCCAGGTCGTACCCCGAGGCGTCCAGGGGAAGGTAGCGGGCCATGCGCGTCCCCGGCCGTGCCTCCAGCGCGGCGCCGCACCCGGGGCAGCAGGGATGCCCGCCCGCGCGCAGCTGCGCATCGATCCGCCGGATCTGGCGCTCGTCGTAGGTCCGCCAGCGGAGGGTGGTGCGGCGCGGGGCGGCGAGGGTCGTGGCGTTCATCAGCATTGCGTTGTTCGGAACGGGATTCGTGCCGCGGCGCGTGGGCTCCGCGGGGCCAGCGGTAAACAGGTGGGGCAGGGGACGTGCCAGGGGATGAACAGCGGGGAACGGGGAACGGGACAGCGGGGAAAGATTGGGGTGCGCTGACGGGGAGGCCCCCACCCCCCCGACCCCCCTCCCCCAAGTTTGGGGGAGGGGGGCGCACTCTGACCATCCAGCCGCACCCGACGTTCGCGAGTGCCGCGGGTGGGGAGGAGCCGCTTCGTCGCACCGGCGCGTGGAAATCGCCCCCTCCCCCGCACGCGGGGGAGGGGGCCGGGGGGCGGGGGCCTGTCAGTGCGCCGCGACCCATCTGCCTGTACCCCAACCCTCTTCCCGGCCGTTGCCGCCACGATTATCATGCCCTCCGAACCCGCCATACACCCGATCAGGAGGAAGCCGATGCTCACCGCGGCCGTTACCT
>DASVSA010000414.1:0-2094 GCA_036388335.1 Longimicrobium sp. | reverse complement strand
TCCATCCGCTCTTCGGGACGCTCGGCGACTTCGACCGGCTGCTGGCGGAGGCGCACGGGCGGGGGCTGAAGGTGATCCTGGACTTCGTGCCCAACCACAGCTCGGACCAGCACGAGTGGTTCAGGCAGTCGCGGTCGTCGCGCGACGATCCCAGGCGCGACTGGTACATCTGGAGGGACCCCGCGCCGGACGGCGGGCCGCCCAACAACTGGCTGTCGTGCTTCGGCGGGAGCGCGTGGGAGTACGACGGGCACACGGGGCAGTACTACTACCACGCCTTTCTCCCGGAGCAGCCGGACCTCAACTGGCGCAACCCCCAGGTGGTGGAAGCGATGCTCGACGTGCTCCGCTTCTGGCTGGACCGGGGCGTGGACGGCTTCCGCGTGGACGTCATCTGGCACCTGATCAAGGACGACGAGTTCCGCGACAACCCGCGCAACCCCGAGTGGCGCGAGGGGATGGACCCCTTCCAGTCGCTGATGCCGGAGCAGACCACCGACCGCCCGGAGGTGCACGAGGTGATCTCCCGCATGCGCCGCCTCTTCGACGAGTACCCCGAGCGCGTGCTGATCGGCGAGATCTACCTCCCCCTGGAGCGCCTCATGAGCTACTACGGGGAGGCGCTCACGGGGGCCCACCTCCCCTTCAACTTCCAGCTCGTGCAGGCCAAGTGGGACGCGCGCCACATCGCCCGCATGGTGGCGGAGTACGAGGCCGCGCTTCCGGCGGGAGGATGGCCCAACTGGGTGCTCGGCAACCACGACCAGCACCGCATCGCCTCGCGCGTGGGCCCGGCGCAGGCGCGCGTGGCCGCCATGCTCCTCCTCACCCTGCGCGGCACGCCCACGCTCTACTACGGCGACGAGATCGGGATGCGGGACGTGCCGATCCCGCCCGAGCGGGTGCAGGACCCGTTCGAGAAGAACGTCCCGGGGATGGGGCTGGGCCGCGACCCCGAGCGCACCCCCATGCAGTGGGGCGCCGAGCCCAAGGCCGGCTTCACCACGGGCGACCCCTGGCTCCCCCTCGCCGAGGACTTCCAGGCGGTGAACGTCGAGGGGGCGCGCAACGACCCCCACTCCATGCTCACCCTCTGCAACCGCCTCCTCAAGCTCCGCCGCGCGGAGCCCGCCCTGGAAACAGGCTCCTACGCGTCCGTCGACGCCGAGGGCGACATCCTCGCCTACACCCGCGGCGGCGAGTTCCTGGTCGCCCTCAACCTGGGCCCCCGAGCCCACCTCTTCCGCTGCCCCCCGGAGGCCCGCGGCGCCACCGTGATCCTCTCCACCCACCTCGACCGCGAGGGCGAGAGCGTCGTGGGCGACGTCCACCTGCGCGGCGACGAAGCCATCATCCTCCGCCTCCCGAGCCCCTGAAAAGCACCCTCTCTCCGTGTCTCCGTGCCTCCGTGTGAGCCCGTTTTCCTGTGCCGTAGCCGGAACTCTTCTTGCACGGCTCCGCCGTCATGGAGAGCCTCACCCGATGAGCGAACCCGGAAGCGCGCAGGTACCGAGCACGGCGCACCGGCTGCTGGAGGAGCAGTCCGCGCGCATCCACGCGGAGGCGGCGCGGCAGCGGGAGGCGTTCCTGGCCGAGGCGGGGGAGATCCTGGCCGGCTCGCTGGACTACGAGATCACGCTCGCGGCCGTCGTGCGCCTGGCGGTGCCGCGGGTGGCGGACTCGTGCGTCGTGTACCTGGCGGACGAAGACGGCCAGGTGCGCCGCCTGGCCGCCGCCCACGCGGACCCCGAGCGCGAGGCGGCCCTGTGCGCCACGCTCGGGCGTCGCCCGCTGGACCCCGGCGCCCTCTCCGCGCCCGTGGCGCGGGCGCTGCGCACCGGCGCGCCCGAGCTGCTCCCCGAGGTGCCGGCGGGGGACGCGGACGCGGGGGCGTCGCTGATGGTGGTGCCGCTCAGGACGCAGGGGCGCACCCTGGGGGCGCTGAGCCTGGGGTGGGACGAGGCGGGAAGCTACTCGCCCGACGCCGTGTGGCTGGCGCGCAAGCTGGCCGACCGCGCCGCCCTGGCCGTGGAGAACGCGCGCCTGCACCGCGAGGCGCAGCGCGCCAGCGAGGTGAAGTCCGAGTTCCTGGCG
>DASVSA010000413.1:0-3614 GCA_036388335.1 Longimicrobium sp. | reverse complement strand
ATCATCGTGGCCGCCCGCCCCTCGATGGGGAAGTGCCTCGTCCACGACGCCGAGATCCTTCTCGAAGACGGGAGCGTCACCACCATCGAGGAGATCTACCGCGCACGCTCCGCCCGCCTCCTGACGCTTGACGAGCGCTGGAAGTTCGCCATCACCGAGCCGAGCGCGTTCGTGGACGACGGCGAAAAGCCCGTGTTCCGCGTCACCACGCGCCTGGGACGCACCGTGGAGACGACGCTCACCCACCCCTTCCTGACGATCGGCGGATGGAAGCCGCTCTCCGAGGTGGCGGTGGGCGACCACGTCGCCGTGCCGCGCCGGGTGGAGGTGTTCGGGAGCGAGCAGATGCGCGACTGCGAGGTCAAGCTGCTCGCCTACCTCATCGGCGACGGCAGCCTGACGGAGTCGACCCCCCGCTTCACGAACTCCGATCCGCGCCTGCGCGACGATTTCACGCTCGCGGCCGCGGAGTTCGGCAGGCATACCCTGTCGGAGAACCTGAGCGAGAACCGCGGCTCCCCACGCGAGCCGGACTACCTGCGGGTCCAGGGTTGGGTGGCTGATGCTTCGGGTGTGACGATTGATTCGACGTGGGGTGCGGGCAAGACGATGGCCGCGACGGAGCTGATTCCAGCCGATCTCGCCTGCTCCGGCGACGATGAACTGGCGGCCGGGAAGCTCGTCCCCACCCAGGTCTTCAAGCTCGTGCGCCCGCAGATCGCGCTCTTCCTCAACCGCCTCCTCGCCACCGACGGCTGGGCGACGGTGCTCGCGTCGGGCCAGGCGCAGCTGGGCTATGCTACCGTCAGCGAGCGTCTCGCGCGGCAGGTGCAGCACCTGCTGCTGCGCTTCGGGGTGATCGCATCCGTGCGCCGCCGCGAGGTGAAGTACGGCGACGGACGCCGCACCGCGTGGCAGCTCGACATCACGGACGCGCACTCCATCCGCACCTTTGCGCGCGAGATCGGGATCTTCGGCAAGGAGGAGGCGCTCGGCCGCGTCGTGTCCGCCGTGGAGGCGAAGCGCTGCCAGACCAACCGCGACCTGATCCCGCGCGAGATCTGGGCGCGCATCGAAGCCGCCAAGGGCGCCGAGTCGTGGGCGTCGCTCGCGCGGCGCGCGGGCATCGAGGGGTGGAGCAATGTGCACACGGGCAAGCGCTCGCTCTCGCGCCGCCGCCTGAAGCAGTTCGCGGATGCGCTGGACGACGCGGAGCTGCGCGCGCTGGCGGAGAGCGATGTGTACTGGGACGAGGTGGTGTCGGTGGAGCCGGTCGGCATCCGCCAGGTCTACGACCTCACGATACCGGAGACCCACAACTTCGTGGCGAACGACGTGTGCGTGCACAACACGGCGTTCACGCTCAACATCACCCAGCACGCGGCCATCACCGCCAAGGCGCCTGTCGCGTTCTTCTCGCTCGAAATGAGCAAGGAGTCGCTCGTGCAGCGCGTGCTGTGTGCCGAAGCGCGCGTGGACGCCAGCCGGCTGCGCCGCGGCCGGCTGATGGACGACGAGTACGCGCGCCTCGCCACCGCCGCGGGATACCTGAACACGGCGCCAATCTACATCGACGACACCGCCGGCATGTCGGTGCTGGAGATGCGCGCCAAGGCCCGCCGCCTCAAGTCCGACCGACCGGACCTGGCGATGATCGTCGTCGACTACCTCCAGCTGATGGTGGGCAAGGGGAAGGTCGAGAACCGCCAGCAGGAAGTCTCCGAGATCTCCCGCGGCCTCAAGGCGCTGGCCAAGGAGCTGAACGTCCCCGTGGTGGCCCTGTCCCAGTTGAGCCGCGCGGTGGAATCCCGTCCCGACAAGCGTCCCATGATGAGCGATCTTCGTGAGTCAGGAGCTATCGAACAGGATGCAGACGTAATCATGTTTCTATACAGACCGGAGTACTACTTCGGGCCGGTCGACAAGGAAGGGAATTCCCTTGAAGGACGCGCGGAGCTGATCATCGGCAAGCAGCGTAACGGGGCGACGGGGAAGATCGACCTGATGTTCCTCAAGGAGTTCACGCGCTTCGAGAGCTTCACCGGGCGCGACGGCGGGAGCAGCTTCACCCCCGGCGAGTGAGCGCTCTCCGTGTCTCTGTGCCTCTGTGTGAGCCCCGCCGTTCGGCCGTTGGCGGAGTTGTAGCGAAGGGCCGGAAAGTACGCACCCGCGGGGGCATGCGGGGTATCTAGTAGTAGAGCCCCAGCGGAGACCGAGGAGCGATGGCGAAGACGAAAACCGCGTTTTTCTGCCGCGAGTGCGGCACCGAAACGCCGCGGTGGCAGGGGCAGTGCCCCGGCTGCCGCGAGTGGAACACCCTGGTGGAGGAACCCTCCGCGCCCAAGCGCC
The DNA here is from genome assembly GCA_036388335.1 of Longimicrobium sp. Taxonomy (GTDB): domain Bacteria; phylum Gemmatimonadota; class Gemmatimonadetes; order Longimicrobiales; family Longimicrobiaceae; genus Longimicrobium. The sequence continues at coordinate 1,265 of DASVSA010000413.1, read as the reverse complement.
CGCGCTCGACGGGCGCCAGCGAGGCGCGCACCGCCTCCGGGGCCGCACCCGTGCGCCTGCGCGACGTGGAGGGCTCCGAGAGGCAGCGCTGGACGACGGGGCTCGCCGAGTTCGACTTCGTGCTGGGCGGCGGCACCGTGCCGGGCTCCGTGGTGCTGGTGGGCGGCGAGCCGGGGATCGGCAAGTCCACCATCCTGCTGCAGGTGGCGGCGCGCCTGGAAGCCGCCGGGCACAAGACCCTGTACGTCTCGGGCGAGGAGTCCGCGCACCAGGTGAAGCTGCGCGCGGACCGCATGGAGACCCCCGCCGGCTCCGTCACCCTGCTGGCCGAGACGGAGCTGGACACGATCCTCCTGCGCGCTGCCGAGGCCGCGCCCGACGTGCTCCTGGTGGACTCGATCCAGACCGTCTACACGCCGGAGCTGGAGGGCGCGCCGGGGAACGTGGGGCAGGTGCGCGAGTGCGCGGCGCGCCTCCAGCGCTACGCCAAGCAGACCGGCACGGCCGTGTTCCTGGTGGGCCACGTCACCAAGGGCGGCGGCATCGCGGGGCCCAAGACGCTGGAGCACATCGTGGACACGGTGCTCTACTTCGAGAGCGCCGGCGGGCTGGACAACCGGGTGCTGCGCGCCACCAAGAACCGCTTCGGCGGGGTGGACGAGATCGGGGTGTTCCGCATGACGGCGCAGGGGCTCGTCCCCGTGGGCAACCCGTCCGAGCTCTTCCTGGGCGAGCGCACGCAGGGCTCCTCCGGCTCCGCCGTCGTCGCCACGATGGAGGGGACGCGCCCGCTGCTGGTGGAGGTGCAGGCGCTCGCCGCCAAGGCCTCGTACGGCGCGCCGCAGCGGGTCAGCACCGGGCTGGACCACAAGCGCCTGGCCCTCCTGCTAGCCGTGATGGAGAAGCGCGCGGGGATCGCCTTCGGCCAGCTCGACGTCTTCCTCAACGTCGTCGGCGGGATCCGCCTGGCGGAGACGGCGGGGGACGTGGCTGTGGCGGTGGCGCTCGCTTCCAGCGTCTTCGACCGGCCTGTGCCCGCGGACGCCGTGTTCATTGGCGAGCTGGGGCTGGGGGGCGAGCTGCGCCCCGTGGGCCAGATCGACCGGCGGCTGGCCGAAGCGGCCCGCATGGGCTTCAAGAGCGCCTACCTGTCGCCCCGCGCGCGGCCGCAGAAGCCGCCGGCGGGGATCCGCATCGTGGAAACCGAGGACGTGCGCGCCCTTGTCGAACGAATCTTCGGCTGACGCCCCCCGCGCCGCCGTCAT
>DASVSA010000412.1:0-4395 GCA_036388335.1 Longimicrobium sp. | reverse complement strand
GTCATCTATCACGTCGATCGTACGACACCTGTCGCGGCCGTCGTCCTCTGGTACAACGTCGGCTCGAAGCATGAGCAGGCGCGGCGCACCGGTTTCGCGCACCTGTTCGAGCACATGATGTTCCAGGGGTCGGAGCACGTTCCCGACACGCAGCACATCGCCCACGTGGAGCGCGCGGGCGGCAACGTCAACGGCTCCACCTGGCTGGACCGCACCAACTACTTCGAGACGCTCCCCGCCCACCAGCTCGAGCTGGCGCTCTGGCTGGAGAGCGACCGGATGGGCTTCTTCCTCCCCGCGCTGACGCAGGAGAAGCTGGACAACCAGCGCGACGTGGTGAAGAACGAGCGGCGCGAGCGGGTGGACAACCAGCCCTACGGCGACTGGGACGAGCGCATCCAGCGCCTTCTCTTTCCGCCCGACCACCCGTACCACCACTCGGTGATCGGGAGCATGGCCGACCTGGACGCCGCCTCGCTCGACGACGTGCGCGCCTTCTTCAGCACCTACTACGCGCCCAACAACGCCGTCCTCTCGGTGGTGGGCGACTTCGACCCGGCGGAGGCGCGCCGGCTGGTGGAGCGCTACTTCGGGCCCATCCCGCGCGGACCCGAGCTGCCGCCGCTGCCGGGGCGGCCCGCGCTGGAGCCCTTCGCCCTGGGGCGCGAGGTGCGCGAGGTGGTGGAGGGGAGCTTCGCCCTGGCCCGCGTCTACCTGGCGTACCGCGTGCCCCCGTTCGGGTCGGACGATTTCTACGCGGTGGACGTGCTCACCGAGGTGCTCTCCGCCGGCAAGTCCAGCCGGATGTACCGCGACCTGGTGCGCGACCGGCGCGTCGCCCGCAGCGCGGCGGCCTTCGCCTTCCCCGTGGTGACGGGTGCCGCGCTGCTGGTGGTGCGCGGGGTGGCGCCCCCCGGCGGCGACGTGGCCGGGCTGGAGGAGGCGCTGCTGGCGGAGCTCAGGTCGCTGGCGGAGGACGGCCCCACGGCCGCGGAGCTGGAGCGCGCGCTTACGGGCGTTGAGGCGCGCAACACGCTGGAGCTGCAGCGCGTGGCCGAGCGCGCCGACCGGCTGTCGATGCACACGACCCTTTTCGGCGAGCCGGAGCGCATCAACACGGAGCTGGACCGCTACCGCGCAGTGACCCCCGCCGACGTGCGGCGGGTGGCCGGGCGCTACCTCCGCGAGGACAACCGCGTGGTGCTCACCTACCTCCCGCGGGTGGAGGTGGCGGCATGAGTGGAGCCGATCCGCGCGCCCGTGCGCCGCGGCCGGGGCCGGTGCGCCCCTTCCACTTCCCGGCCGTGGAGCGCCGCACGCTCGGCAACGGGCTGCAGCTGCTGGTGGCCGAGACCCACCGCTTCCCCCTGGTGTCGCTGGAGCTGGTGATGAACGCCGGCGCCACGGCCGAAGACGAGCCGCGCGGCGGCGTGGCCAGCCTGACCGCCGGCCTGCTGGAGTCGGGCGCAGGCGGGCGCACGGCCGACGAGATCGCCCAGACGGCGGACGGGCTGGGGCTGTCGCTGGACAGCAGCCCGGGGTGGGACGTGGTGCAGGCGGGCTTCACCGCGCTGCGCGCGCGCATGGAGGACGGGCTGACGCTGCTGGCGGACCTCGTCCGCCGCCCCACCTTCCCGCAGCCGGAGGTGGAGCGGCTGGTGCACGAGCGGCTGGGCACGCTGGCGCACCGCCGCACGGACCCCTCGGCCACGGCCAACGAGCTCTTCAGCCGCTACGTGTTCGAGGAGGGCTCGCCCTTCGCGCGCCCGCTGGGCGGGAGCGAGGCCACGGTGACCGCGCTGGGACGCGACGAGGTGGCCGCCTTCCACGCGGCGCGCTACGCCCCCGCGGGAAGCACCCTGGTGGCGTCGGGTGACGTCTCGGCCGACGAGCTGGTGGCGCTGGCGGAGCGCTTCTTCGGCGACTGGCGGGGGGAGAGCCTTCCCGCCGCGGTCGCGGCCGTGAAGCCGCGCTCCGACGCCCCGGCCATCGTGGTGGCGCACCGGCCCGGCGCCGTGCAGAGCGAAGTGCGCGTGGGGCACCTGGGGGTGGAGCGGGGCGCGCCGGACTACATCCACCTCCTGGTGATGAACACCATCCTGGGCGGCTCGTTCTCGTCACGTCTCAACCTCAACCTGCGCGAGCGGCTGGGCTACACCTACGGCGTGAGCTCCACCTGGAACGTGCGCCGGCAGGCGGGGAGCTTCTCCGTGAGCACCGCCGTGCAGAGCGAGGTCACGGCCCACGCGGTGGAGGAGATCGTGCGCGAGATGAGCGGCATGCGCGAGGCGGAGGTGACCGAAGCCGAGCTGCGCGACGCGCGCGACTACCTGGCCGGCGTCTTCCCGCTCAGCACCGAGACCACGCTGGGGGTGGCGTCGCGGCTGGCGGCCATGGCCACGTACGGGCTCCCCACCGACTACTTCCAGGGGCACCGCGAGCGCATCCTGGCCGTGACGGCCGGCGAGGTGCTCGAAGCGGCGCGCAGGCGGCTGTACCCGGACCGCGTGGCCATCGTGGTGGCCGGCGACGCGGACACGGTGCGCGCCCCGCTGGAGGCGCTGGGGATGGGTCCGGTGGAGGTGGTGGACCCGGCGGCAGTGCTGCGCTGACGGCTATAGAAGTCCTGAGTCCTAAGTCCTGAGTCCTGAGTGAAGAAGCGCACTCACGCACTAACGCACTAACGCACTCACGCACTGCTGTTCAGCACTCAGGACTTGGGACTTCGGTTAAGGTGTAGTTAGGGCGCCGCTCAACCGGTTGAGCGGCGCCCCGGTTTTGGGCATCTTCTACCTGCGTAATCCGATGAACGATCCGCAGCTCCCGGCCGCGCCGGGGATGATCTCCCGCAGGCCGGTGCACCAGGGCCGCATCGTGGACCTGGGGGTGGACACGGTCCGCTACCCCGACGGCTCCACGGGCGAGCTGGAGATGGTCCGCCACTCCGGCGCGGCGGCGGTGCTCCCGGTGCTCTCGGACCCCGCGGGGGGCGACCCGCAGATCGTGCTGATCCGGCAGTACCGCTACGCCACCGGCGGGTACCTTTACGAGGTCCCCGCCGGGCGCCCCGACCGCCCGGGCGAGCCGTGGGAAGATTGCGCGCGGCGCGAGCTGCGCGAAGAGACGGGGCTCACGGCCGGCGGCCTCCGCTTCCTCACCACCATCTGGACGACGCCCGGCTTCACGGACGAGCGCATCCACCTCTACCTGGCCACCGATCTCACGGCCGGCGCAACGGAGTTCGACCCCGACGAGTTCGTCGAGGTGGTGCCCCTCCCCATGTCCGAAGCGCTGAGGATGGTGCGCGACCGCGAGATCACGGACGGCAAGACCATCTGCACCCTTCTTTACGCCGCGGGCTTCGTGATGGGGATGTAGAGCGCCGGGGAGGTGTCCGAAGTGTCACCGGGTGTCTCCGGCAGGGGACGGATGGCGTGGAGGGTCCCGCGCCGAGGACGGCAGAAAACGAGTATCCAGGCGGCTTTCAGGCGGAATACCGGCGGCGGGGCGCGGGGCACGGCCCCTGCCTTTCCACGGTGCAGCCAAGCCTGCCCCAACCCTTAGCAGTACCCGAGAAGGGGGTTCCCGATGATCGACGTTTTCGCCCGCGCACCCAAGCCCGCCGACCCGGTGTCGGCCCGCGGCGCGCTCAAGCAGCTCGACGACAGCGGCGTGGTCGCCGCTTTCCTGGCCGGCGAAAAGCGCGCCTTCGGCGAGCTGGTGGAGCGCTACCAGACGCGGCTCCTCAACTTCGTCTACCGCACCACGGGCGACCGCGAGCGCGCGGAAGACCTGGTGCAGGAGACGTTCATCCGGGTGTACCGGCACCTTCACCGCTTCGACCAGAGCAAGAAGTTCTCGACCTGGGTCTACACGATCGCGTCCAACCTGGCGAAGAACGAGCTGCGCAACCGCTCGCGCAACCCGCTCGTGCTGTTCCAGACCATCAAGAAGAACTGGGACGCCGACGCGCGCCCGCTTGAATGGGAAGACAACACGTACCGCCCGGACGACCTCTTCCGCAAGCGCCACCTCAAGAGCATGGTGGAGTCGGCGGTGGACCAGCTCCCGGAGCACCACCGCACCGTCTTCATCCTCCGCGAGATGGAGGGGAAGACGTACGAGGAGATCGCCGACATCACCGGCGCCAACCTGGGCACTGTGAAGAGCCGCCTCAACCGCGCGCGCAACAACTTCGCCCAGCTCATCGCGCCACTGCTCGACTGATCAACAGCGGGGCTGACACAGAGGCACAGAGAAGAAGACGCCCCGTGTCTGCCGGAGTGGGATTGCTTGTTCTTCGGGGACGTGTGATTTAGGTTGATCGGTAGAATGTTCTGCACGAGCGGCTGACGACAAGAGCCCCTGGGCTCTGCCATGCGCAAGCATGGGTAG
>DASVSA010000411.1:0-11728 GCA_036388335.1 Longimicrobium sp. | reverse complement strand
GCATGGGCGGAGCCTTCGGCGCATCGGCGCCGAGCAGAAGGGAAGAAGTGGGCACGGGCCGCCGGAGCGCGCGGAGGAGGAGCATCGCCCCAGGAAGGGGCGCAAAGGGGACATTCCCTCCCATGGCATCCCCTGTTCCACCGTCATCGCATCCCGCCACGCCCCGCGCAAACCGGTCATCCGCAAAGGCATACGGCCCAGACCGCGGCACCCGCCGGCCCCGGCGCCCTCCCCGCCGCCGGTGGAGAACGCCGGACCTCCTGCAAAATGCGGTCAGGCGAGTTCCGGAGAACCCGCATGCGTCCAGGCGGAAGTCCTGAGTGCCAAGTCCTGAGTCCTGAACAGCCGTCACTTAGCACTCAGCACTCAGGACTAGGCACTAGGCACTAGGCACCAGGCACCAGGCACCAGGCACCAGGCACTCAGGACTTTCCACTCAGTCACCGAAAGAGATCCCGAGCTGGCGCGCGGCCATCACCAGGTCCATGTCCATCGTCACGCGCTTCAGCTCGGAGATGGCCTCCGCCAGCGGCACCGAGGTCACGTTCTGGCCCTGCAGCGCCACCATCGTCCCCAACCGCCCCTCGCGGATGCACCTCACCGCCGCCGCGCCGAAGCGGAGCGCCAGGTTGCGGTCGTACGCCGTGGGCGAGCCGCCGCGCTGGATGTGGCCGAGCGTGAGGGTGCGAGCCTCCTTGCCGGTGAGCTCCTCCAGCTCGGCGGCCAGGCGGTCGGCGATGCCGCCGTAGCGGCCGGTGGCGTCCGCGTAGCTGGGCTCCTCGCCCGAGGCGCGGGCGCCCTCGGCGATCACCACGATGCTGAAGCGGCGGCCGTGCCGCTCGCGCTCCATGATCTTGGCGGCCACGTGCTCCGTGGAGTACGGCACCTCGGGGAGCAGGATCACGTCCGCCCCGCCCGCCACGCCGCTCTCCAGCGCGATCCATCCCACGTGGCGCCCCATCACCTGCACCACCATGATGCGCTGGTGAGCCTCGGCGGTGGAGTGCAGGCGGCCGATGGCGTCGGTGGCCACCTCCACCGCCGTCTGGAAGCCGAAGGTGAGGTCGGTGGCGCGCAGGTCGTTGTCGATGGTCTTGGGGACGCCGATCACCGGCAGCCCCTTGGCGTGCAGCGCGTGCGCGATGTTCAGCGACCCGTCGCCGCCGATGGCGATCAGCGCGTCGATCTCCATGGAGTGGAAGGCGTCCACGATCTCCTGCGAGCGGTCCACGCGCCCCCAGGTGCCGTCGGGCTGGCGCACTTCCAGGCCGAAGGGGTTGCCGCGCGTGGTGGTGCCCAGGATGGTGCCGCCCAGGTGGTGGATGCCGCGCACCGACTGGGCGGTGAGGGGGAAGATGCCGGGCTCGCCGTCCACCTCGCCCTCCAGCAGCCCCATGTAGCCGCGGCGGATGCCGAGCACCTCCCAGCCCTCCTGGAGCGCCGCCAGCGTGGCGGCGCGGATCACCGCGTTGAGCCCCGGGGCGTCGCCGCCCCCGGTGTTGATGGCGATGCGGCGGATACCGCTTGCTTGTTCACTCATCGGGCCGTCTGCCAGGTACGGAACGCGTGCGCCGCGGAGCCCGCGGCGCAGGGAGCCCCCAAGATACGGGGTGTCCCCGGCCGTGCAAGCGACGCTCCACCGGGTTGACAGCGCCGCGCGCCTCCCGGTATGCTGGGGGCCGATGCGGACCGCACGACGTCCGCCCCCCAACCGCAAGGATCGCAGATGGTTACGGAAGCCGAGGTGCGCAAGGCGCTGCGCAAGGTGAAGGACCCCGAGATGAAGCTGGACCTGGTGGTGCTCGGGCTGATCTACGACATCTCCATCGAGGGCTCGCACGTGGACGTCACCATGTCGCTGACCTCCCCCGGCTGCCCCGTGGCCGGCGACCTCCTCAAGCAGGCCCAGGAGGCCGTCGAGTCCGTCCCCGGCGTGGAGAGCGCCGAGGTGGAGCTCACCTTCTCGCCGCCCTGGACGGCGGACCGCATCCCGCCCACGATCCGGGCGGCGCTGGGGCTCTGAAAAGCGGGGCTCACACAGAGACACAGAGGCACAGAGAAGAACTTCATCTCTGTGCCTCTGTGTCTTCCAGCAGCGCGTACTCGAGGCCGGCGAGGGCGATGGCTCCCGCGGCGATGGTGAGGGCGCGCTTGCGGTGGAAGGTGCCGCTCGCCGCGCCGGCGGCGTGGAGCGCGGCGTCGAAAAGCTCGCAGGCGAGGCGGGCGCGCAGCCATGGGGTGGGATCGTTCGCGCCTGCGAGACCCGCGCCCATCACGAGGTCGCGTGCGCCCAGCGCTCGCACCAGCCCCGTGCGGTCGCCCAGCCCCATCGCGTGCCCGAGCGTGCGTGGCGCCACGAGCGACGCCAGCGTGAAACCCATGCTCCCCCAGCCGATGGCCCGCACTACCTTGATCGTCTGCATCGTCCGTGTGCCTCCGCCATTCTACGGCGAAAAGGTGTCGAAGCGCTCCGCCAGCGCGGCGACGGGCCGCATGTCCGGGAGGGGCCACTCCGGCGCGTCGCGGACGATCTCGCCAAGCGCGACGAAGTACTCCTCCACGCCGGCGGGCGAGAGGTGGACGAGGAATCGGCAGGGCGCGTCCGCGGGGTTGCTGAAGCGGTGGACCGTGCGCGGCGCGACCAGGGCCAGACCGCCCGCCGCCAGCACCTCCGTCTCCCCGCCGCACTCCAGCGCCAGCTCCCCCTCCAGCACGTAGAACATCTCGCCGGTGCGCCCGTGGAAGTGGGGCGCTGGCCCGGCGAAGCGCGGCGGCGCCGTGTACTCCAGCAGGCTCCACGCTCCCCGCGTTTCGGCGGCGGTCACCAGGAAGCGGATGCGCACCCCCAGCAGCTCCATCGTCTCCGCCTCATCGGGCGAGCGAAGGAGCAGGTCGCGGAAGCGCGGCCGGACGAGCGGGATGATGGACATCGGGTTCCTCCTCTCACGGGTTCGCGTGAAAGGTACCCTCCGCGGACGCCCTCGCAGCGGGTCAAACGACCCCCCAGGGCCTCACCCAGAGGCACAGAGGCACGGAGACGACTTCATCTCCGTGCCTCAGAGCCCCACGTAATCTACCTGGAACTCCTGCCCCAGCTCCGCGCGGATGGTCGCCAGGACCTCGCGGGCCGCGAGCTCGAACCGCAGGTACTCGTCCGGCGGCCATGGGCTCGGGCCGGCGGGATCGTCCCAGTCCAGCGCCGTGTCGTGCCACACGGAGAGCTCCTCCATGCGCCGCAGCGTCCCGGGCGAGAGCGGGAGCCGGTCCTCGATGGGGCCCACGTCGAACGCATCACGCGCCGCGTCGTTGCCGCACCAGAGGGAGCCCCCGCCCCACTCGAACATCAGCCGCACCCGGTAGCGCGACGGCATTCTCTCCGTGCCTCTGTGTCTCTGTGTGAGCCCAGCTTTTAGATCTCCGCCGGCCACGCCCCGTCGAAGGCGACGACGCGGGCGAACGCTGCCTCGCCGCCCTGGAACTTCCAGGGGAAGCAGCCGATGATCAGGCGGCGGTTCTGGAGCTCCGGGGCGCTGATGTCGCCGCCCAGGTTCTCGATGTGCATGCAGTTCTTGTCGAACAGCTTGTTGTGGGTGAGCTGGTAGTCCTCGTCCGGGAAGAGCCGCGCGACCTCGTCGGGGCCGCCGAACTTCTTCTCGGCGGCGGCGCGCACGCGGTCGCAGTGGCCGTGCATCCCTTTGCCCAGGAAGCGCCCGATGGGCAGGTCCATGGGGTGGTCGGTGGAGACGACGTCCACGCCCCAGATGTGGATCTCCTTCTCCAGCAGCCAGGGCACCATGTCCGGGTGCGCGCCGGGGTGCATGTGGATGTACTTCTCCTCGTCCGGCTGGCTCCCCCACTGCGCATGGCGGTGCCAGCCGGTGTGGAGGAGGAGGATGTCGCCCTTCTTGACCTCCACCCGCGACTCGATCATCTCCGGCGTGTACACGGCCAGCTCGTCCATCTCGTCGCTCAGGTTCACGATCACGCCCGGCCCGCACAGCCATTCCATCGGGATCTGGTCGATGGTCATCCCGCCCGTCACGAAGTGCCGCGGCGCGTCCAGGTGCGTCCCCATGTGGTTGGAGGTCTGGATGTACTGCGCGTTCACCCCGTGCTCCGCCTTGCGCTTGATGTACTTCACCTCGAAGGGCGGGTAGTACGGCCAGAAGGGCGCCTGCTCGTTGAGGGGCTGCGACAGGTCGTACACTTTCATCGGATCTCCGGGATGGCGATGGGGTGAGCTTCGGCGGCGGGCCGCATGAGCGCGCCGTAGGTTGCGAACGACACGAGGGTGGCCGAGAACCAGGCCCCGTCGAAGAGGAACTTGAGCGAGGGCGACGCCAGGCCCAGGAGCGCCACCGCCACGCCCGCCGCCAGCGCGGCCAGCGCGCGCGGGTTGACGCCGTTGGAGTACCGGTAGGGGCCGTGCTCGTCGTAGAGGCCGCGCACGTCCAGCCGGCCGCGGCGCACCAGCAGGTAGTCGGCCAGGATCACGCCGCCCACGGCGCCCAGCAGGCCGCTGTAGCTGAGGAGCCAGCCCTGGTACACGTCCAGCAGCTTCCAGGGGAAGATCAGCAGCCCCGTGACGGCCGCGATCAGGCCGCCCGTGCGGAAGGTGATGCGCCGCGGGGCCAGGTTGGCGAGCGTGAAGGCGGGGGAGACGATGTTGGCCGCGATGTTGGTGGTCAGCGTCGCGACGGCGATCACCACCATCGACACGATCCCCAGCCACGCGCTCCCCTGCTCGCGCGTGAGGCGGGCCACCAGCTCCACGGGGTTCCAGATCGCCTGGCCGTACACGATGACGGTTGCGCTGGTGACGGCGATGCCGATGAAGGCGAACAGGGGCATGGTGGTGAGCAGCCCCAGCGCCTGCCCCACCGTCTGGTCGCGCTGGCTGCGGGCGTAGCGCGTGAAGTCGCTGATGTTGAGCGAGAGCGTGGCCCAGTACCCCACCATCGCCGTCACCCATGGCAGGAATGCGCTCCCCGCGCCCGCCCGGCCCGCGGACAGCCCGTCGGCCTGGCGCAGCAGCGCGCCGAAGCCGCCCACCGCCGCCGCCGCCCACCAGAGGAGCGCCAGCCCCGCCGCGATCAGCAGGGGGGCCGCCAGCGTCTCCAGCCACTTGATTCCGTCCGTGCCGGCGTACACGAAGTAGACGTTGACGGCCCAGAAGAGGAGGAACGCGAGGTACTCGGGCGTCGTGTGGCCCATGAACGCGGCCCCACCGCCCAACCGGCTCCACGCGGGCCACAGCGTCTCCAGGATGGCGTGGATGGCGAGCCCGCCCACCCAGGTCTGGATGCCGAACCAGCCGCACGCCACGATCGCGCGCAGCACCGCGGGCACGTGCGCCCCGCGCGTGCCGAACGAGGCGCGGGCGTACACCGGAAAGGGGATGCCGTACTTCGTACCCGGGTGCGCGTTGATGACCAGCGGCACCCACACGATCAGGTTGCCCAGGAGCACGGCCAGCAGCGCCATCCGCCAGCTCAGCCCCGCCTGGATCATACCGGCGGAGAGCATGTAGCTGGGGATGCACACGCTCATCCCCACCCACAGCGACGCGATGTGCCACATCGTCCAGGTGCGGCGCTCCGGCGGGGTCGGCGCCAGGTCCGCGTTGAGCAGCGGGCCGGCGGGGAGGTCGTTCGTCATGGAAGACGGGCCTCGCACAGAGGCACACGGAGAAGAGTCACCGGGCGCTCCTGGCGCGCTCGAAGGCGCGGGGGAGGACGCGGCCCACGAGCACCTCCACGAGCTGGCGGCGGTAGGCGGGGGAGGCATGGATGTCGCCGGGGGGGTCGATGTCGGCCTGCGCGGCGGCGTGGGCGGCGGCGCGGATGGCCTCGGCGGACGGGAGCTGGCCGGCGAGGGCGGAGGCGGCGCCGGCGGCAAGCACCGGCCCGTCGCCCACGCTGAGGAGGGCGATGCGGGCGGTGGTGCAGCGGCCTTCCGCGTCTACCTGCACGGACGCGGCGACGCCGGCGAGGGCGAAGTCGCCGTGGCGGCGCGAGAGCTCGTCGAAGGCGATGCCGGTGCCCGGGGCCGCGGCGGGGACCTCGATCTCCAGCAGCATCTCCTCCGGCTCCAGCGCCGTGCCGAAGAGGCCCGTGAAGAAGTCGTCCGCCGCCACCACGCGCGCGCCGGACGGGCCGCGCAGGCGGAAGCGCGCGCCCAGCGCCAGCATCACCGCTGGCATCTCGGCCGCGGGGTCGGCGTGGGCGATGCTGCCGCCCATGGTGCCCCGGTTGCGGATCTGCGCGTGGGCCACGAACGGCAGCGTTTCGGCGATCAGCGGCGCGCGCGCGGCGATCAGCTCGCTGCGCTCCGCCGCCCGCTGCCTCACCATCGCCCCGATCCTCACCCCGCCGTCCATCTCGGCGATGGCGTCCAGGCCGGGGACGCGGTTGAGGTCGATGAGCACGGCGGGCGCGGCCAGGCGGAAGTTCATGGCGGGGACGAGGCTCTGGCCGCCGGCCAGGAGCTTGGCGTCGTAGCCGTGCTCGGCCAGCAGCGACAGCGCGCCCTCCACGCTGTCCGGCCGGTGGTAGGCGAAGGCGGCGGGCTTCACGGCGCGGCGTCCACCCGGGCGGCGAGGCGCGCCTCCAGCTCCTTGTTGAGCGCGTCCAGGCCCTGCCGCGTCACCATCTTCGCCACCTGGTCCAGGAGCCGCTGCCCCACGCCCGCCACCTTGCCGCCCACGGAAAGGTCCGCGTGGTAGCTCATCTTCGTCCCCGCGTCCACTTCGTCCAGATTCACCGTCGCCTGGCCGCGCGTGAAGCCGAGGGCACCCTTCCCCTCCACGTGCATCACGTAGCTGGCCGGCGGCACCCGGTCGGCCAGCGTCACCTTCAGCGTCCATTCAGCCGCCGTCACGGGCCCCACGCCGATGCGGATGACGCCCTCGTAGACGCCGTCGCCCGTCATGTGAAGCTTGCGCGCGCCGGGCATGGCCTTGGCCAGCACCTCGGGGTCCTGCAGCAGCTCCCACACGGTCTGGCGCGGACCGGGGAAGGTGTGCTCGCCGTCTACGATCATGGAGCGCTCGGTTCAGGGAGAAACGGCTGCCTCACACAGAGGCACAGAGACACGGAGAGAAGAGGGACTGGCTTCGCGGAGGAGCTCCCAGAGGCGGTTGGGGCTCAGGGGGATCTCGCGGATCTCCAGGGCCAGGTGGGGGAGCGCGTCTTCCACCGCCTGGGCGAAGACGGCGCCGGTGGGGATGCATCCGGCCTCGCCCACGCCTTTGAGGCCAAGGGGGTTCAGGGGGGCGGCGGTCTCGCGGTGGGCCATCTCCACGCGCGGCACGTCCAGGGCGGTGGGGAGCAGGTAGTCCGCGAAGGAGGCGTTCATCAACTGGCCCCCTTCATCGTAGACCAGCTTCTCGTAGAAGGCGTTGCCGATGCCGTGCGCCACGCCGCCCTGCACCTGGCCGGCCACGATCACCGGGTTGATCAGCTTGCCGCAGTCGTGCACCACCACGTAGCGGTCGATGCGTACCATCCCCGTCGCCGGATCGACCTCCACCACGATGGCGTGAACGCCGCTGGCCGTGCTCCCGTGGTCGGGGCCGAAGTAGGCCGTGGCCTCCAGACCCGGCTCCGTGCCGGGCACCACCGCGCCGCGCAGGGGGTTGGCGTGGCCGGCGAGCTGGCCGAAGGTGATGGAGCGCGACGGGTCCGCGATCACGCGCACGGTGCCGCGCTCCATCTCCACCTCGTGCGGCTCGGCCCCCAGCACGCGCGCGCCCACGCCCAGCACCTTGCCGCGCACGGCCAGGGCGGCCTCGTGGCAGGCGCTCCCCGCCACCACCGCGCCGCGCGAGGCAAAGGTGCCCGTGCCCCAGCCGAACTCGCGCGTGTCGCCCGTCACCACGTGCACGTCGCTCACCTCCACGTCCAGCACCTCGGCCACGATCTGCGCGAAGGCCGTGTAGTGCCCCTGCCCCTGCGTCCCCAGGCCCGTCGCCACGCGCACGCGGCCGCTGGGCTCCACGGTTACGCGCGCGCCCTCGTACGGCCCGATCCCCGTGCCCTCCACGTACGACACGATCCCCATCCCGATGAAGCGGCCCTCTTCGCGCAGCCGCGCCTGCCGGGCGCGGAACTCGTCGCGCCCCACGATGTCGAGGGCGGCTTCGAGCGCCGGGGCGTAGTTGCCGCTGTCGTAGTAGAGGGGAGCGAAGTCCTGGAAGAGGATCTGGAAGGTGTGGGGGAAGACGTCCTCGCGCAGGTAGTTGCGGCGGCGGATCTCGTCCGGCGTGAGGCCCAGCTCGCGGGCGGCGATGTCCAGCAGGCGCTCCATCACGAACACGCCGTGCTGCCGCCCCGCCCCGCGCACCGGCGTAACCGTTACGGTGTTGGTGAACACCGCGTTGAACTCGCTGTGGTACGCCGGCACGTCGTACGGCCCCAGCAGCGTGCACTGGCTGTTGATGGGCACGGTGAGGCCGTACGGATCGTACGCCCCCGTGTCGTGCCAGAAGAAGTCGCGCACCCCCAGGATCTTGCCGTCCCGCGACAGCGCGATCTCGGCGTCGTGGATCTGCGAGCGCTCCTGCGTGGTGGCGAAGAAGTTCTCCTGGCGGTCCTCGGCCCACTTCACCGGCCGCCCCAGGCGGATGGCGGCCCAGGGGACGAGCACCTCCTCCGGGTAGAACATCATGATCTTGGGCCCGAAGCCGCCCCCCACGTACGGCGCCACCACCCGCACCTGCGACTCCAGCAGCCCCAGCATCCGCGCCAGCCCGTTGCGGATGGGGATGGGCGCCTGCGTGGTGTCCCAGATGGTGAGCTCCTCCGCGCGGGCGTCCCAGCGCGCCACCACCGCCCGGTTCTCCATGGCCGCCGCCGCGCCGCGGTCGTAGTGGAAGCGGCGGGCGATGACCAGCTCCGCGCCCTCCTTCGCCGTCTCGTAGTCGCCGTGGCGCTGCACCACGTGCGCGGCCAGGTTGGTGCCCAGCTGCGGGTGGATGACGGGCGCGTCGAGGGAGAGCGCGGCCTCCAGGCCGATGACGGGATCGAGCGGCTCGTACTCCACCATCACGTCGGCCGCCGCGTCCTCGGCCAGGTAGCGGCTCTCGGCGATCACCATGGCGATGGGCTCGCCCACGTGCCGCACGCGGTCCTTGGCCAGCGGCACCTGCGAGGCCTGGTTGAATACGAGGCCTTCGACTGGGGGCGGCGGCACCAGGAGCGGGCCGGGCTGCCAGTAGTCGCCCAGCATGTCCGCGGTGATGACGGCGGCCACGCCCGGGCGCGCAAGCGCGGCGGAGGTGTCCACGCCCAGGATCAGCGCGTGCGCGTGGTCGCTGCGCACGAACGCGACGTGAAGCATGCCGTCCAGGTGCACGTCGTCCACGAAGAGCGCGCCGCCGGTCAGGAGCCGGCGGTCCTCGTTGCGCACGGGCGACGAGCCCACGTGCCCGCGGCTCATCGGGCGCGCTCCGCCGCCAGCTGCACGGCCTCCACGATGTTCTGGTAGCCCGTGCAGCGGCACAGGTTGCCGGAGAGCGCCTCGCGGATGGCGTGCTCGTCCGGCGCCGGCTCGTCGCGCAGGAAGGGGATCATCGACATCAGGATCCCCGGCGTGCAGAAGCCGCACTGGAGCCCGTGCGCGTCGCGAAAGGCCTCCTGCAGCGGGTGGAGCGTGCCGTCGGGCGAGGCGAGCCCCTCCACGGTGCCCACCTCCACGCCGTCCGCCTGCACCGCGAACACGAGGCACGAGCGAACGGCCTCGCCGTCCATCACCACCGTGCACGCTCCGCAGACGCCGTGCTCGCACCCCACGTGGGTGCCCGTGAGGCGCAGCTCGTGGCGCAGGAAGTCGCTCAGCAGCAGCCGCGGCTCCACCGCGCGCTGGTACGCGACGCCATTGACCGAAAGGGAGATCTCCACCGGTTGCTGCATGGGTGCGTGCGCCGGGGACGAGGATGGGAGGGAGGTGCCTACCGGGAACAGATAGACCACGCGCGGCGGCGTGGCAAGAGCATCGCGGGAAATGGTGCGAGGGTCTACCTTGAAAACTGGAGTCTCACACGGAGACACAGAGACACAGAGAGAAGACGATGAGCCTTGCCATGGTTGCGCGCGCGGAGGCGGCGGCGGGACGTACCTGCATCGTGGCGGACGAGGGCACCTTCAGCTACGCGGCGCTGCTGGAGGCGTCGGCGCGGGTGGCGGCGGGGCTGCTGGATGGGCGCGTGGACCTGGAGGGGGCGCGGGTGGCCTTCCTGGCGCCGCCGGGGTGGGAGTACGTGGCCGTGCAGTGGGGCGTGTGGCGCGCGGGTGGCGTGGCGGTGCCGCTCGCCGTGTCGCATCCCGAGGCCGAGCTGGAGTACGTGGTGGCGGATGCGGACGCGGAGATCGTGGTAGCGCATCCCGATCTCGCGGACGCGCTGCGGCGGGTGGCGGAGCGCAACGGGCGCCGCTTTCTGCTCACGCGCGACGTGCTATCCGCCGCAACCGGGCCTATGCCCGACGTCGTCGAGGAGCGGCCGGGGCTCATCATCTACACCAGCGGGACCACCGGGCGGCCGAAGGGGGTCGTATCCACCCACGCCAACCTGCGCGCGCAGATCACCACGCTGGTGGACGCGTGGGGGTGGGCGGAGGATGACCGCACCCTGCTCGTCCTCCCGCTCCATCACGTGCACGGCATCGTCAACGTGCTCTGCTGCGCGCTGTGGTCCGGCGCCATCTGCGAGATCCTTCCGCGCTTCGACGCGGACGAGGCGTGGCGCGTGATCGAGAGCGGGCGGCTGACGCTGTTCATGGCGGTGCCCACCGTCTACCGACGCCTGATCGCCGCGTACGACGAGGCGGACGAGGAGCGGCGCGCGCGCATGGTGGAAGGATGCGGGCGGATGCGGCTGATGGTGTCCGGCTCGGCCGCGCTGCCCGTGCAGATGCTGGAGAGGTGGCGCGAGATCAGCGGCCACACGCTGCTGGAGCGCTACGGGATGACGGAGATCGGGATGGCGCTCTCCAACCCGCTAGAGGGGGAGCGGCGGCCCGGCTCGGTGGGCCTCCCCCTCCCCGGCGTGGATGCGCGGCTGGTGGACGACGAGGGCCAGCCCGTGCCGCCGGGCACGCCGGGCGACCTGGAGATCCGCGGGCCCAGCGTCTTCCACGAGTACTGGCGCCGCCCCGAGGCCACCGCCGAGGCGTTCCGCGACGGATGGTTCCGCACGGGCGACGTGGGCGTGGTGGAGGACGGCTACTACCGCCTGCTGGGCCGCCGCAGCGTGGACATCATCAAGACGGGCGGCTTCAAGGTCTCCGCCCTGGAAATCGAGGAGGTGCTGCGCGAGCACCCCGCCATCGGCGAGTGCGCCGTGGTGGGGATCGACGACGAGGAGTGGGGCGAGCGCGTGTGCCTGGCCGTGGAGGCCACCGGCGACCTCCCGCCCCTCGCCGAGCTGCAGGCCTGGGCCCGCCAGCGCCTCGCCCCCTACAAGCTCCCCCGCGACCTGCGCCTGGTGGACTCCCTCCCCCGCAACGCCATGGGCAAGGTCGTGAAGCCGGAGGTGGCGAAGCTCTTCACGCGGTAGGAGAGCCCCCACCCCCCGGCCCCCTCCCCCGCATGCGGGGGAGCGTGGGGGAGGGGGAGAACTGCAGCCGCGCTCGTGCTCCTGCTCCTCGCCGCGCCCCGCGCGGGCGGGGCGGAGCCGGACGACAGGCGGCCCCTTCAACTCACGGCCGAGGTCGTCGGCCAACGCTACTGC
>DASVSA010000410.1:0-2500 GCA_036388335.1 Longimicrobium sp. | reverse complement strand
GCCGGTGCGCAGAGCGCCCATCCCGGCCAGGACCGCGGCGCCCGCCATCCCCCCGCGCCCGGCGACGATCAGCACGCGCCCCATGCGGCCCTTGTGCGCGTCCGGCGGGACGGCGGGGAGGCGGCGCGCCGCCCACGCTGGCGTGATCAGCTCGGCTCCGGCGGCGGCGAGCGGGGCGAATCCCACCTCCACCGCCACGATCCTCCCCGCGTGCTCGCGGCCCGGGAAGAGGAGGAGCCCACGTTTGGGCGCGCCGAAGGTGACCGTGAGGACGGCACGGAGCGCGGCGCCCTCTGCGGCTCCCGTCGTCAGGTCGATCCCCGAAGGGCCGTCCAGCGCCACGACGGGGACAGCGGAGCGGAGGATGGATTCGATGGCCGTCGCCTCGGGCTCGCGGGGGGCGCCGCGCGCGCCCGTGCCGAGCAGGCCATCGACCACAACGGACGCGCCCGCGAGTGACGCCTCCAGATCCGCGGCGGGACGTACATCGACATCCCAGCCGTGCAGGAGCGCGGGGTCGGGCGGGAGCTTCCCCACCGCGACGGCCGCCACCTCGCGCCCCCAGGACTTCAGCGTGCGCGCGACTACCAGGGCGTCGCCCCCGTTGTTGCCGCCGCCCACGGCCGCGACAACGCGTCCGCGGGGGAAGAAGCGCTGGACGAGGGCGGCGGCGGCGCGGCCGGCGCTCTCCATCAGCACGCGTTCGGGGATGCCGGTGTCACGGATGGAGTGCGCGTCCCAGGCGCGCATCTCGTCGGCGCCGAGCACGGGGACGCGCTCGTGGGCGCGAAAGGGCGGGTGGGGCATCGGGAGGGTCGCGGACGCGAGCGCCGCGCTGCTACTTGTAGCTCTGGCCGATGGTGCGGCCGAAGCTGATCTCCCCGTTGTCGATGCGGATGTTGAAGCCGCACTCCGGGTTGGAGCAGACCCAGGCCTTGTAGGTGATCGGCGCGCCGTCGCGGCCGTAGTCGGAGAGGGGGACCAGCAGGCCCTCGTTGCACTTCCTGCACTGCGGGTACTCGCGTACTTCCGGCATGGCGCACCCCCTCCCCTTGCGTTGGCTCCCATCCACACGGCCGCCGACCCCGTACCAGCGGGGGCGAAACCGCGCCGCAAGGGCTGTTCCAGCTACGAGGCGTTGAGGAGGCCGCGGCAGACGCGCCAGGGATAGTTGGACTCGAAGGCGTCCGCGAAGCAGAAGACGCCGTCGAACTCGGTGAGCGAGTCGCCGTCCTGCTTCACGAGCACCCCGCACTCCACCAGCGCGAAGACGATCTCGCCGAAGTCGCGGGTGCCGCGGATGCCCCAGAACTCAAGGACGTGGCGGGCCATGAGGCCGTAGCGCTCCAGCGCCAGGTCGCGGCACCCCTCGGCCAGCTCGCGGCCGCTGATGTGGCGCGCCTCCCCCACCCGCTCGATGGTGAAGTGGAGGGCGGCGAGGACGAAGAGGTAGGCGGTGTCGTGGTACGCCGGGAATTGCTTCCGCAGGCGGTCCATGATGGGTTCCGCCAGCACGGATCCCTCCATGCGCGGCTCTCCTGAGGGCGATGCTGTGCCGGGCGCGCCGGCAGAACGGGTGGGCGGGGCGCGGAGGGGCGGATGAACCGCCGCCGACCGCGTTACTCGTGATGAATACGCCGCTCAGGATTCCACGTTCCGAAAGAGCACACTTTCCCCGATCCTCACCGGCGCCAGCGCCCCCGCCGTGGACTCGCGAAGCTCCTCGCCCAGAACGCTTTCCGCCCCCGCGGGGACGCTGAACTCCACCGTCCCCGCGTTCCCCTCGGGCGCGTAGCCGTGCTCCACCTTGGCGGCGCCGGCGCGCTCCAGCGCCCTCATCACCGCCGACGTGTGCTCGTAGGGGTAGCGCACGGCGAGGCGTACGGCGACGGTGCCCTCGCGCCGGGGGGCGGCGGCAATCGCCTCGGCCGCGGCGTCGCCGTAGGCGCGCACCAGGCCGCCCACGCCCAGCTTGGTGCCGCCATAGTAGCGCGTCACGATCACCACGCAGTCCGTGACGCCGGCCCCGTCGATGGCCGCCAGGATCGGGGCGCCCGCGCTCCCGCTGGGCTCCCCGGCGTCGTTGGCGCGGTGGATGCCGCCCCGCATCCGCCACGCGCTGCAGTTGTGAGTGGCGTCCCACATCTCCTTCTCGCGCGCGGCCAGCCGGGCGCGCGCCTGCGCCTCGTCGGCCGCGGGCGCCGCCAGCGCCAGGAAGGTGGACCCCCTGATGCGCGTCTGCGCCACGCCCTCGCCGGCGAGCGTGACGAAGGTGTCCGTCACGGGAAGCTCACACGAAGACACAGAGGCACAGAGAAGAACCGATCTCCGTGCCTCTGTGTCTCTGTGTGAGCCATGCCGTTCGAGAAGCTACAGCCAGCTACGGGCGGCCAGCGCGACCACGAGCACTCCGAGCACGCTCATGAAGTCCAGGCGGAACACCACCGGCCCCAGCGTGATGCCAAAGGCCACCAGGTCTACCACCAGCGGCCCCAGGGCG
>DASVSA010000409.1:0-5178 GCA_036388335.1 Longimicrobium sp. | reverse complement strand
GAAGTGCGTGAGTGCGTTAGTGCGTTAGTGCGTTAGTGCGTTAGTGCGTTAGTGCGTTAGTGCGGGAGTGCGGGAGTGCGTTAGTGCGGGAGTGCGGGAGTGCGTTGGAGATCGGGCTCACACGGAGACACAGAGGCACGGAGAGAAACAAGTCGGGGAGCCAGTCGTAGTGCATGGGAGCCCAATCAGGTAAACGCACTAACGCACTAACGCACTAACGCACTCGCATGTACCGCAGCTGCATCTACTGCTCCGCCGAGCTGGGCGCCAACCAGGCGCTGGAGGCGTTCCCCGTGGGGCAGCGCGTGGCGTTCGACGCGGGGCGGGGGCGGCTCTGGGCCGTGTGCGGGAAGTGCGCGCGGTGGAACCTGGCGCCCATCGAGGAGCGCTGGGAGGCCGTGGAAGAGGCCGAGCGAGCCTTCCGTGACGCGCGGCTCCGGGCGCAGTCGGAGAACATCGGGCTCGCGCGGCTCTCGGACGGGACGCGGCTGATACGGGTGGGGCCGGCGCTGGCGGGGGAGCTGGCCGCGTGGCGCTACGGCGACCAGCTCGTGTGGCGGCGGCGGCAGTTCATGATCGCGACGGGGGCGGCGGTGGCGGGCGGGGCGGTGCTGGCGGGCGGGCTGGCGTGGGCCATGGCCAGCGGCGGGATGTTCTCGCTGGTGGCCAACGCGGGCAGCTTCGTGCGGCACCTCAAGCGCCGCCGCGTGTTCGACTCCGTGCCCGCGGAGCACTCTCCCACCGGGCAGCTGATGCCGCTGAGGCGCTGGCACCTCGACATGGCGCGCCTGGTGCCCGGCGACGGCGGCACCCTCGCCCTGCAGGTGCCCAACGCGAAGTACAGGGACCCGCCCCTCGGCGGCGTCGGCCGCTACCGGGAAGATCCGTCGCCCCTGGTGCTCCCCGACGCGGAGGCGCGGCGGGTGCTGGCCCGCGGCAGCGTGCACCTGAACGCGCAGGGCGCCAACCGGCGGCGGCTGGAAGAAGCGCTCTCGCTCCTTTCCGACGCGGGCGGCGCGGAAGGGTACCTGCGGCGCCTGGCGGCCCAGTCGCGCGTCATCGGCGGGGAGCGCCGCCCGCGCCACAAGCACGCCACCGTGGGCGCAACCCCGCTCCTGGCCCTGGAGATGGCCCTTCACGAAGAGCAGGAGCGCCGCGCCATGCAGGGCGAGCTCTCCATCCTCGAAGCCGCCTGGCGCGACGCGGAGCCCATCGCCGCCATCGCCGACCGCCTCGCGCTGGAGTGATCTGCTCTCTGTGCCTCCGTGCCTCTGTGTGAGATCTTCCCCAGCAACGGACCCGGGATGATGGAAGACCTGGCGGTGTTCCAGGCCGCGGAAGAGGCGGCGCGCGAGGGGCGTGCGGCGGTGCTGGCAACCATCGTGCACTGCAGGGGCTCGGTGCCGCGGGGCGCTGGCAGCAAGATGCTGGTGGACCCGGAGCGCGGGCTCACGGGCACCGTGGGGGGCGGGTGCGGCGAGGCGCAGGTGATCGAAGCCGCCGCCGAAGTCCTCGCCACCGGAGAGCCGCGGCTCCTGCGCATCGACCTCACCGAGGACCTGTTCTCGTGGAGCCCCGCCGTGTGCGGCGGCGTGTTCGACGTGTTCCTGGAGCGGGTCCATCCCGACCGCCCCTGAGCCCGAAAAGTACCGCAAGCCTTGACCAAACCCCGCTCCACTACATTAGTTTCCATCCACACGCTTCCCTCGAAACGCGAAGGACACGCATGACGGCAGTGCAGAGCCCGCTCCAGCCGGAGCAGGTGGATACGATCCGCACGGAGCTTCTCCGCACGCTCACCAAGCTGGAGCGGAGCCTCAAGATCAGCGGCGAGTCCGCGCGCCCGCGCGACTTGGAGCAGGACACGGTGGGCCGCCTCTCGCGCATCGACGCGCTGCAGACGCAGGGCCTCACCAAGACGCTGGCCGAGCGCGAGCGGGCCCAGCTCTCCCACGTGGTGGACGCGCTGCGCCGCATCGAGGAAGGCACCTACGGCGCCTGCAACGCCTGCGGCGGCCCCATCCCCTTCGAGCGCCTCCTGGTGTTCCCGGAGA
This sequence comes from Longimicrobium sp., assembly GCA_036388335.1. Classification (GTDB taxonomy): domain Bacteria; phylum Gemmatimonadota; class Gemmatimonadetes; order Longimicrobiales; family Longimicrobiaceae; genus Longimicrobium. The sequence continues at coordinate 3,124 of DASVSA010000409.1, read as the reverse complement.
CGCGCGCCTGCACCGCCTGCGCGCGCGCCGCGTAAAAAGAATCTCACACAGAGGCACAGAGACACGGAGGAGGGCGCTGAGCTCTTCTCCGGGTCTTCGTGTGTCCGTGTGAGCCCGGTTCTTGCTATGTAGATTTCTATGCGGAAACCCAACCTGACCTACCCCACGGCCCTGGTGCTTCACGCGCTCTCCCTGGGGCAGTCGTACGGCTTCGACATCATGGACGCCACGGGGCTCCCCAGCGGCACCATCTACCCGCTCCTGCGGCGGTTGGAGCGCATCGGCTGCGTGGAGGCGCACTGGGAGGACGAGCGCGAGGCCGCCGCGGAGGGCCGCCCCGCCCGCAAGTACTACCGCGTCACCGCCGAGGGGCTCGAGCTCCTGGACCGGGCCCGCTCCCGCTTCCAGGCGCTGGAGCACGCCGTGAGGCCGGCGATCCACCCGCGCCCCGCCTCCTCATGAGCGCGCATCCCGCCGCCCTCGCGCTGGCCCTGCGGGTGGTGGACGCAGCCGCGCGCCTGGCACCCGCCACCGAGCGCGCCGGCCTGCGCGGTGAGTGGCGCGCCGAGCTCTGGCACCGCACTCAGCGACTCCAGCGCGAGGGCCGCTGGACCGCCGCCGCCGCCGCCGCCCTCCTCCTCCGCAGCCTCGGCTCGGTCCCCGACGCCCTGGACCTCCGCCTCTGCGGCCCCGACGGCGCCGCGGACCCGTGGGCGGAGGGCGCCCGCGCGGGCCGGCGCCTCGCGGGCCACTCGGCCGCGCTCCTCTGCGCAGCACTGGCCATAGCGGTTGCCGCCTTCACCTGCGCCCTCGCCAGCACCCTCCTGGCCGGCGGCGCCCCACCCGCCTGGACGCGGATCGACGGCGGCGCCCGCGCCTTCATCCTGGGCGTCGCCGCGCTGTGGAGCGTGGCCCTGGTCGGCGGCTCCATCCTGGCCGCGCAGCGGCTCTCGCCCACCCCCTCCAGCGCTCTCCTGGCCGCCTCGGGGCTGCTCGGCCTCTGCCTGGCCCTGCTGGGCGCCACCCGCGCCGCGAGCGCCGCCGCGCCCGCCTCCATCCTCGCCACCGCCGACCTTCCGCTGCGCGCCGCCCTCGCCTGGCTCGCCGTCTGGTCCACATCCGTCCTCGCCTTCTCCACCCTCCACCGGCGCCCCCACGCCCGCTCGCCGCACACGAAGTAGTCCCCTCTCCCAGGGCAGTTACTGGGAGAGGGTGGCAGCTGTAAGCTGCCGGGTGAGGCCCCTCACTATGTAGAACTCTACTCACAACGAGGTACCCCATGACCACCACGAGCACGATCCATCTCGGTCTCCTCCTCGCCGCGTGCGCCCCGGCGCTGGCCGCGGCCCAGCCGGCCCCGTCCGGCACGCTGGCCTTCGCCCCGGAGGCCCCGGCCCCGGGCGTCCGGGTCGAGGTCCGCTACCAATCGCCCGCGGGCGCACCGCGCATGGTGCTGCGGGCGCGGCTGCGCACCCCGGGCGACCAGGACGCGTACCTGGGCGCGCTCGGCTCGGAGACGCGGCGCGTGGCGGAGCTTGTGCGCGGCGGCGATGGAGTGCTGAGGGGGAGCTTCGTCTGGCCGGACTCGGCGGTGTACGCGCTCTTCGCGGTGGAGGCGCCGGACGGGAGCGTCGTGGACACCCGCGGCAACCAGGGGTGGGAGCTGCTGGCGCGCGGCGCGGCGGGCCACCCCTCGGCCGAGGCGCTGGACCAGCGGGCCCGCGACCTCACGCTGCGCAACCCGCTGCTGGGTCTCGCCACGGCGCGGGAGCGCGTGCGGCTGTACCCGGACGCGCCGGAGAGCTGGCTTCAGCTCTGGTGGTTCGAGGGATACGCCCAGGGGAAGCACGAGGAGGACACGACGCAGCTCCCCGCGCGCCGTGCCCGCCTGGCGGAGCTCACCCGCGCCCTGAACGCCAGGCCCAGCCTGACCGGCGCGGAGCTGGGCGCGATGATGGACATGGCCCGCGGCCTCGCGGACACGGCGGCTGCGCGCGGATGGGAAGCACGCCTCCTCCGCGAGCACCCGCGCCACCGCTCCGCCGTCCCCTCCCGCATGAGGGCGGCGATGGCCGGCGACGCGTCCGCGCGGCTGCAAGCGCTGGAGCGGCTCTGGGCCGAGCTCGGAGCAACCGACGACTACCTGCTGATGGTGGGCACCGGGAGCGCCCTCGACGGCGGCGACGTGGATGCCGTCCTGCGCTGGACGGAGCGCCTGCGGGTGCACGTACCGCTCCTGGAGCCGAACTCGCGCGCGGCGCGCGCCCTCATCGAGCGCCCCGCCACCCGCGAGGAGGGGATGCGGCGAGTCCGCTCCCTGCTCACCCGCCTGGCCGAAGCGCGCGACGCGGACCGGGACCTCTTCCGCTCCACCACCCGCCAGCGCGACCGCGACGCGGAGAAGCAGGCCGAGCTGCTCGCCGCCCTTGGCGAGGCGCTGCACGCGTCGGGCTCGCCCGCGGCGGCGCTCGACACGCTGGGCCGGGCCTCGTCGAGAGCGGCGGGCGCGCCCCTCCTCCACCGCATCGCCGACGCCCAGATCGCGGCCGGCGACACGGCGGGCGCGGTACGCACCTGGGCCCGCGTGGCCCCTGGCGCCGGCGACACGCTCGTGGACACCGTGCGCGAGCGCGCCGGCCGGCACTTCCAGGCGCGGCGCTGGGCGGCGGACGTGGCCGTGGCGCGCGCGGAGCTCGCCGCGCGCGTCCGCCGTGCGCAGGTGAGCCGCCCGCTGCCCGCCGGCCTGCGCCTGGCGGACGGGGCGCCGGCGGTGGTGGTGTTCGCCAGGAGCGGCTGCGGCTTCAGCATCCGCGCGCTCCCCGAGGTCCAGCGGCTGGCCGACGAGCTCGCGCGCGGGGGCGTGCGCACCGTCCTGGTCACGGACGACGCGCCCACCCCCGATGCCGAGTCGTTCTTTCGCCAGCGCGGCTTCACCGGCCCCATCGTCCACGACCCCACGCGCGCCACACACTCCGCGTTCGGCTCGGCGAACACCCCCGAGTACTTCGTGGTGGATGCGGCGGGCACGATCCGCTTCGAGTACAGCTCGCTGGCCGAGCTTCCCGGGCAGGTGGCGGCGCTGAGCAACTGATCTCACACAGAGGCACAGAGGCACGGAGATGAA
>DASVSA010000408.1:0-2270 GCA_036388335.1 Longimicrobium sp. | reverse complement strand
ACCGCCGCCGGCCGCCAGGTGGCCGACGCGGGGCTGGAGGCCGACCTCGCCTTCTGCGCGCAGACCGACCTCCGCGACGTACTGCCCCTCTTCCAGGACCGCAGCATCACGCTGGCGGACAACGGTAGTGCGTGAGTGCGTTAGTGCGTGAGTGCGCTTTGAATTCGAGCGCGTTGACGCACTCACAACGCGCCGTTTAGATATCATGTAGGGGCGCGATTCATCGCGCCCACCCTCTCCGCTCTCTCGATCCTGTCCCAACCCACCAGCCGCCCTTCGTAGGGGCAGCCCCACGTGGCTGCCCGGACCATCCATTCTGACGAACCGTCCGTGGCGCGCCGATGCCGCGGCGGGGTCTGAAGGCACGGGCAGCCACATGGGGCTGCCCCTGCAAGGTAACGGATGGCGGCGGGCGGCGGCGGGTGCCGACGGCACGGGCGCGATGAATCGCGCCCCTACAAACGCACTGACGCACTAACGCACTCACGCACTTCAGTTGATCCCATGCAGTTGACACTCGACGACCGGCAGCGGCGGGAGTTGTGGGGGCTCGGCCTCCTGGCGCTCGCGCTACTCCTCGCGCTCTCCCTGGTCCCCGTGGGCCTCTTTGGGACGGCGGGGATGCGCGTGTTTCCCACCGGCAACGTGGTGGGCGTGGCGGGAAGCTGGCTGGCGCGCGGCACCCTGGGGTTCCTGGGGATCGGCGCGCTGGGGCTGCCCGTGCTCGCGGCGCTGTGGGGGCTGGTGGCGTTCGAGAAGCTCGAGTCGTCCGCCGCGCTGCGCTGGAGCGTGCTGGCCGTGGGGCTGATGATCCTGGTTCCCGCCAGCATCGCCGTGGGCGTGGGGCACGTCGCCGCGCCGCCGCTCCTGGCCGGGTGGACCGGCGCCGCCGCGGGGTGGGGGATGGCCTCGCTGGTGGGGACGGTGGGCGCGTCGCTCGTCCTCTTCTTCGCCTTCGCGGGGCTGTGCGTCGCAACCGTGCGCTGGAATCCGCTGCGCACCGCGGTGGGCGGCGGGCGGCTGGCCTGGGGGCGCGCGCGCACCCTGGCGAGCTCCATCCCCGCGCCCACGCTGCGCATCCCCGACCCGCGCCTCCTCCTCCCCGCCCGCGACACCCGCGCGCCGGAAGTGGATGAGGAGGCGGAGGAAGCGGAGATCGTGGAGGAGCACGCCGCTTTCCTCCCCGACGACGCGTTCGCCTCGTACGACGAGGAGCTCACGGTGGTGGAGCGCCCTGTCGCCGTGGCGCCGGCGCCGCCGAAGAAGGGGAAGGCCGCGCCCAAGCCCGTGGCGCGCTCCACCGCCGCGGAGCAGACGGAGCTGATCCCCGAGGACGCGGGCGATCCCACCGCCGACGACCTGCCGGCGACGGGGCTGCTGACGGCGGCGCCCTTCCGCGACGAGATGAGGAACCGGCAGGAGCTGGACAAGCTGGGGCAGGTGCTCATCGACAAGCTGGCGACCTTCAAGATCGAAGGCACCATCATGGGGATGACCACCGGGCCCGTGGTCACGCAGTTCGAGGTGTCGCCCGCGCCCGGCGTGAAGGTGGCGCGCATCGCGAACCTGGAGGCGGACCTGGCGCTTGCCCTCAAGGCGCCTTCGGTGCGCATCGTGGCGCCCATCCCCGGCAAGGGCGCCGTGGGCGTGGAGGTCCCCAACCCGTCGCCGGAGATGGTGTTCTTCCGCGAAGTGGTGGAGAGCTCGCAGTTCCGCTCCAGCAAGGCGCTGCTCCCGCTGGCGCTGGGCAAGGACATCGCGGGGCGGCCGGTGGTGGCCGACCTGGCGAAGATGCCCCACCTGCTGATCGCCGGGGCCACGGGCTCGGGCAAGTCGGTGTGCGTCAACACCATCATCACCTCGCTGGTCTACCGCCACTCGCCGCGGTCGCTGCGGTTCCTGATGGTGGACCCGAAGATGGTGGAGCTCAGCATGTACAACGACCTCCCCCACCTGCGCCACCCCGTCGTCACCGACAACAACGACGCCGCGGCCGTGCTCAAGTGGGCCGTGCTGGAGATGGAGCGCCGCTACGAGCTCCTCTCGGTCAACGGCGTGCGCAACCTGCAGGACTTCAACAAGCGCGTGGAGAGCGGTGTCGTCATCCGCTCCCCCGAGGCAGACGGCGAGGAGGGTGATCCCGACCGCTGGCTGTACAAGGGCGGCCCTCTCCCGTACATCGTCGTCATCATCGACGAGCTCGCCGACCTGATGATGACGGTGCAGGGCGACGTGGAGAAGCCGCTGGCGCTGCTGGCGCAGAAGGCGCG
>DASVSA010000407.1:0-4911 GCA_036388335.1 Longimicrobium sp. | reverse complement strand
CCGCGGCCCACCACGCCGAAGGAGATCTTGGGGCCGTACCCCAGGAAGCGCGTGCCGCGCGGGGTGCGGTCGCGCACGGCGGCCACGGCCTCGGCGCCGCCGTACACCACCACGGCGTCGGCGGCCTCCAGGGCGGTGCGCTCCATCTCGTCGTCGCCGCCGGGCCAGTAGGTGACGGCCAGGCAGGCCCCCAGCCCCGGGTCCACCTCCGCCACCCCGCGCGCGAAAAGGGCGGGGAGGAGGGGCTCGCCCACGGCCGTCTTCCCCAGCGCCGCGGACTTGAGCAGCAGGCACCGGATGAGCGCCGTCACCGCCACGCCGGGCACGTTGCCGCTGAAGACGTTCGCCACCAGCCGCGGCCCCACGGCCATCCGCTCGCCGCCCCCCCGCTGCGCGGGGTGGAAGCCGTCCAGCACGCGCGGGTCGCCGAACTCGGAGCGCAGCAGCTCGCGGAGCGGGGCCGCGCGCCAGTCCGCCGCCATGCGGTCCAGCACCAGGCGGATCATGGCCGGCGAGTAGTTGGTCATGGCCGGCAGCGCGCGCTCCGCCGTCTGCCGCAGCGGGTCGGCCGGGTCCAGCAGGCGGGCCGCCACGCGGTCCACCACCTCCACCACGGAGGCCACTGAACGCCCGGCCAGGTGCTCGTCGCGCGCGGCCCCCAGCGCCTGCACCTGCTCGCGCAGCAGCGCCGCCGTCAGCCGCGGGATGCGCACCTCGAACGCATCCGCCCCCCTCCCGTACGACCAGGTGGTGGTGGGCGGGTGCGCCAGCGCCGGAAGGTGAAATGCGTCGATCAACGGGTTCTTGTCTCTGTGTCTCTGTGCCTCTGTGTGAGCCCGCGGTTCACCGGAACCGGCCCACCAGCGACGCGATCCACAGCACGATCCCCACCGCGAGGAGCCCCAGGATCAGCCCGCGCGGCGGGCGGCGAGCGCCGGGGCGGGCGGTGAAGGCCAGGAGCCCGGCCACCATCGCGAAGATCACGTCCACGGCGGCGTTGAGCGGGCGGCCCTGGCGGAGCTGCATCACCGCCAGCACCAGCAGGAAGACCGCGATCAGAGCCCGCATGATCATCGCGCGCACCCACGGAAAAAGCTCACAGGAAATCCCAGAACGAAGGGTTCGCCTCGAAGATCAGCTCCCACCGGCCGCCGGGGCCCAGCCCGCGCGCCACGTCGAAGCGTACGATGTCGTAGAACAGCCCCACCCCGGCGCCCACCGAAACGCGCGGATCGCCCGTGGGGCGCGCGCCCCACTCCAGCAGGGGAGCGCGCCCGGCGCCGCCCGCGTCCGCCCAGCCGGCGGTGGCGAAGGCGCGCCCGCGCAGCCACGACCCCACCACGTCCGCCGAGCCCTGCACGCGCGCCAGCGCGAAGCGGTCGCCGCCGAACGCGCGGAAGGGGAAGCCGGGGAGGGTGCCCCGCCCGCCCACCAGGAACAGCCCCTGGCGCGGAAGCTCGCCCAGCGCCATGCCGGCCGAGGTGCCGGCCTCCAGCTCGGCGCGCGCGGGAGTCCAGCGGCGCACGTAGCCAAGGTCCACGCGGGGCCGCATGAAGGCGCGCGTGCCGGTGATGGTGAACGTAGGGTCGAGCTCGTCCGGCTCGTCGCCCCGCAGCACGCCGCCGTCCGCGCCGGCCGAGGCGGACCACCCCCGCGCCACGCCGCTCGCCGCCGCGCGCGCGAAGAAGAGCGACCCGCCCAGCATCAGCCCCTCGTCCACCGGGCGCACCGGGCGCAGGGTGCCGCCCAGCGAGAAGGTGGATTCCAGGCGCGCGCTGGTGTGCGCCTCGGCGCGCAGGCGCAGCGTGCCCGTCCAGGGGCCCACGGCGCGCTCGCCCCACCCTTCCACGCCGCCGGCGTAAAAGGGATCGGTGTAGTCGCGCCCCGCCACCAGCGCGCTCAGCGTGTTGACGGCGCCGGAGGCCACGGGGCCCAGCCCCACGTCGCGCGGCTCGTACACGTAGCCGCGCACCCCCGCGCGGTAGCCGGGGTGGGTGACCGTGGCCGTGCCCTCCACCGTGGGGCGCATGGGGCCGAACGCCCAGCCGGCGCTCGCCTCCAGCGTGAGCGTCTCGCGCGGGTGAAGCCGCGATCCGAAGCCGGCCACGAGCCCCTCCGCGCGGTTGTAGCGCAGCACGGAAGACGCCGCCGGGATGTTGGCGCGCAGGGCGGGAAGGCCGCTCAGCATCCGCCCGCGGATCAGCTCCGCAGCCTGCCGCCGCACGTCGGCCAGCTCCGTGGAGGGGCCGATCCCCTCCTCCTTGAGCTCCGCGTCGATGGCCTGCTCGAACCCGAAGCGGCGCCGCTGGCTCTCGGGCACCGACACCACGCGCGGGCCGAAGAAGAGGCCGGTCGAGAGCCCCTGGTTGAAGCGGTAGTTGGAGATCCTCATCGTCCCGCGGATCATCCCGCCCACGGGAAAGCCCAGCTCGGGCAGCTGGCGCCGCAGCTCCACCTGCTGCCGGTGAGGGAGCCAGAAGCGCCCCTTGTAGAGCGCGTTCTCCAGCGATGCGTTGATGTAGTCGAGCTGCGGGTCCACGTACGCGGCCGACGTGAAGGTGAACGACATGCGCACGATGTCGCCCCCGCGCCGGTCCACGAACACCGAGCCGATCATCGCGGGCCGGCTGGGGTCCCTGGGCCTCACCTGCACCTCGTACACGCGCACCGGCTCGGTGGAGCCGGGCGTGCGGATGGCCAGCGAGTCGTTGAGCCGGTAGTCGTACGTGGCCGGCCCCACGCCCGCCGCCGGGTGCAGCACGTCGCGCACCTCGTCGCCGTCGCCGTAGCGGATCAGGTCGCCGAAGTTGTCCTGCACCACCGTCAGGTGGTCTTCGTGGTAGCGGATGTTGGTGGGGAGGTTCTTGGCGTCGCGCAGCCCCACGATCCGCTGCTTGGAAAGGTTGGGCGCCTTCCACATCACGTCCAGCGCCACCTGGTCCGTCTTCACCAGCGACCGCTCGCTGCCGCCGGGGCGGTCCAGGTAGAAGTAGATGAAGCCGCGCGCGTCGGCCTGGTAGTCCAGCATTCCCGTGTCGGCCAGCGCCTGCGAGCGGCGGTCGCGCGCGCGGGCGATGAGCTCCAGCGCGCGCGGCGAGTTCCACCCCTCCGTGGCGGGTGCCTGCGCGCGTGCCGGCGCCGCCGCCAGGGCCAGCGCGAGGGCCGCGAAGATGCGAAGCTTCATCTACTCTCTGTGTCTCTGTGCCTCTGTGCGAGGCTTTAGGAGCAGGACCCTTCCCGCAGCGAGATGTCCAGGCTCCCCGGGATCGTGGGGGCGAACCCGCTCTCCTCCACCCCCGCGGCCCGCGCGTAGTCACGGCGCGACACGGAATAGATACGCGACGCGCTGGTGGAAAGGCGCTTGGGACTGTTCTGGAAGTCCAGCCGCACGTCGCGGGGCAGCAGCAGCTCGGACGGCACCTGGCCGCGGGAGTCGTCGTCCGTGTAGAAGCGCAGGAGCACCTGGTCGCCGGTGAACGACACGCTGCTGCGGAAGTCCTGGCTGGCGGCGTCGCTGCGCGTGTAGGCGAGCTGGTACTCCGGCCGGTCCGCGAAGAGCGTGACGGTGGGCTCGAGCTTCCCCGGGGGAGGCGTGGTGTCGATCACGCGCTCCAGCAGGTTGGCCGCCGGGAACGCGGAGTTCTGCGGGAGGAAGCGAAGCGTGCACACGCGGTACACCCCCGACACTTCCTGCAGAGTCAGGCGGCTCGGTCCCGGCCCGTCGCCGTCGCACGCGGCGGCGCCGAACAGGGTGGAAAGGGCCAGGAGCCGGACAACGGTGGCGCGCATCACAGTACCTCCAGAAAGGTCGTAAGTCGGGGCGAGTGCCCATGTACCCGCCGGGGTGCCCCGGGTTTCACGGATGGGGAAACAGGCGGCGCGGTCAGCCGCCCCTCAGCACCACCAGGAACACGTCGTACAGCGCGTGGGTCCACGCGGCGATCCCGAAGCCGCGCAGCAGGAAGAGGCCGCTGAACGCCAGCCCCGCCACGAAGCGGAAGACGAAGCTCTGCAGCTCCAGCGGGTACGCGTAGGGGCCGATGTAGTGGAAGGCGGAGAAGATGAGCGCCGCCAGCAGCGCCGCGGCGATCCCCGCGTTCTTCTTCCTCATCCCAACCCCCGCGAACAGCGCCGCCAGCCCGCCCACGAGCAGCACGCGGAAGAGGAGCTCCTCGTACAGCCCCGCGCCCAGCGAGAGCACCACCTGGTCCCGCACGGGAAGCTGGGCCACCCCGCCGTCGGCCGCCAGCCGCGCGCCCACCAGCCACTGGGTCACCGTTCCCACCGCCGCGCCGAAGATCACGGCGTACGCCGCGCTCTCGGCCAGCATCGCCGCGAACAGGCGGGGGCGCAGCGGCACCCGCTCGCGCCGCCGCTCCAGCGCGATCAGCACGGCCCCCGCCAGCACCAGGAGCGCGGCGAAGGCGGCCGTGCCGTGCACCCCGCCCACCGCCAGCGCGGCGCGCAGCAGCACGTCGGCGCCGTTCCTCATCCCCGAGGTGGGGCCCGCGATGCTCCACGCACCCACCTCGTACAGCAGCAGGAGGGGGAGGACGAAGAGCAGCGAGTAGCTGTGCTTGCGGGTGATGCGGAAGTAGTCGCTCATGATGAGGAAAGGTAGCGGACGGACGGGAGCGGCGCATGGCCCCTCGCTTGCGGCCCGCGGGGGAGTTATCCTGCCCCGCTGCGCCTGTAGAGTAGTAACGGCCCCACGGGGCAAAGGTTTCCCCCACACCGGAGCGACCGGGTGAGCCGAGCGATGATGAGCAGGTGGACGATGGCGGGCCTCCTCCCGCTGGCGGCGGGTTGCAGCGTGTTCGGCGGCGGCGAGCCGGCCGTGACGCCGCAGGTGATCGCCCAGCGCGCCGCCGACGACGCGCGCATCCAGCGCGAGCTTGAAGCGCGCCTGGC
>DASVSA010000406.1:0-5279 GCA_036388335.1 Longimicrobium sp. | reverse complement strand
AGCGCCGGGGTGACCACCATGAAGATGATCAGGAGCACCAGCATCACGTCGATCATCGGCGTGACGTTGATGTCGGCGGTCACGTCGGACTCGAACCCGGCCACCGTGGGCAGGGGGGAGCCGCCGAAGCTGGCGCTCCCGCCGAGGTGTCCTCCAGCCATCGGGTCAGTCCCCGTGGAAGGTGGGGTTGCCGCCCGAGGCCAGCTCGCGGCGGGCCTGGCGCGTCATCATCCAGTCGATCATCTCGCGGCCGGCGTAGGCCAGCTCCGAGAAGAGCGTGTCCAGGCGCGCGGTGAAGTAGTTGTACAGCCACACCGCCGGGATCGCCGCGATCAGGCCGATGGCCGTGGCGATCAGGGCCTCGGCGATGCCGCTCGACACGGCCTCGAGGCCGGCGCCGCTCTCACCCATGCCCATGAAGGCGCGCACGATGCCGAGCGTGGTGCCGAGCAGCCCCACGAAGGGCGCGGTGGCGCCGATGGTGGCCAGCAGCCCCAGGCCGCTCTTCAGGTCGTTGGCCAGCAGGATCTGCTCACGCTCCACCGAACGCTCGGCGGAGTTGATGGCGGCACCCGCGGCGCGCGGGTCGTCCAGCAGCGGCGCCACTTCGCGCAGCGACTCGCCGAGCACGCGGGCCACGTGCGAGTTCGGGTACTGGTCGGCCGTGGCGAGCGCCTCGGCGATGTTGTCCTGCTCCAGCGCCTGCGAGAAGGCCGGGGCGAAGGCCCGGGTGGCCGCGGACATCTTCCGGAAGCGGAGCCACTTGGCCACGGCCACCGAGAGCGACAGGATGCTCATGAGGATGAGCAGGATCACGATGCCCCGGTTCAACCAGCCGGTATCGGCCCAGATCTCAGCAATCGAGAAAGACATTGGCTTGGCTTCTCCTCCGCGCGGGTCGCGCTTCACAAAGAGTGTTTCGGTTGACTTCTTTCACGGCGCAGCCCGCGCGGCGCCGCCCTGGTCCCTCGCCCTGCAACCGGCCGCCCCCCCGTGCGAGCGGCCGTTCCTCCGTTCCCTCGCCCGCGCCGCCGCTCAGGTCTGCGGCTGGAAGGCGATGGGGATGGTCACCAGCACCTTCACCGGCCGGTCGTTCACCTTGGCCGGGCGGAAGCGCATGCGCTCCACCACCTTCTTGGCGGCGTCGGAGAACTGCTCGTTGTCGCTGGACACCACCTCGATGGTGGATGCGTCCACGCGGCCGTCCTCGTTGACGCGGAACTTGAGCGTCACCGTGCCGCCGACGCCCGCGTCGCGCAGGAGGGGCGGGTAGTTCCGCTCCAGGGCGCGAGCCACGTCGTTGCGGTTGCTGAGGTCCGGCTTCACTTCCACGGCCGAGATGTCGTACACACCCTGGTCCGGGGGAGTCTCGCGCTCCACCGTGCTCTGCGCCACGCCCTTCTCCACGCCTTCGGCCACGCCGCCGGCCTTGCCCTGCCCCGTGAAGTCCTCGGCCTTGACCGCGACTTCGTTGGGGTTGACGGCCGGAATGTCCTTGGGAGGCTCCTGCGGGGGCAGTAGCTCCTGGAAGCCCTTCACCACCGGGGGCGGCGCCTTCTCCGGCTCCGGCTCGGGCGGCTTGGGCTCCTCCGGCTTCGGCTCCTCCGGCTTCGGCTCCTCCTTCTGCTCGTCCTTCACTTCCATGAAGTCGACGAGCTCCTCGTCCTTCTTGGCCGTGGGGTCGTACCCCGTGCTCGCCGCGACCGCGCCGGCGACCAGCACGCCATGGAGCACGACCGACGTGGCGATGGTCTTGGCCGTCCAGAAGCTCTTCCTGGCCCCGCCGGATGCGACCAGCTTGTTGAACATTCCGTCCCCTCCATGTGGATCGCCGTGGCGCCGCCCACCGCGCCGGGGGCCTCTCGGCCCCGTGTCACCTTCTGAACGAACCGCCTCGCGGATTTCTGACCCGGATCGAAGCGAACGTTAGATCGAAACTCCGCCTCGTGCCGCCGGAGGGGGCACGGGACGGAGGTAGCGGTGCTCAGATGGTGCAAAACCTAGTCGCGGGCTGTCTTCAGGATACCGAAAGGTGCACAGCGTCTCTGCCGCTGTCAAGCACCAATCCCTGTTTTTCCCGCTTCCGGCGCACCCTCTCCCGCGCCTCGCATCTTCAATCTAATGGATGAATAAAAATCCACCCACTCGCCGAATCTGTCTACCCGCCCGTCCAACGGTTGTTCCCCGGATCACGTTGCGGCGGCTTAGGTTAGCGTCTGCCTTCCCCGCCTTCGCGCCCGGTGGCGTATGCGGATGGCGGCGCGCGCCCCGTCCCCGCTATGCGGCAAGATACACGCACTCGCCCGTTTGACAACCATCACGTCTGCGATTGGGCGCTTCCCGCATCAAACGCGCCGCAACGGAGGGGCGAACGGGGCTCACACGGAGGCACAGAGACACGGAGGGAGAACGGCCGCTCCGTGTGTTCAGGATGCGAGCATCGATTCTTCCAGCGCGGCGAAGCTCTCGGGGCAGAGGCCGGGGCCCACGAGGCCGCGCATGATCTCCAGGACGCGGTCCCGGGGGAGGGCGGCGCGGTAGGGGCGCTCGGCGGAGAGGGCCTCGCACACGTCGGCCACGGCGAGGACGCGGGCGGCGAGGGGGAGCTGGCCGGCGGGGACGCCGCGGTGGTAGCCGTTGCCGTCCATGCGCTCGTGGTGGGCGCCGGCCAGCGCGGCCAGGCCGCGGAGGCGGGCGACGCGGCCCAGGATGCGCTCCGTGTACTCGGGGTGGCGACGGACCACCTCCATCTCCGCCTCGGTGAGCTTTCCCGGCTTGTCCAGGATGCGGTTGGAGACGCCCAGCTTGCCGATGTCGTGGAGGAGCGCCGCGCGGTTGAGCTCGCGGAGCCCGCCCGCATCCATGCCCAGCACGCGCCCCGCCGCCGCGGCGTACTCCGCCACGCCTTCCGAGTGATGGAAGGTGTAGGGGCTCTTGGCGTCGATCACGCGCGCGAAGGCTTCGGCGATGCGGTCCAGGCGGTCGTCGTCGGCCACCAGCGCGCGGTCGGCGGGCTCCACGGCGGCCACGGCGGCGCGCAGGTCGGGCTCGTGGAGCAGCTCCCAGAACGCGCCGTCGGTGCGGGTGAGCTCCAGCGCCCTCGCCAGCTCGGGATCGAACCAGCGGCCGGCGCGCTCGCGCGCCGTGGCGAGCGCCGCATCGCGCCCGTACGCCGTGAAGAACACGTCGGTGGTCTGGGCCAGCGAGGCGATGCGCGCCAGGATGGGGATCTGGTCGCCGCGCAGGCCGTCCGGCTTGCCGCCGCCGTCCCAGTGCTCGTCCAGTGCGCGGATGGCGGCGGCGGTGGGCTCGGCCAGCTCCAGCATGCGCGCGATGTCCGCGCCGCGCTCGCAGCGGGTCTGCACCAGCTCGGTGCCCACTTCGCCCGCGAAGGCGAAGGAGAGGACGCGCCGCGCCCGCGCCAGCGGCGATCCGCCCGCCTCGGCGTTGCGGGCCACGTGGAGGAACGACTCCCACCCGCTGGACCAGTCCGTCGTCTTCCAGCTCCGCTTCACCTCCAGGTCGTCCGCGCCGAAGAGGGCGCAGGTGCGGGCGGCGTTGCTGGAGCACCCCAGGTCCTTGAGGAGGAGCGCGTAGAACAGGTGCGAGCGGTCCTCCGCCCCCAGCCCGATCTCGTGCGCCACCCGCATCCCGATCAGGCAGCTCCTCACCGCGTGCCCCTCCGGCTGGCCCTCGGTGATGTCCAGCGCGTAGGAGAGCGCGGAGATCACCTCGCTGAAGGGGATGTCCATCGCCTGGACAGGGGGCTCAAACGGAGAGATCACGAGTTGACCTGGTGATAGCGTAGCAGGCCGGCGGCCATCATCTCCGAAGGGACCGCGGCCTCGTAGTCGAGCGCCATGGCGTCGGTGCCGGCGGCGGCCACCACTTCGGCGTGGGCCTTGGCGCGCAGCTTCTCGGTGAGGGTCGCGAGATCCGCGCCCGCGGCCAGCTCGCGCGCGGACCAGGCGGCCCAATCCACCAGGCGCGCTTCCAGGTCGTCCAGGTGCCACTCCACGTCCCCCGCGCCGCCGAAGTGAGTGGGGAGGATGCGGCCCGCGCCGAGCGCGCGCATGCGGGCGATGCTGGCGCGCCACGCGGGGACGTCGATGTCCGGCGGCGGGGTGGGCGGTCGCACGTAGGGGGCGCCGCCCAGCCGGATGCCGCCCGCGTCGCCGCTGAAGAGGAGGTCGCCCGCGTGGTAGGCGTGGTGGTGGACGGCGTGGCCGGGCGTATCCAGCGCGCGCAGCAAGCGCCTCCCCACGCGCACCTCGTCCCCGTCGTGGAGCACCTGCATGCGCTCGGCGGGCACGGGGAGCATCGTCCCCCACAGCGCGTCCATGCGGTCGCCGTAGATGCGCGCGGCGCTGGTGAGGAGGCGCGAGGGGTCCTGCAGGTGGCGCGCGGCGCGCGGATGCACGTACAGGCGGGCACGCGGCGCCTCCCGCAGCAGCGCGCCGGCACCGCCCGCGTGGTCCAGGTGCACGTGCGTGACCATGACGTGCGTGAGCGAGGCGGGATCATGCCCCGCGTCCTCCATCGCGCGGAGGAGCGCATCCAGCGTGCTCCCCGGCCCGCAGTCGATCACGGCCAGCTCGCCCGCGTCCGCCAGCAGGTACGCGGCCACCTGCCCCACCAGCCCGCGCCAGCGCAGGTCCACCCGCGTCACGCCGGGCGCCTCGATGTTGTCCGTCGCCAATCGTTACTCCGTTGTCGTTGCGAGGGTACGGCGGGGGCGGCAGGTTTGAGGTACTACGGGTCTCACACAGAAGCACAGAGACACGGAGTGAGACCGCCCTTCGCCGCTGAATCTATGTCCACACCCGCATATTCCCAATCCACCCTCGCCCGCACCCTGGGGCTGGGCGACGCCGTGGCCATCGGCGTCGGCGCTGTGGTGGGGGCGGGGATCTTCGTGGTGACGGGCGTGGCGGCGGGGATCGCCGGGCCGGCGTTCCTGGTGTCGCTGGCCATCGCGGGGGTGGCGGCGGCGTGCAACGCGCTCAGCTCGGCCCAGCTCGCGGCCGAGTATCCGCAGGCGGGCGGGACGTACGAGTACGGCTACCGCGTGCTGCACCCATGGGCCGGCTTCGCGGCGGGGTGGATGTTCCTTGCCAGCAAGGCCGCCGCCGCAGGGACGGTGGGGCTGGGGCTGGGGGCGTACCTGGCCGTTCTGGCGCCCGGGGTGCCGGCGCGCGCCGTGGCCGTGGGCGCCGTGGCCGTTTTTACGGCGTTGAACGCGTGGGGGGTGCGCAAGTCGGCCACCGCCAAACAGGGCC
>DASVSA010000405.1:0-5191 GCA_036388335.1 Longimicrobium sp. | reverse complement strand
CGCGGCGGGCGACTCGCCCGGCTCGGCGGGCATCGCGGCGATGGGCGCGGCGGGCGCCTCGGCGGCGCGCTTGGGCTGCGGGTCCGGAAGGGCCCACTTGGGGAGCTGGGGCGGGTCCCACCGGAACGGCTTGCCGTCCTTGGTCTTCCCGCGCAGGCTCCCGTTCTCGCTCACCTGGGCGAAGGTCTCGTCCAGGGCGTACAGGTAGCGCCCGATCCCCCACTGCACCGCCGCGCGCTTCATCGCGCCCGAGAGGCCGCCCTTCACCCCCTCGATGTCGGTGTTCTCGGCGCCGTCCCACTTGGTCACCCACTCGTCGCCCACCCGCACCGAAAGCCCGCACATCACGCCGCCGTCCGGGCCGGGGCGGAACTCGTTCTTCCAGTTGCCGGGCCCCACTACCTCGTCCAGGCGGCTCTGGATGGCGCGGTTGGTGATGAACGGGACGCACATGGCCCACACTCGGCCATTCTTTTCGCCCGCCTGCTGCAGCCGCCACTCGATCTCGTCCACCTCGAAGCGGTCCTGCAGTGACCTGAAGTTGATCTCCGCCATCGTGTCATCCCTCCGTGATTGGGTCCTGCTGCGCAGAACCTTATACGGTGTATCTTCGGGTTTTGTTCCCCTCCCGTCAACCCTTTCGGTGCGCCCGGCACCGCCGATGCAGAGGGAGGACGCGAGAGGATCGCCCCACCACCGGAGCGGAGGGATGAGGATGGCGAAGGCGGACGAGCTGCGGGTCTCGGGCGTGCGCATCTCGCACCCGGACGACGTGCTTTACGCGGAGCAGGGGATCACCAAGCGGGAGCTGGCCGAGTACTACGTGGCGGTGGCGGACCGTATCCTCCCCTTCCTGCGTGGCCGCCCGCTGACGCTGGTCCGCTGCCCCGACGGCGAGGGGGGCGCCTGCTTCTACCAGCGGCACGCCTCCGGCCACCTCCCGCCCGAGATGCGGCAGGTGGAGGTGGAGTCGCCCGACGGCGAGAAGTCGCTCCACCTGGCGGCGGAGACGCTGAAGGCCGTGCTGGCGATGGTGCAGATGCGCGTGCTGGAGCTCCACACCTGGAGCGCGCGCCGCGACCGGCTGGACCGGCCCGACCGCATGGTGCTGGACCTGGACCCCGGCCCCGGGGTGTCGTGGGCGGGGGTGGTAGGAGCCGCCTTCTCCTTCCGCGACCGCCTGGCGGAGCTGGGGCTGCGCTCCTTCGTGAAGACCACGGGGGGCAAGGGCGTTCACGTGGTGGTCCCCCTGGCGCGCCGCCACAGCTGGGACCAGGTGCGCGAGTTCAGCCGCGCCCTGGCCGAGGAGGCCACCCGCCGCGCGCCCGGGCACTACGTGGAGCACTCCGCCAAGGCGGACCGCAAGGGCCGCATCTTCGTGGACTACCTGCGCAACGCCTGGGGTGCCTCCATCGTCACCCCGTTCTCCACCCGCTCGCGCCCCGGCGCCCCCGTCTCCACCCCCCTCACCTGGGACGAGCTCCGCTCCGGCGCCGAGCCCCTGGACTTCACCGTCCGCACCGTCCCCGCGCGCCTGGCCAAGCTCCGCCAGGACCCCTGGCACGACTACCCCGCCGCCGCGCGCCAGACCATCACCCGCGCCGCTCTCAAAAGGGTCTCACACAGAGACACAGAGGCACAGAGATGAAGTCGTCTCTGTGCCTCTGTGTCTCTGTGTGAGGCCTTATTCGTAGAGCGCGTCGAGGTCGGCGGCGGCGAGGTCCACGAGGAGGCCGGCGATGCGCTCGGTGACGGCGTCGAAGAAGGTGCTCCCCTTCTCGGGCGTGGCGGCGGCGGGGTTGCCGGTGCCGGTGTCGTCCGTCACCTGGCGCCAGTGGCGCGGGGCCCAGGCCCATCCCTCGCGCAGCCCGGCCACGCGAAAGCGCCGCGCGTCGCCGCTCCCCGCCTCGTCCAGCGGGAGGACGAGCTCGGGGGCGACGTGCATCATCACGCTCGTCTCCAGCTCGCCCGCGTGGTCGCCCGGCTCGGCGAAGAAGGGCCCGGGGTCCACGCAGTTCCACCAGTTGACCGTGCACACGAAGACCCGCGAGCGCGGCTGCAGCTCGCGGATCATCTGCCGGAAGTCGTTGCCGCCGTGGCCGTTGAGCAGCACCAGGCGGTGGATGCCCTGCCCGTCCAGCGCGTGCACCAGGTCGGCGAGGACGGCGGCCTGGGTGCTGGGGTTCAGGTTGAGGGTCAGCTTGAGGTCGAGCTGACCCGTCTGCACGCCGAAGGGGACGGTGGGGAGCACCACCGCGCGGGTCCCCCGCTCCCAGGCGCGGCGGGCGGCCTCGGCGGCCACGTGGTCGCACTGGATGACGTCGGTGGCGTAGGGGAGGTGGTAATTGTGGGGCTCGGTGGCGCCCCAGGGGAGCACCGCCACCTGGTAGGGGGTGTGCTCCACCGTCTTCCAGGTGGCTTCGGCGAGGACGTACGGACGGCCGGGCATGTGCGGGCGGTGTTGAGGGATCAGCGCGCGAAGATCGTCCGCGCGCCCTTCACGAGCTCGGCGCACCCGGCCACCTGCGTGCGGACCAGGGTGAAGCCGCCGGCGCCGGGGTCGGGGCGCACGGGGAGAGTGCGTTCGAAGAACCGGTTGGAGGCGCCCAGCGTGCGCTGCTCCAGCAGGAGCACCTCCACCCCTCCCTCCACCCGCCCCTCCGACACCTGCCGGCCGCGCAGCAGCACGTGCGCGCGCTGCGCCACGAAGAGCCGCACGCGGCCCACCAGCGGGAAGTGCCCCACCACGGTCGCGCCGGGCTCGCCGTCGCCGTCGCTGTCCACCACGCCGGGAGAGCGCGCGTCGCTGGGCAGGGCGCCGCCGGTGACGCGCGGGTCGTAGCCCACGTAGTCCACGCCGGGGTCGGCGGTGTAGCCGCCGCTCACCTCGGCCGTGTACTCGCGCGGGTGGAGGGCGTGGACGAACGCCGCGGGCACCGTCATCCGCACCCGCGGGCTGGTGATGGCCACGTCGCACACGCGCTGGCGCTGCACCAGGCGTCCGCCCCGGCGCTCCATCTCCACCAGCAGCAGCGAGCGCGTGACGCTGCGCTGCGACCCCATCACCGGCACGCGCGCGATGCTCCCCACGCGCAGCTCCATCGCGTAGAGCCCTTCCCACGCGCCCACCGTGCGCGCCGACGCGCACAAAGGGAGCGCCGCCAGCACCGCAACGGGCCGCAGTCTTCTAAAAAACCCCTTCACTTCCCTGTGCCTCTGTGTCTCTGTGTGAGGCCCGCTATTACCGGTCCGCGAGCACGGCCCGCGCGGCCGCCGCGCCCGAGAGGATGCACAGCGGCACGCCGCCGCCCGGGTGCGCGCTCCCCGACGCAAGGTAGAGCCCGCCCACCCGCGCCACCCGGTTCGGCGGCCGGCGAAAGGCGGAGAGCGGCGAGTTGGATGCGGCTCCGTAGATGCTCCCGCGGCTCCCGGGGAAGGCATCCGCCAGCCCGCCCGGCGTGCGCTCCCACGCCAGCTCGTCATCCTCGCCGCGCAGCCCCGCGGCACGCATCCGCTCCATCACCGTCTCGCGCAGCCCGCTCCACACCGCCGGAGCGCGCGGGCCAGCCGCGGGCTCGGCCGGGGCGTTGGCCATCGCGAAGACGGGCTCCTCGTCCGCCCAGCCCGAGCGGCCGTGACAGGCTTCCTGGGCGCACAGGTAGACCGTGGGCTCCACGGGAGGGCGGTCGCGGTCGAAGATGTCGGCGAACTCGTCCAGGTAGCGCCCCGGGAAGAGCACCGTGTGGGCGACGCGCGCATCGGCGCCGGTGCGGCGGCGCGCGCGCACGATCCCCACCCACCCGGACATCGAGGGCACCGCCGGCCCGCGCCTCGCCGTTCCGCGCGGAAGGAGGTCGCCGAGCACGTGTGCCGCATCCGCGTTCCCCACCACGACATCGGCGCCCCACATCCGCCCGTCGGCCGTCTGCACCCCGCGCACGCGGCCATCATCGATGACGATGCGCTCCACACGCGCGCCGGTGTGGATGCGGGCGCCGGCACGCTCCGCGGCGCGGGCCAGGGCGCGGGCCACCTCGTACATCCCGCCCTCCACCCCGTACCCGCCCATCGCCAGCTCCACGTGGGCGATGCAGTTGAGCGTGGCGGGGGCGCGGCGCACGTCCGACCCGTTGTACGTGGCGTAGCGCGCCAGCAGCCAGCGCAGGTGCGGCGAGCGCACGCGTCCCTGGATGGCGCCCCACATCCGCCGCAGCGGGTCGATGCGGGGGAGGAGGGCCAGCGACGCCAGCCCGCCCCGCGCCAGGGCGGCCGGCGTGGGCGCGGGGCCGTAGACGAAGTGCGGCGCAGCCGCGTCCCAGATGCGCCCCGCGTAGCGGAGGAAGCCCGCCAGGTCGTCCGCCGCCTGCGCCCCCAGCGTCCGCCTCACCGACTCCAGCGTCTCGGCGGGGCGCACGAAGACGTCCAGCGACACGCCGTCCGGGTACAGGTAGCGGAAGGCGGGGTCCGGCTCGCGCAGCGAAAGCTCGTCGCGCAGCGAAGTTCCGGCAACTCTCAGCGTGTCGTCCAGCGCCCCCGGCAAGGTGAGGACGCTGGGCCCCGTATCCACCTCCACGCCATCGACCACGACCACGCCGAGCTTCCCGCCCACGCGCTCGCCCGCCTCCAGCACGTCCACCGACAATCCGCTCGCCGCCAGCCGCACCGCCGCCGACAGCCCGCCGACCCCGGATCCAATCACCACCACGTCAGCCATCCGCCCGTCCTCCAAGCAGCCGCGCCCCGATCCCCTGCCCCTTCACCCGCGGCGCCACCAGCGCCGGAAAGGGCTGCGCCTCCCCCGCCAGCGCCGCGTCGATGCGCGCGAGCCCGTCCTCCACCGCCCGCTCCAGCGCGTCCGCGTCCAGCGCGCGGGCGGGGAGCGGCGCGCCGAGGTGGGCCCAGGCGGCGGGCATCGGCTGCTCGCCCCAGGCGTACTGGATGGCGATGGGGATCACCGCCGCCTCGGGCACCATGCGCGCCAGCAGCGACACCCCTCCCATGAACCCGAGCGGCCGCAGGTGCGCCGGCCGGTGGTGCCCCTGCGGAAAGATCCAGAGCGCGCGCCCCGGCCCGCTCAGCTTCGCCGCCGCAGCCCGGAGCCCCGCCCGCGAGGTGGAAGCCCCGCCGCGATCCAGCGGCAGCGCCCCCAGCCGCGCGAAGAAGGGGAGTCGCCGCACGCTCTCCGCGTCCA